>CANRFW010000007.1 GCA_947630035.1 uncultured Clostridia bacterium | reverse complement strand
AAGGGTGGCACGAGCCGTAAGGCGAAGTAGCGTAGTCGAGGGGTGACGGTATACCGCACGTCATGTTTCGACTTCGCTCAACATGACGTGCGTCCCGCGCCTGTTCAACGCGTCATTCTGAACCCCCGCATTATTTCGGGGCTGCCGCCTGTTTTACGCGTCATTCTGAACCCCCCGCGGTTGACTTCGTTATGCGGAACACTCGGTGGGGGTGAAGAATCCCGAGGATATAAGCGATGATTAAGTAATGCGGACTTCGTACTTCGGGATCCTTCGCACGATAGGCTTTTGCGTTTTTATTCCTACCCTGTCGGCTACTTCGCGCTGTGCGCTTGTGCCGCCCTTCGATAGCATTCATAGCTGCGGGCGGGGCAGGATGACGCGGTAACCTGGCGCGGGCTATACCGTGTGTATCGCAGGCGGGGCGGGCACACGTCATGTCGAGCATCGTCGAGACATGACGTATAAAAGCAGGCGGGGCAGAATGACATGCGGCTCGCGTCGCCCTCGATTACAGTTTCTCTTGCCCCCTCCACAGGAGGGGGTGCCCCGCAGGGGCGGGGGTGGGCATGCACGATTGCCGCCCCTCCCTCCCGCGGAGGGGGCGGGCGCGCGTTCCTCATTCCGAACGGAGCCGTAGGCGGAGTGAGTGAATCTTTCAAGATATGCTTCGCCCTCCGTGGCGTTTTTTGCCGCCCGCCCGCAACTGCGGACGGGCGGCAAAAAAGAGGACGGAACAAGAAAGCGGCAAAGAGCCGGACCGAAAAAGAGAGGCGTTCAGCCCCTCTTGTCGTTGATGAGTTTTAATAGGTCGTAGACGGTGTTCAGCGCGATCGCGTCCATCTTGTTCAGCTCTCCGATGATCTTGTCGTATTCCACGGGA
This sequence comes from uncultured Clostridia bacterium, assembly GCA_947630035.1. GTDB lineage: Bacteria > Bacillota > Clostridia > Christensenellales > Borkfalkiaceae > Gallimonas. Next base: position 32,149 of record CANRFW010000007.1, on the reverse strand, counting down.
TAGCGGAACTTGTCCTCGAAAAATTCCCCCACGGAAATGTGGAAGTAGTCGCAAAAATTGAGAAGCCCCTCCACAGAGGGCAGCGATCTCCCATTCTCGATCTGGTTGATATACTCGGTGCTTTGCCCGAGTTCGCAGCTCAGTTTTCTCCCCGAAATGCCGTGCGCAAGGCGGATGACGGCATAGCGGTCGGCGATGAACGATTTATCCATAGCTCCATTTTACAATATGTACATTCGAAATCTAAATATTTTCACTACGCACCTCTTGACATAAATACTGAAAATATGTATAATGGAAGAAATCCATATAAGAGATATTTTCTGGAGGGAGAAATGGAGAGTATCATCGGCATGCCGCTCTACCATGAACAGCGGGGCGCGGGGACTTTGAAGAGGTGGGACGGAAAGACGATCACGGTGCAATTCAAGGACAAAGAGGTCTGCTATCAATTTCCGGAGGCATTTTATTGCGGGCTTTCGACGACGAACACGGAGGACGAGGCGCGCATCCAAGCGTTGATCAGGCAGTATAACGCAAGCCATAAAGGCGGACTGTCCTCCGCGGGAGGGAGCGGGCCGTCCCCCTTAAAGGCGCAGGGCAAACGGGCGGACGACTATTTTGCGACACGGGGCAGGGGAGGCCTTGTTTTTCGCATCGTCGCCGCCGTTTTCATGACCCTTTCCTGTCTCGCTTGCGTAATAAGTTGTATCATTATTGCAAGTGAACCGTATCTTGAGTGGAAATTTCTCACTTGCGTTGTTTCGCTTGTGCCGCTCGCATGGTCAATCCCCATGACGGTATACGGTTGGCGGTTGGTGCAGTGGAACGATAACGCGGGCACGGCGTTCAAAGTATGCACGTTCCTCTTTTTCAGCATCCCCGCGGGCATCTGTCTCTTCATCGCGGACGCGGTCGATTAAACGAACCCCCGTGCCTTTTGCGCGCGGGGGTTGTTCGTTGCGGGCAATTTGCACGAAAATTTCCGTCAGACAAAAAAAACAAAAAAAAGCATTGACGGAAGCCGTGGAATATGGTAAAATAAGGTTTGGAAAAAGACGGTAAGATCCGTCAATGAAAGAATCGGAGGAATTCATCATTATGGCAAACGTCAGAGTAGCAATCAACGGTTTCGGTCGCATCGGCCGTCTCGCATTCCGCCAGATGTTCGGCGCGAAGGGTTACGAGATCGTCGCCATCAACGACCTGACAAGCCCCACCATGCTCGCGCACCTTCTGAAGTACGACAGCGCGCAGGGCAGATACGCCTATGCGGACACCGTCTCCGCGAACGACGAAGAGGGCACGATCACCGTTAAGGGCACCACCATCAAGATCTATAAGGAGAAAGAGGCCGTCAACCTGCCTTGGAAGGAACTCGACGTAGACGTCGTCCTCGAATGCACCGGCTTCTACACCAAGAAGGAAAAGGCGCAGGCCCATATCGATGCAGGCGCGAAGAAGGTCGTCATCTCCGCTCCCGCGGGCAACGACCTGCCTACCATTGTCTACGGCGTCAACGAGAAGACGCTCAAGCCCGAGGATACCATCATCTCCGCCGCTTCCTGCACCACCAACTGCCTCGCCCCCATGGCGGACGCCCTCAACAAGGCGTATCCCATCGTCTCGGGCATCATGACCACCGTTCACGCCTACACGGGCGACCAGATGGTTCTCGACGGGCCTCACCGCAAGGGTGACCTCAGAAGAGCGCGCGCGGCGGCCGTCAACATCGTTCCCAACTCCACGGGTGCCGCGAAGGCGATCGGGCTTGTCATCCCCGCCCTCAACGGCAAACTCATCGGCAGCGCACAGCGCGTTCCCGTGCCCACCGGCTCCACGACCATCCTCGTCGCCGTCGTCAAAGGCAAGGAAGTCACCAAGGACAGCATCAACGCGGCGATGAAGGCGGCTGCTTCCAAGTCCTTCGGCTATACCGAAGAGCAGATCGTCTCCTCCGACGTGATCGGCATCACCTACGGCTCTCTCTTCGATGCGACCCAGACCATGGTCACCAAGATCGACGACGATACCTATCAGGTGCAGGTCGTTTCGTGGTACGACAACGAGAACAGCTACACCTCGCAGATGGTCCGCACGATCAAGTATTTCGCGACCCTGTAAAAAGAACCGGAAAGAGCGGGCGATCCCCGCTCTTTTTTCGTGCCCGAAAAAAGCCCGTATACGGGCAAAAACGCTACATGGGGTGCGAAAAACGCGCCCCCGGTCGGACGGAGCCGAAAAGATACTTATATATAAATAGGTATAGCTCCTCCGCCCCATGAAAAATCCCCCGCCTCGGAAAGCGGGGGAAACATATTTTTTTGCGAAGTGTTACGATTTCCGCTCTTTCTTTTGCGGATAGCGCTTGGGGGCGACGGCGGTCTCCGTGCGGTAGATATATTCCTTCGACTGCTCGAGGTGGCACACGAGGTAGGAATAGACGGAGTCCACGATCGCCATTTGCGCATGGCGGGAGGAAAGTCCGAGGACGCGGTAGTTGGTCTCGTCGGACGCGGTATACAGGACGGCGTCGCACACCCTGCTGATGGGCGACTTCTCGCAGTTCGTGATGGCGATCGACTTGGCCCCGTTCTGCTTGCCAAGCTCTATGGATTCCACAATGTCGCGCGTTCTCCCCGAGTGGGAGATGCCGATGATGAGGCTCTTATCCGAGGTGTGCGAGGCGGCGATGGCCTGCATGTGGTTGTCGGTGAAGAAGTGCGCGTTGAGGCCGAGGCGGAAGAGCTTGTGGGAGGCGTCCTGCGCGATCGCGGCGGAGTTCCCCAGCCCGAACACGAGGATATCCTCCGCGGCGATGATCATGTCGCACGCCTTCTGCATCTGCTCCGCGTCGAGTGCGCCCCTCGTCTTCTCGAGAGAGCAATAGATATCGTTGCAGATCTTCGAGTAGATATCATAGGGGGAATCGGTAACGGTGATGCCCTCGTTTATGGGACTTCCGCTCACCTGCGCAAAGGCGATACGGAGCTGCTGATACCCGCCGAGACCGACCCGTTTTGTGAAACGGACGATCGTCGCCTCGCTCACGCCGCAGGTCTCCGCGAGCTGCGAAATGGTCATAGAGGGGACGGCATAGGGCTTGCTCGAAAGAAAGTCGGCGACCTTCTTTTCGGAGACGCTCATCTTGTCGTAGAGGATCTTGATATCCAAAAGTGTGTTATCCATCGGTACCCTTATCCGAAAAAAATTTTTTTACGAGACCTTATTTTATCGTATTATATCACAATACTCGGAAAAAGTAAATTCTTTTTCGGTTTTATTTTTTCGCCGACTTGCGCCAAACGCTCCGAATGTTCAAAAAAATTTTCACGCCGGAAAAATTTTTTAATTTTTTTTCGCGAAACAGTTGAAAAAATTTTCATATAGTGTTATAATGTAGCCAAGAGAAACGCTGAAAAAATAAAAATTTTTTACGAGGTAATCATGAACGATTTCTTATTCACGCAGGTACTGACGGAACTTGAGGATGCAATCGGGAGGGAGAATTGTTCAACCAAGGAGATCGACAGGGTCACGCACAGCGTGGACTATTTCTGGCTCTCGAGGATGTGGGCGGACAGGGGCAGGAGAATGCCCGAGGCGGATTTCGTCGTCTCCCCCAAGGATGCGCAGGAAGTTTCCAAGGTTCTGAAGATCGCAAACTACTACAAGATCCCCGTCACCACATGGGGCGGGGGCGGCGGCACGCAGGGCGGCGCCATTCCCGTTGCGGGGGGCATCGTCCTCGATACGAAGCGCATGGATAAAATCTATGATGTGAACACCGATTCCATGTATGTCGAGTGCGGGGCGGGCGCCATCTATAAGCACGTCGAGTGGGCGGCGAACGAAAAGGGGTGTACCACCATGCACTATCCCTCCTCGCTCACCTGCTCCACGGTTGGCGGATTCCTCGCGCACCGCGGCATCGGCGTCGTCTCCACCAAATACGGCAAGATCGACGACATGGCGTTAAAGCTCGAAGTGGTGCTTCCGAACGGCGACATTATCGAGACGTCTCCCGCGCCCAAGCATGCGGCGGGGCCCGACCTCAACCAGATCTTCATCGGCTCGGAGGGGACGCTCGGCATCATCACGAAGGCGCAGATGCGGATCTACGAGCAGCCCGAATCGCGCAAGTTCCGCGGGTTCCTCTTTAAGGACATGCACTCCGCTTTCCTTGCGGCAAAGGAAGTTCTGCAGAAATTCAAGCCGAGCGTCATGCGGCTCTTCGACGAGGCGGAGACGGTCTCGCTCATCAAAAAGATCGTGGGCGTGCAGAAGCCCGGCGCCTTCATGACGCTTGCCTACGAGGGGCCGAAGGAACTCGTGGAGGTGGAAGAGAAGATCGTGCTTTCCGTCTTCGGGAAATACGGGGCGGAGGACCTCGGGAGCGAATACGGCGAGAAGTGGTGGAAGGAGAAGATCACCTTCTTCTACCCGGGGCACATGCTCGATATTCCGCAGATGTTCGGCACCATGGATACGATCGCGCCCTACGATAAGATCGAGAAGATCTATTGGGCGATGAAGAAGGCCATCGAGACGCAGTTCGAGCATGTGAAGTTCATCGCGCACTTCTCCCATTGGTACGAGTGGGGGTGTATGGTATACGACCGGTTCATCGTCGAAAAGGAATTCGTGCCCGAAGATCCCGCGGAGGCGATGCGCCTGCACAACAGGATCTGGTCGGTCGGCGTGAGGGCGGCGCTCGAGAACGGCGGCGTCGTCAACGATCACCACGGCGTCGGCCTCAAGCTCGGCAGACTGATGAAGGAACAATACGGTCCGGCGATGCAGGTCTTTGAGGGGCTGAAAAAGTCTCTCGATCCCAACGGCATCATGAACCCGTTCAAGCTCGGATTATAAAAAGGGAGAGAAATCATGAGAGTGAGTGAAAACACGAATTATATCCTCGACAACTGCAGATTCTGCTGGATGTGCCGCCATGTGTGTCCCATCGGGAACGCCACGGGGCAGGAGCGGAATACGGCCCGCGCCCGCGCTCTCGCCGTCTCCATGGTCTCAAGAGGGGCGGAGAAGCTCGAAAACGTCGTCGACAATCTCTATGAATGCAGTCTCTGCGGCGCATGCACGAACAACTGCATGACGGGGTTCGACCCCAAGGAATTTGTGCAGACGGTGAAGACGCAGGCCGTCCTCGAAGGGTGCATCCCGCCCTATATCGCAGACCTTCTCAAAAAATATGCGGAGACGGGCAACGTGTACGGCGCGAAGGCGGACGGGAGCCTTTCCCCGCTCTTCGGCAAAAAGAGCGGGACCCTCTTCCTCGCAGGGCAAGATGCGCTCTATTGCGCCCCCGGTTGCGTCAAAGAGGCGCTGGACCTTCTCTCCCGTGCGGGAGTTGAGGCCGCGCTCGACGAAAAGGCATGCGATACGGGCGCTGCCATGTGGTTCCTCACGGGCAAGACGGAGGAGACCCGCGCGGCGGCGGAGGCGTGCGCGAAGATCCTGAACGGCTACCGCACCGTGGTGGTGTACGACCCCGCGGACCTCAAGCTCCTCCTCCACGAATACAAGGAGTGGGGGATCGGGGTACATGCGGAGATCGTCGGCTTCAACGCCTTCCTGCTCGGCCTTATCCGCGGCAAAAAGCTCGGCGTGAAGAAGGGGAAGAACGTCTACACCGTGCAGGATAACTACGCCTATGCGCGCGATCTCGACGACACGGAGACGGTGCGCAGCCTCGTGGAGTGCGCCGGCGAGAACAGGGAGATGCTGCTTTTCGGGAAGGAGGCGAATCTTGCGGGGCACCTCGTCATGCGTACCTATATGCCCGAAGTGCAGCGCGCCGTTGCCCTCAAGCGGTGGGAGAACGCAAACAACATGGAATGCCGCACGGTCGTCACGGAAAATCCCGCGGAATATGTCCTTCTCAAGGAGACCTGTCCCGAAGGCTCCCGCGTGATCTCCGTCGAAGAAATGCTGCTCGAAAATCTGTAAACGGGAGGAAGATATGGATCTCTTGAAAAGGTACAGCGAAAAATACGGCTACGAACACATCGTCACGGAGCGCAACAGCCCCCTCACCTATGAGGAGGCGGACATGCTCAAACTTGCGGACGGGACGAGTTATACGGTCGACGAACCGGGCAAGGAGTTTGTTCTCATCGTCCTTTACGGGACGTGTTCGGTAGAGGGCGAGGGATTCTCCTTCCCCAAGGTCGGCGTGCGCAAGAGCGTGTTCGACGGCACGGCGGCGGAGTCCGTCTATGTCGGCAGGAACAAGCCCTTTACGGTGACGGCCGTGGGGGGAGACGTGAAGATCTGCGTATGCAAGGCACGCGCCGAAAAGGATCACCCCGCCGTCTGCACCCGCGCAAAGGACGTGGCGATGAGTACCTTCGGCAAGGGGGCGTATGTGCGCGAAGTGGCGTTCACCTTCCCCGAGACGGTGCCCGCGGACAAACTCTATATCGGGGAGTTCTGGGTGAAAGACGGCAGCTGGGCGAGTTTCCCGCCCCACAAGCACGACGTGGATGCCCCGCCCGAAGCCTTCCTCGACGAGATCTACTACTTCGAATTCGATAAGCCGCAGGGCTTCGGCGTGCAGATGGTCTACACGTCGGACGGCACGATCGACGAGGCGTACAGGGTAAAGACGGGAGACTTTGTGGAGATCCCCAAGGGCTACCATCCCTTCACGGTGGCGCCCGGATACCGTAACTATTGCCTCTGGATCATGGCGGGCAAGCGCCGCGGGCTTTTAAGCGTCACCGAAGAGGCGCATAAGTGGATGACAAAATAACCGTCCTTTCAGGGAGAGGGCGGCGGAAAACACGGGGAGCTTCTTAAAAGAGACGGGAGAAAATCCCGAATGGGAAGGGAGCAACTATGTACGCATTGGGAATCGATTTCGGCGGCGGCTCGGGGAAAGCTACGCTCATAGACGAGCGCGGCAGGGTCGTCGCGACGGCGTCCTCCGAGTATCCCACCGACTACGGCGGGGACGGCAGGGCGGAGCAGGACCCCGAGGATTGGTACCGAGCCGCATGCGCGAATATCTGCGCCGTTCTCGGCATGGGGTTCCGCGGCGAGGACATCGCCTGCATCTGTTTCGACGCGGCGACGCACACCGCCGTTCTGACGGACGGGCAGTTCGTGCCCGTCGCTCCCGCGATCTATTGGACGGACACCCGCTCCTACCGCGAGAAGGCGTTCCTCGAAGAGCGCTACGGCGACGAGATCTTCCGAAAGTGCAGGCACCGCGTCGATACCGTGTGGTCTCTGCCCGAGATCTTATACCTTAAAAACAACTTCCCCGAGGCATTCGCGCGGGTAAGAAAAGTCGTGTTCGCCAAGGACTACGTCCGCAGAAAGTTTACGGGGGACTTCGTCACCGACCGCATCGAGGCAGAGGGGAGCATGCTCCTCGATTTCGATAAAAAGGAGTGGGACGAACACCTCCTCGGCATTGTCGGGCTTCGGAAGGAAAACATGCCCCGCATCGTCGAACCGATGGAGGAAGTCGGCACCGTACTCCCCGCCGTTGCGCGGGAGACGGGGCTTTCGGAGAGGACGAAAGTCATCTGCGGCGCGACGGACACCGTCATGGAAGTGTTCGCGGCGGGCGGCGTAAACAAGGGGGATATGACGGTCAAACTCGCCACGGCGGGCAGGATCTGCACGGTGGACGACCGCATCTATCCCGATAAGAGCATTCTCAATTACTCCCACTTGAAGAGCGGGCTGTATTATCCCGGGAGCGGGACGAAGTCGGCGGCGGCGTCTCTCCGCTGGCTGCGCGATACCTTCGGCGGAAGCTACAGGGAGTTCGACGGGCTCGCAGCCGAAGTCCCCGCGGGAAGCGGCGGGCTACTCTTCCATCCCTATCTCCGCGGCGAGATCACGCCCTATTCCGATCCCCTCCTCCGCGGTGGGTTCCTCGGCGTCTCGGCGGAACACGGCAAGGGGCACTTTGCCCGCGCCGTCATGGAGGGCGTGGCGATGAGTCTCCTCGACTGCAAGCGGTACCTCCTCGAAAAGGGGGTACGCCTCGGGGGACGCGCCTACGCGATCGGCGGCGGGGCGAAGAGCGATCTCTGGCGGCAGATCCTTGCCGACGTCCTCGATCTCGTCCTCGTGACAACCGAAAACAACGATTCGTCCTTCGGCTCCGCGGTGTGCGCCGCGGTTGCCGCGGGCTTCTTTTCTACCCTCGACGAGGGGATCCGCCGCTGCGGAAAGAAGACGGGGGAGACCTATCCCGACCCCGCCCGTACGCAGTTTTACGGCGAAATGTTCGTAAAATACAAGAGGGCTGCCGCGTTCTACGCGGAGTTTTTCCATGAAAAATAAGATCGTCGTCCTTCTGAAATTTTACAGGGGAGAGCTGAACCCGTTCGACGGCGCCGCGCTCGAAACGGCGCTCCGTTTGGGGGGAGAGGTCACGGCGCTCGCCATGGCGCCCCCCGCGGCGGCGGATGCGATGCGCTCGCTCACCCGCCTCGGCGTCAGGGCCGTGCTGCTCTCCGACCGCGCCTATGCGGGGTCGGATACGATCGCCACGAGTTACATTCTCTCCGAGGCGCTCGGGCGCCTCGAGTTCGACGCCGTGTTCTGCGGAAGGCAGAGCGTAGACGGCGATACGGGGCAAGTCCCCGCCATGCTCGCCCAGCGCATGGGGTTGGAGTTTTACAACAAGGTCATGCAGACGGACGGCAAGTCCCTTTGCCTGCGAGGAGGGGAGACCGTCTTCCCGCAGAAGAGGTATGTGGCGGCATTCGAAAAGATCTGCGCCCTGCGCTTTCCCTCCATCTTCTCCTCGGCGGGGGAGACGGAGGTGTGGGACAACGCCGTGTTGCGGCTCGATCCCGAAAGGTGCGGACTGCGGGGTTCGCCGACGCGCGTCGTCTCCTCCCGCGAGAGTACGGTGGGCAGGCGCGTATGCACCTTTGTCCCCCCCTCCGCCCTTCCCTCCCTCATCGCCGAGGGGCTGAAAAAGACCCCCGTCCGCGCGGAGGGAACGAAGATCGGAGAGGGACTTCTCGGCCGCTGTGCCTTTGTCGGCGGAGCGGCGGAGGCGGCGCAGAAGCTCGCCCGCGGCGCCGTTTCCCTCGACGTATCGGGAAAAACGCCCGAAGAGATCGCGGAGGAGATCGCATCGGGCGGATACCGCACGGTGCTTTGGGAGGGGACGGACCGCTACAAGGAACTCGCGGCGCGCACCGCCGTCCTGCTCGGTGCGGGGCTGTGCGCCGACTGCATCGATTTCTCGGTGCGGGAGGGGAGAGCGGTGATGACGCGTCCCGCCTGCGGCGGCAACGTCATTGCGGATATCGTGGCGGAGAGCCCCGTCTCGATGGCGACCGTAAAGACGGCTTGCCGCGGTTCGGACCTCATGTTCTCCGTCGGGCGAGGGGGGCTGTGCGCAAAAGAGGAGATCGTTGCCCTTGCCGAAAGGCTCGGCGGGGAGATCGGCTGTTCGCGCGTTGCGGCGGACAGCGGCGCCTTTCCCTACGAGGCGCAAGTGGGGCTTACGGGAAAGATCGTCAACCCCAAGGTGTATGTCGCGATCGGCATCTCGGGCGCCGTCCAGCACACCTGCGGGATGGAGAACTCGGGCACGGTGATCGCCGTCAATTCCAACAGAGAGGAGCGCATCTTCGGCTATGCCGATTACGGCATCGTGGCGGATGCGCGCGAACTGATATAAACCGACAGGGAGGAAGTTTATGCTGATAGGACTTAAGGAGATCCTCGGGCTTGCCGAGGAGAAAAAATTCTGCATTCCCGCATTCAATGTGTACAATCTCGAGACGGTGAAGGGCGTGATGAACGCCGCGGAAAAGCTCCGCTCTCCCGTCATCCTGCAATTTTATTCGCGGCTCGTGACCTCGGGCTTTGCCGAGGGCGTGGCGCCCATCGTGCTTGATTTCGCACACAGGTCGCCCGTTCCCGTCGCCTTCCACCTCGACCACGGCGCGGGGGAGAAGGAGATCGTCCGCTCCCTCCGCCTCGGCATGACGGGCATCATGTACGACGGTTCCGCCCTCCCCTTGGAGGAAAACAAGCAAAGCACGGGTGCGGCCGTCCGCCTCGCGGGGTACGTGAACGTCGGCGTGGAAGGGGAACTCGGGCACGTCGGGAAGGCCGCGGACGGCGATGAAACGGTCAAGGCGGAATACACCGATCCCGCCGAAGCGGAGGAGTTCATCCGCGAGACGGGGGTCTCCGCCCTTGCCGTCATGGTCGGCACGGCGCACGGGCGGTACAAACAGGCGCCCATGCTCGACATTGCGCGCATCCGCGCCATCAAGGAACGGACGGACACCCCGCTCGTTCTGCACGGCGGGAGCGGCGTTCCCGACGAGCAGATCCGCGCCGCCGTGGAGGCGGGCGTCCGCAAGATGAATTTCAGCACAGATCTTTGCTATTCCTTCCTCGACGGCTGCCGTTCGCGGGATAAGTCCATCGTCGGGATCGACCTCTTCATGGAGGGCGAGCATTCCCCGATCGAGGCGGTGCAATCCTTCGCAGAATCGAAAATCAAGGTACTGGGGGCGGAAAACCGCGCATGAAAAGGGTAGTCGGCATCGGTGCAAACGTCCTCGATACGGTGATCTGTATGCGGGAATATCCCGCGGAGGACAAGAAGGCGCGGGCGGAGAGCGTCTTTTCGACGGGCGGCGGCCCGGTCGGAAATGCGCTCGTCGCGCTCGCAAGGCTCGGCGTTTCGGCGGAGTATTTGGGCGGCGTCTCGGACGACGAAAACGGCGCGCGGCTTCTTGAGGAGTTCGCGCGGTTCGGCGTCCGCACCGACCGTACCGTCTGCGTCAAGGGGACAAAGGCGTTCACGTCCTATATCCTTCTCTCGGAGAAGAGCGGTTCGCGCACCTGCGTGTTCGACCGCGGCACCCTGCCCGATAGGGAGGAGAACGTGCTGTTTTCCGCGATCGACGGGGCGGACGTCCTCCACCTCGACGGCAACTATCTCCGTTCGGCGATCGCCGCGGCGAAGTATGCGCGCGGGCGGGGCGTGAAGGTAAGCCTCGACGCGGGCGGCAATTACGAGGGCATAGGGGAGCTTCTCCCGTATGCCGATATCCTCATCCCGTCCGAGGAATTCGCCCTCGCCCAAACGGGAAAGGGGACGGCGGAGGAGGCGATGCTCGCCCTGCAAAGCGCCTATTCCCCCGAGGTACTCGCAGTCACGCAGGGCGCAAAGGGCGGGCTGTATTATGAAGACGGCGCCTGCCGTGCTTACCCCGGGTTCCCCGTCCGCTGTGTGGATTCCAACGGCTCGGGCGACACCTTCCACGGCGCCTTCCTCGCGGCGTATTTAAGGGGTATGGCGAGAGAGGAGTGCTGCCGTTTCGCGAGCGCGGCGGCGGCGATCAAGTGTACGCGTGCGGGCGTGCGCAACGCATTGCCCGATTACGGTGAAGTACAAAAATTTTTATCGGAGAGAAAATAGGAGGTCTGTATGCTGAATTATCATCTGAAAGTGGGACTGCTGCCCCTTCGCAGGTACCGCAAGGAAAAGTTCGTCGGGATCTTTCAGGCGGAATATGCGATGGAGAACAAAGAGAAGTGCGTTCCCTATATCAAGGAACACTTCGCAGATGCGGACACGGAATTCGTCGATCTCGATTGGCTGAACGAGGAGGGGATCCTCCGCCTCAACGCCGATTGCGACAGGGTGGCGGAATACTTCCGCAAGGAGAAGATCGATGCGCTCTTCATCCTTGCCTGCAACTTCGGCAACGAAGAGGCGGCGGGGGAGGTCGCCAAACAGCTCCGCGTCCCCACTCTCCTTTGGGGCCCTCGCGACAGGAACTATTCGGAGGGGCTCCGCTACACCGATACGCAGTGCGGGCTGTTCGCCATCGGGAAACAGCTCCGCAGGAACAATATCCCCTTCTCCTATATCGAGAACTGCGATATCGAGGTTCCCGCCTTCCGCGAGGGGTTGAACACCTTCCTTTCCGTTGCCTGCATGGTGAAGAATTTCAAGGACCTGCGCATTCTCTCGGTGGGGACGCGCGTCTCGCCCTTCCGCTCCGTCATGTACAACGAACTCGAACTCTGCGAGAAATTCGGCATCGGCGTGACCCCCGTCAATTTGGCGGAGGCGGGCGTCGCTCTCAATGCGATATGGGAGACGCGGCAGGAGGACCTCGCCCGCGAGGTCGCATCTCTCAAAAAGATGTTCGACGTCGGCGAAAGCTCCGAGGAACTTCTCATGCGCTCGATGGCGTATGTGCTGTTCTACGAGGACCTTGCGAAGACGTACAACTGCAACCTCATCAGCGGCGAATGCTGGACGGGGCTTAAAGTCGCGTGGGGCGGGGTGTACCCTTGCCTTGCGATGAGCGTCCTCGCCGCACGGGGCATCTACGTCATCTGCGAATCGGATATCCACATGGCGATCACGAACGCACTTCTGCTTGCGGCGACGCGCGGCAAAGAGAAGCCCATACAGGGCGAATTCACGAGCCGTCACCCCGAAAACGAGAATGCGGAACTTCTGTGGCACTGCGGCCCCTTCCCCACGAAATACAGCGTCGGAAAGCCCCGCATCTGCGGCGGGAAGCCCGCGTTCAGACTCCAAGACGGCGAATACACGATCGCACGTTTTCAGGCCGACAGGGGGAATTATTACCTGTTTGCCGAGACCGTACACACCGTGAAAGGTCCCGCGACGACGGGGACTTACATGTGGGCGGAGTTCAAAGACCTGCCCGCCCTCGAGCGCAAGATGGTGGAGGGACCGTATATCCACCACATGAGTGAAGTCCCCGGCGACTACACCCGCGCTCTGAAAGAATTTGCCAAGTATGCGGGACTGCAATTCGACAGCCTCGCATGATCCCCAATTCCCCCCTATTCCCCCGCCCCACGGCGGGGGATCTTTTGTGCCGTGATGCAGGCCTTCCCTCGTTCGTCATGTCATTCCGTCCATGTACGTCACCCCTCGACTACGCTCGGGGTGACGTATTTTGGCGGGGTGACGTGTTGCGGCGGCATGCCGCCTTCGGGCGGTGTGGCGCGGGAATGGGCATGCGGGGAAATCCGTAAAATCGCGACATGGGGTGCAAAAAAGAGGACCCATGGGGAAACCATGGGTCCTTGCCGTATTTTCGGATGGGGAAAGCGTTAAGCCTTCGGGAGGTCGCTTGCGTCCCGCTCCATGATGAGGGTCCACTTGGTGGCGGAGGTAACGGTGCTGCCGTTGACCGTGTTGATGGCGTGCTGTCCGCCGATGTACACCCGCCCGTTCTTCAGGACGTTGACGTTCCCCCACACGCACGATTCGTTCTCGCTGTAGCGGTAGAGGGGCAGCTGGATAAACGAGCTGTTCTTGTCCTCGGAGACCTTGTCGACCGCGTAGCGGTAACTCACTTTGAGTTGCGCCCCGTAGGTCAAAACCTCTTTGGAGACGGCGGCCGTGAGTTGCTGCATGCGGGCGGAGTCGTTCGGGGTGCCGCCCACATAGTCCATCGTCGTGTGGTAGGTGATGATCACCCTGCCGTCGGGGAGGGTCGCGATCCCGGGCGCGGCGCACTTCTTGCCGATGACCGCGGGGCGGACGATGGTCTCGGGCTGCGTCCACTTGTGTCCGTCTTTCGAATAGGAGATCTGGATGACCATGGGGAAGGCATTGCCGTTGTATCCCGCGGGGATCCTGTCTTCTTCGAGATCCCAGAAGTCTTTCTGCTCGTCGCAGGATTCCACGATCATGGCATAGCTGCCGTCTTTAAGGGTGGTTACGACCGGCATGCCGGGGCGGGCGTCGGTGTTCCCGTGGTTGCCCGCTGCAACGCCGTCCGCTTCCGTCTGGCCGTCGCCCGTGCCTTCCTCATTCGTCTTGGAACCCTTGATCGCAAGTTCGGTCGTCCCGATCGTGATGCCCTTGCCGACCTCGGTCGCATTGTCCTCGATCGTGAGGGGGACCATAATAATGTTTTGGGAATCGCCCGCCGAGAGAAGGGAGGGATCGAGCGCGGGGATCGTGCGCCCGTACGCGGTCCTCTCTTCGGAGAGGTGGACGTCGCTTGCAATGTAGACGGCGATCGTCCCGTCCTCGAGGTACATGGGGAAGGGTTCCCACAGCCCGCCCGTCTTTCTTGTGGAGACGGAGGAACCGGTCTCGATCAGCATGATCGGCTCGTCGTTGGGGTTGAACACGCCGTTCTTGTCGCTGATGCGGATACGGATGGAGCTGTAAGGATAGAAGGTCCCGCCCGAGAAGGTCCCCTTGTAGTGGGCACGGTAGAAGATCGCAAGTCTCCCGTCTTTCAGGACGAAGGGCTGGGTGTTGCCGACGTCGTTCAGCTTGTGCTGGGCGTTGGCGGGGCAGTCGATTTCGGAGGGGCCGATCTCGGTCGGCGTAGAGCCGGTGCTGATCGTCGTGAAGGGGCCGAAGGAGCGCCCGCCGTCCTCGGAGACCGCATACTTATTGGTCGTGCCGAAGAGGTAGACCTTGTCTTTATAGTCCACAAAGCGGACGCAACCGCTCTGCTCGGTCGTCGTCACCGCCCAGCCGAACTCGTCGGTGCAGTCGGTCATCTGCGAGAAAGACCTCTGTCCGTCGTAGTTGGAGAGGCCGCACAGCTTCCCGATGAAGGGAGCGGCAAAGCCCGCCATGCCGCCCGCCGTGATCTTCTCGAACCCGTCGTCCGCCGTGACGGCGGCAGAGGGGCCGGAGGTGCAGCGGATGAGGGGCAGGTTCGCCGTGCCCGTGATGCCGCCGAGGTTCTTTTCACCGTCGACCGTGCCGTTGTTGCGGCAGTCGACGAATTTGCCCGCCGTGCTTGCCGAGCGCGCAAAGCTGTAACCCGCGATGCCGCCGATATTCTGCTTGCCGCTTATCTTGCCGTTGTTGACGCAGGAATCGTAGACGACGTCGCACAGGGCATTGACGCCCGCGATGCCGCCCACATAGGTGAGACCGCTGATCTCCGCATTGTTCACGGAGTCGGAGATCGTCGTCACGCCCTCGGTGTTTATGTAACCCACAATGCCGCCGAGGTATTGCGACTGGTCGTTCCCCGTAAGCGACCCGCTCACCGTGACGTTCGAGATGACGGTGTTGCCCGCCGCCTCGCCCGCGAGGATGCCGCTCTTCGCCGCGCATTGGATCTCGGCGGAGACGGAGAGGTCTTTTACGACGGCGCCCGAGAGGGAGGCGAACAGCCCGCTGTTCTCTCCCGCCTTCGTGACCTTGAGATGGGTGATCTTGTGCCCGTTCCCGAGGAAGGTCCCCGCAAAGCCCTTCATGGGGGTCCACTCACGGTCGCCGAGGTTGATGTCCTGCCCGAGCGAGTAGGTGGCGCTCTTGTAGGACGCCTCGTCCGCGTTCAGCTTGTCGCGCAAATACGCGAGGTCGCCGCCGCTCTGGATGAGGTAGGGATCCTGCTGCGTGCCTGCTCCCGAGAGCGATTCGGAGACGCTGCCGTTCCATCCGCCCCCGCAGCCCGCCACGGTCCCCATGGACCCGAACAGGAAGACGCCGAGAAGAACGGACCCTATAGTTCTGCGAAACTTCATTCTTTTCCTCCCCGCATGCGCAAACCCGAAAAATTTTTTCAGCGGGGGGCGCGTGCGTTTTATCATTTCTATTATAAACATAAAAATTTAATTTCGTCAAGACTTTTGGCGCAATATCAAAAAATTTTTCTTAAAATTTCACTTTTAATTTTGAAAATTTGCGAATGATAAAAAAAATTTTTATAAATTCGAGCAAAAGCCTTGACAGCGGCGGGGGGGGTATGTTATAATCGCGATGAAACAATAAGAACCTTATTGTAAAGGAGGAAAATAAAAATGAAACTCGGGAACAAAATCGCGGCGTTCGGATTTGCAATATCGATGATATTCTGTTCATCTTTTGCAATTACCGCGTGCGGCGGCTCCACTGCGGGGAACGTCAGAGCGAGCATCGACGAGTATTATAACAAGTCGACGGGCGAGATCACGATTCCTGCGGATCAAAACGTTCAGATCGAGTTCTGGCTGCAGTTTTCCAACGCATCCGAAAAGATCTACATGCCCATCATCGACAAGTTCATGGAAGAGAACAAGAACATTCGCGTGAAGGTCGTTTCCGCGACTTCTTCGGCCTATCTCACCAACCTCGATAACCAGATCCTGAACTATGTTCCGGATATCTTCTACGTCCCCGATACCGACTTCCTGCGCTTCGTCTCCAACAACGTTCTCTGGGACTATACCGACTACGTCACGGAAGAAGAACTCGACCAGATCTGGCAGGCGGGCTACGAGCGCTACACCTACAACCCCGAGACGAAACTCCTCGCGGGGCTTGCCGACGGCGGGAGGCTCTACGGTCTGCCCAAGGATATCGGCCCGTACGCGTTCTGCGTCAACCTCACCCGCTTTGAGGAAGTGTACAATGCGGCGCCCGAATCCTCCAAGAATGGGATGACCCTCGAACAGGCGGAGGCAAAGTATCTCGACGATAAGAACCCGATGTCGTGGGACGATCTTCGTGAGATCGGCGGCATCCTGCTCGACGGTATCGATGCCCTCAACAAAGGTGTTCCCGAGAACGAGCAGAAGAACTATTGGGTGCTTTCGGGTTACGAAGAACACGCGGCGCTCAACTCCAACGATGCGAGCTTCGTCTCCGAAGACGGTTCCGCCTCTCGTGTGGAGGAGCCTCAGTTCGCGGCGGCGTTCGACTTCATGCACGAATTGCAGTGGGGCACCAGAACCCTGATGGCGGGCAGCAACGCCAAGAGCGGTTCCTCCAAGGGCTACACCGCATTCAAGGCGGGCAACGCGATCTTCTCGTGGCTCGGCGCGTGGGACTGCGCCTCCGTTTGGGGCGCGACGACCGCATCCGAGTATTGGGAGTATAAGTTAAAGGTCCTTCCCGTTCCCTACGGCCCCGGCGCGGACGGCAAGTTCGGCACCCCGGACGACGGCAAGAGCATCGGCTATCTCGGCGGCATCGGCTACTGCATCTCCGCCCGCGACAAGACGACCCCCATCCAGAAGGCTGCGGCTTTGAAGCTCGCGAAATATATCTGCTACAATGAGGACGCGCAGCGCGATATCATGCTGCACGGCCAGCAGGTCCCCAACCTCAAGTCGATGGCGTACGAGGAGTACCTCACGATGACCGAGGTCACGGACTCCGACGGCAACAAGCACCCGCTGAACCCCTCCAATCTCAGCGTCTTCGTCGACATGCTCGAATTCTCCGATGAAGACGACAGGGTCGGCGGCGCGGGCCGCTACGAGGCGAAGACCCTCGGCACCGAGTGGATGACGGCATGGGACAGCCTTGTCTCGCGGCAGAAGTTCTATGAAAAGGATATGAGTGCCACCGCCCTCGTCGCGCTCTACAAAGATACGATCGCCAACTGGGTCAAGACCTATAACGCTAAGATCGGCAGATGAACCCGTCTCTTTGACGGAGGTATCCAATGAAAGAATACGAAGATAAGACGACAACCCCCGCTTTCGCCGAATTCACGGAAGCGGGCAGGGCGCCCCTCGTGTCCGCAGACGGGCAGATCGGGGCCTGTGCGGGAGCGGCCTCCGCAGTAGAGGCGGCTTCCCGTGCAGGGACAACGAAGCCCTCGAAACCCGCAAAGCAGTTGGCTCCCGGCAGACTCTACCGCCGGGAGAACATTGCCGCCTTCCTCATGATATTGCCGAGCGTTCTTTCGTTCAGCGTATTTATCCTTGCGCCGATGGTGTTCGCCATTATCCTGTCGGTCACCCAATTCGAGCCGCTCACCGCCACCTTCCAATTTGTCGGGTTCGACAATTTCGCCAAGCTCTTCAATCCCAAGGATTGGCAGTACGGGCAGGAGTTCTACCGTTGCATGATAAACACGGTGTTCTACCTCATCGAAGTGCCGATCGTCATCGCGCTCGGGCTTATGGCTGCGGCCCTCATCTCCGGGTCGAAGATCCGTTACAACAAGATCTTCCGCATTCTTCTGTATCTTCCCACGGTGTGCAGTGTGGTTGCGGCGAGCATCATCTGGCAGCAGATCTTCCTCGACGACCCCGCCCGTATCAACAGGGGTTTCCTCAACTATCTCTTCGGCACCAACATTAAGTGGCTCTCCGATCAGGGCTGGGTCCTCGCGGCGATCATCATCAAGAACTCCATTTGCGGCATGGGCAGGAGCATGATCCTCTTCTATGCTTCGATCAGCACCATTCCTCCCGAATACTACGAGGCGGCGGAACTCGACGGCGCGAACGGATGGCAGAAGTTCTGGCACATTACCTTTGCCATGGTCACGCCCACCCTCTTCTACCAGCTCATCATGCGTGTCTCGGGAACGTTGCAGTCCTATGCCGACTCCGCGATTTTCGCTTCGGGGGACCCCGACGCGCGGACGGCGGTCTACTTCATCTGGAACTTCGGGATCAATCAGCACAACTACAACATAGCTTCCGCGGCGGCGCTCATCCTCGGCGTCATAATCATGATCGTCACGGTCATACAGTTCCGCCGTTCGTCCAAGTGGGTCGTTCAATTATAGGAGGGGAGAGAAGATGAAGAGAAAAACTTTGGTCCCCGAAACCGTATCGGAAGCCCCGCAGGATATAGCTGTGCCCGTAAAGCCCCAACGGGACGAATTCGAGATCCGCAAGAGGAACGAGAAGATCAAATCTATTATTTTCAAGATCTTGGTCTACGGCATTCTCATCTTCCTCTCGGCGCTCGTCATGTTCCCGTTCGTCGTCATGGTCCTCGACTCCTTCCGCACGTTTGCGCATTACAGTGCGTCGAGGCTCAACATTTGGCCCGATCCCTTTACATGGGAGAACTACCGCAGGGTCATCGCGGAGGTCAATATCCTCCACGGCTATCTCAACACGTTCATCATCATCATTTGCGAACTTCCGTGCAACCTGTTCTTCACATCCATGGCTGCCTTCTCGTTCGCAAAACTCCGCCTGAAGCACAAGACGTTCTGGCTCCTCTTCCTTCTCAGCGGGATGATGGTCCCGGGCGCCGTCTTGACGATGCCCCGCTACTTCGTCTATTCCAAGATCAACTGGATCGACACCTTCCTGCCCCTCATCGTACCCCACCTCTTCTCCAATGCGGGCAGAATGTTCTTCTTCATCCAATTCATGCACGGGGTCCCTTCCGAGATCTTCGAGGCGGCGAAGGTGGACGGCTGTTCCTACTTCAAGATGCACCTCATGATCATGCTTCCCCTTCTGCTCCCCGCCGTTGCGGCGCAGGCGATCTTCGGATTCATGGGGACGTGGAACGACTACTTCGCTCCGTCCATCTATCTCCACAAGGAGGAGATGTACACCCTTCAGGTCTTGCTCGCGAACTTCTTCACGGCGTATAAGGCAGAGGGGAGCTTCACGGTCGTCTTCGCGGGGGCTACGCTCTCCTGCCTTCCCATGATCGTGCTGTATCTCATTCTCCAGAACTACTTCATTAAGTCCATGGCGATCGGCGCGGTGAAAGGCTGATGAAAAGATCGATGAAAACTTTTCCGAAGACATACGACAACGCCGCCTTCGACGATATCGATTGCGGGGGACATGTCGACGATTCCGTCATCAAAGGGCAGTGGGAGACGGGTCTTGCCGACCCCTTCATCCTGCGATTTGACGGCATGTATTACCTCTATGCGACGACGAGCGGCCTCGATAACTTCGGCCTCCGCGGGTGGAAATCGCCCGACCTCGTCCATTGGGAAAAGTGCAGGGGAGAGGGGCTTCCTCTCGGGTATGTCGTCTCCCCCGAAGGGCAGGCCGCGAGCCTTTTCGGGCAGAAAAAGCTCTACACCCAGAACGCCTATGCGCCCGAGGTGTACTACTTCAACGGCTTCTTCTATATGTTCACTTCGCCGGGGTACGCCGCCAATCCGCGCGGGCACTATATCTTAAAGTCCCGCTCGCCCGAGGGGCCGTTCGTCTACCACGCGGGTCCTCTCGACACGAAGATAGACGGCAGCCTCCTCATCGACGACGACGAGCGCATGTACTTCTTCCACGCAACGCCCAACCATATCACCGTGCGGGAGCTTACGGAGGGCCTCACCGCCCTCTCCGAACCCGCGGCGATCGATTCGAGCGATCTCATGGGCGGATGGACGGAAGGCCCCGCATGCACCAAGATCGCGGGGAAATACTACCTCACCTACACGGGTCTTCACTATCAGACGCCCGGCTATCAGGTGTGTTACGCGGTTGCGGACAAGCTCGATAAAACGTCGCCCGCCGCCGTCGCCGCCTCCTTCCGCCGCGGTGCGCACAACCCCATGCTCATAAATTGCGATGAGGATGAGGGCCACGTCGGCAACGGGCATTCCGCCAACTTTTTGGGACCCGACCTCGACAGTTACTACATTGTCTACCACAATCTCGACAGGCTCTATCCCGACGGCATGACCCACCGCAGCATGAATATCGACCGTCTCCTCGTCTCCGGGGGATTCATGACGGTCGCCCCCAACAAGACGGGCTCCGTTTCTCCCGAGCCTCCCGCATTTTCGGCGCGGGGCAAGGAGGGGCTGGAGCGGGTAGGGGAGTTCCTGCTCGCGGAGCCTTCCGCAAACACCCGCTTCTCGGCGGAGTTCAACCTGCGGGGGGACCCTGCCGCGCGGTGCGTCTTCGGTTGGCGCGACCCGCAGAATTATTGTTACGTAAAGGCGGACTTTTCCGCGAAAGAACTTCTCCTGTACCGCATGGAAGAGGGCAAGAGGACGTGCGTGCAGCGCGGGACCTTTGTCCACACCTTCTCGCATGAGGACCTTCACACCTTCCTCGTCGCCTGCGCAGAGGGCAAATACACCGTGAAATTCGACGGGATGACCAAGCTCGAAGGGGAGCTTGCGGTGCAGGGCGGAAAAATCGGCTACATGGGCGGCAAGAAGCTCGAGGTGGGCTACACCGCACTCTCCCGCCATGCGTTCGGCAGTTCTGACAGGGCGGAAATAAAGCAGTCCCATGCCGAGATCCCCGCTTCCGCCTATCTTCCCGAGGGGGAGATAGAGGGCGTGCGCTCCTGCCGTCTGGTGCGCGGGAGCGGCCTTGCCCCCACCCAAACGCGGTCGGGCGAGTATGCGGGGTTAAAGGAACTCCGCTTCACCCGCGGGAAGGAGTATGCGCGCTACCGCGTCCTCTTCAAGGAGAGGGGCGACTACGGGCTTACCCTCGTCCTCCACAAGCGGGAATGCGGCAAGAAGATAATCCTCCGCTTCGACGGCGGCAAGCGGCATATCCTCGAAGTCCCGCCCGTAAAGACCTATCTTTCGGACTACGTGCGCGTCTTCCTCGGTCCCGTCCCCGTCTCGGTGGGCGTCCATCTCGTCACGGTAAGCTGCGAGGAGCCCTTCTCCTTCGTCACCTTCACCTTCGAGAAGACGGAGTTCGTCCCCTTCTCGAATACCCTTCTCAAACTTCCCGCCTCCGCGCGGCTGAAAGAGGGGAGCTACACGAGAAAGAGCGGCGCCACGCACGCGGAGGGGAAGCGGTGCTTCCTCGGGCTCGGAGGGAGGCACCTCCACGATTTCGAGGCGCAGATCGAGATGAAGATCGAGGGCGGCGAGGGTCCCTTCGGGGTCATCCTGCGGCAGGATAACTTTGCAAGTTCCCTTGTCCCCGCCCAGAACTTTGCGGATGGTTACTGCCACATTCAGGGGTACTATCTGCAGATCACGGAGGATGCGCTCTCCTTCTCCCGCTACAACTTCGGGAAGGTGAAGAGCATCGAGCTTGCCCGCCTGGAGGTCCCCACGGCGCCCGGCCGCTACTATACCTACCGCATCACGGCAAAGGGGAACCTCTTCACGGTGTACAGGGACGGCGAGACCCTCTTCGAGGTAAGCGACCCGCTCGCTTTCCAGACGGGTTCCTTCGGGCTGTACTCCACGGGCGGCTCCGGCAGTTACAAAAATCTCATTATTACGGCATCGAGCGATGCCCCGAAAACAGAACGGGCAATCGCAAATTGATAAGATGGAGGTAAATTATGAAGAAGTTTGCTTGGCTTTTGGCAACAGTGATGCTTGTCGGCGTCGTAGCGGCGGGTTGTAAACCCGAAGAGACTCCGCCTCCCGGGCCCGACGACAATCCCCCGGCGGCCACGCCCGTGCATCACACGCAGGTGGTAGGGGACTGCATCCACAGCGGAACGAAAGAGTATTGGGAACTCGACGGTACGAAGTACCTCGATGCGGATTGCCTGCAGGAGGCGACGGAGGAATCTCTCGTTCTCGCTCCTCTCGGGCACAGCCTCGGCGGCGACGATATTTGCGAGACCTGCGGCATGTCCGTATGGGACGGCACCGTTGCAACTGCCATTGCGGATACAAGCACGGGTACGGCGGACGATCCCATCGAGATTGCGCACGCCTCCGAACTTGCCCTCATCGCCCAAAACGTCAACAAGGCGGAAGAGGCGGAGACCTATGCGGGCAAATATATAAAACTTACGGTGGACCTCGACCTCGGCAATGTGAAGGAGCAAGTGGATGGACCTGCGGATCCCGAGAATCCCGATGCCCCCGTCGAAAAGATAGAGGTCGCCAAGAGCTGGACGCCCATCGGCGGAATGGATCTTCCCGATTCGAAGATCAGTTCCTACACGAAGTTTGCGAAGAAGTATCCCTTCTCGGGGACGTTCGACGGCGACAATCACACGATCTACCGTCTCACGTCGCGCACCAATTTCGACTTGGGTAGCGAATACCGCGGTCGCGTCGGCCTGTTCGGGCTGACCGAGGGCGCCACGCTTAAGAATATCAAACTCTCCGATGTAGACGTATATGCAACGATAGACACCACCGATGTCGCTGCCGGCGTGAACCAGCGCGCCGCGGCCGCCCTTGTCAGCAATTCTGAATTGGAACTCACTATCGATAACGTAAAGCTCCTCTCGGGCAAAGTCGAAGGCAACGGTTGCGTCGGCGGCGCAGTCGGCCTGATCAGCGCAAAGAGCGGCGGAAGCACTGCGCTCGTGAAGATCTCCAACGTCGAGAACCACCTCGAGATATTCAACCACGGCGAGAAGACGGGCGGTATCGTCGGCGCGAGCGGCGCGGCGTATAAGCTCCGCACCCTCATCGAGGACTGCGTCAACTACGGCTACGTCCACGGCAACGGCGTGCAGGACGGCGGTATCATCGGCGCCATGCTTTCGGAACCCGCGGGCGGCGCGAACTGCAACGGTACCTACCAGATTATACGGCGCTGCAAGAACTTCGGCGAGATCGCGGGCGGCGGACAGGCGGGCGGCATTGCCGGCGTAATGAACGGCCGCGCCTTCGACTGCTGGACCTGTGAGGATATCATCTTCATGCACAAGGAATTGGACGATCCCGATTTGGGCTTGATCATCGGCGATGCCGATAACGTGGCTTTGCTCGATATCATCGCATACGGCGTTGACGGCAATAAGTACTACGGTGTCATCTTCGGCAAGATCGAGCAGGCGAATGGCGATAACTCCAACGGCATGGTCGATTGGCCGACCTGCGGTATCTGCGATAAAGACGGCAACCCTACGGCGCTTTGGACCGCATACACAACGACGGCTGCATATCAAATGTACGGCGAATCGATTCCCGACGAGGAAATCGGCGATATCGCCTGACGCCTTCCTTTAACCCTCTGCCTTCCCCTTGATTACCGCGTCATCCTGAGCCGATAGCGTAGGAATAAAACGCCCAAGCCCATCGTGCGAAGGATCCCGAGGTACGGAGTCCGTATATGGTTACCACGCCATGTCTCGACTACGCTCGATATGACGTGGATAGGAGGCACAAACCCACCCACTCCCTTGCCTTCCCCTTGAGGGGAAGGTGTCACGGCACCGCCGTGACGGATGAGGTGTCATACTTGGCGAATCACGCGTTCCCCCCGCGTATTCCCCATACGGCGCCCCGCGGCTCCCGCCGCGGGGCGTTTCCTCTGCCCTCCGTGGTAGGCACACCCCATGCCCCCTCCGTGGGAGGGGGGTAGGGGGGTGGGGCGTCAATCAAGCGCGCCCACGTCACCCCGCCCCTCCACGTCACCCCTCGACTGCGCTCGGGGTGACGTACATGGCACGCCTCCCAATCTCATAACCACGTCACCCCGAGCATAGTCGAGGGGTGACATAGTAAAAATGCGTCATGTCTCGACTACGCTCGACATGACGTGGTAGGCGACGCAACCCGCCCCTCCCACGGAGGGGGCATGCGAGCGGGCGCATGTCACTCCTCTCCTCATACCGACGCCGCGCAGCGGCGGAGCGTATCTTTCATGGGAAGATTCACTCACTCCGCTTACGGCTCCGTTCGGAATGAGGGACCCCGCCGTGGCGCTCCCAAACAAAAACCGCGGCGACCGATCTGGTCGCCGCGGCATTTCGCGTTCCGCTTACTTTCTCTTCTTCTTGGTGAGAACGACCGCCGCCGCGGCAATGCCCGCAATGGCGAATGCGCCAAGCCCGAGCGTCGAGCCGCAGCCCTTTTTGGCGGGCTTTGGCGGTTCCGCATTCTTCGTCCAACGTGCATACAGGGTGACGTTTTCCGCCCTGTCCGCACCGATCGCAGTCACCTTGTTGCCGCCCGTCGCCGCGTCGTACCACCCGTCGAAGGTGTAGCCCTCGCGCGTGGGGGCGGGAAGGGTGCCGACGCCCTCGCCGAACGTGAACGTTTCGGGTGCGCCTTCCGCATTCGTACCGCCGTCGAGTTCATAGGTGACGGTGTACACATTCGCCGTCCACTTGGCGTAGAGGGTGGTTTCCGCCGTGATCTTGGTCCCGAAGTCGAACTCCGCCGTGCAGGCCGCTTCCCTGTACCAACCGCCGAAGGTGTACCCCGTGCGGGTGGGGGCGGGCGCGGTCACGGTGTCGCCGTGGTTTACGGTCTTCGTCTCATCGGTGCCGCCCGTGTAGTTCGGGTCGAAGGTGACGGTGTACGTCTTCAATGTCCAATGCGCGTAGACGGTGATGCTCTTCTCCGTACCCGTGAGGGGAGCCTCGAAGTCGAATTTGTCGTCGCCGTCCGCCGCCTTATACCAACCCGCGAAGTCGTAGCCCTCCCTCTCGGGGGTCTCCGCGGGCCTGTTCACCGAGCCGCCCTCGCCGATATATTGCGGTTCGAAGGTGCCCGTGCCCTGCTGCAGGTCAAAGGTCACGGTGTACTTCTCGCCGTAACGGGCATAGAGGGTGATCTCGGCGCCGTCTTCTTCCTCGCCCTTGAATGTCCACGCCGTGCCCGCCTTCACCTGGCTGCCGCCCGTCTGTTCCGTGAACCACCCGGAGAACGCGCTCGCGGGGTTGGTTACGGTCGGCTCGGGAAGTTCGGGGATCGTGCCGCCGTAAGTGACCGTCACCGCCTTCGCATCAGCGGGTGCGGTGCCGTCTGCGCCGTAATCGAACTTCAGAGTGAACGTCTTTGCCCTGTATTGCGCGGTGAGGACGGGCGCCGCCTCATCGAACGTCCACGCGGTGCCGCTCGCAAATTCCGCGTCGCCGTGCTTCCAACCCGTGAACACATAGCCCGCGGCGGGGGTGGGGACGTCTGTAACCGTGAGGGCCTCGCCGTACGTCGCCTCAACCGTCTTTTCGCTATCGAATGCACCGTGTGCGCCAGCTTCGAGCTTCACGGTGTACGTCTTTGCCGACCACTTCGCGGTGAGGGTGAGGCTTTCCTCCGCGATCGCCCATGCACCGTCTTTTACCTGCGTGCCGCCGTCCCTGTACCACCCGTCAAAGGTGTAGCCCGCATCGGGAGTGGGGGAGGGGAGGGTGACGTCCTCGCCGTAGGTGTAGGTCTCTTCCTTGTCTGCAAGCGTCCCGTGCGCGGGTTCGCCGAGCGCAAACGTGACGGCCGTCTTAGTCGCTTCGTAGTGGGCGTAGAGGGTGATCTCCGCCTTCTCCGCCGTCGCAAGTCCCCAGAGGGCTTCCTTTGTCTCGATCTTCTCGCTGCCGCCTTCCGCCTTGTACCAACCCGTGAACTTCTTGCCCGTCTCCGCGTTGACCGTGGGGAATACGATTTCGCCGTTATACGCCTTCGTCTCCTCCGCCGAACCGCTTGCGAGCGTGCCGCCCTCGCCGACCGTCCAATGAATGGTATAGTTACGCGTCGCCGCGGTGAACTTCGCCTTGAGGGTGAGATTATCGGTAACCGTGTCGGGGGTGCCCTCACCCGAGAACTTCCACTTTGCGCCGTAGTCCGTGCCTGTCCAGACGTACCACCCGTCGAAGGTGTAGGTGTTTGCAACGTCGTCCGCCTTTACGGGCTGTTCGGGCGCGGTGAGTTCGGAGCCGTGTTCATACGTCTTGTCGTTGGCGCCGTCCGCATACGGCGCGCCGCCGTCATCCACGAACTTCACTTCGTACTTTTTGCGCGCATTTGCGGAGACGATCGTGCCGTTTGCGACGTAATCGAAGATATACTTGCCGCTGCCGTCTCCCTCAACCGTCTTTTCGCCGACCGTGAGTGTGCGGGCGTAGCCCTCCGCGCTCGTTGCCTCGACCGTGTTCGCCCCGATGAAGGGGAGTACGGGGACATACACATTGGCATTTGCGCCGATATCCTTTCCGTTGATCTTGAACATGGTATCGTGTTCATCCGTCTGAACGCGCATGAGTCCGCAATCTACGGCAACAGCCTCCGCGCTCGCCTTTGCCGCAATGTCGAATTTGAGAGTTGCGGAAACGGCCGAAGTCCAATCCGCAAACCCGACGCACCCGGCGGAGAGATAGTCACGGTCTACGAAGTAGCCGTTCTTATCGGCCGATTTCAAGTCGTATCCAAAGAGCTGCGCTTGATCTGCATTGTTGTAGACCGTGAGGATATTTTCTTTGAGTGTGATCTTAAAAGTAAGATCCTTTATATCTCCGATTCTCGAGGTCCACGATGTGAGAAGTCCCGTTCCGCCCACAAGCGAGCCGGCACCTTGGGAAGAACCCGAAGACGGCCACCCGTTGCGGTAAACGAGTTCAAGTTTTGTCGCGGTGGCATAGCGCAACATATATCCGTGGAAATCACAGGCGGGCGTGCCCTTGCCGGTATGTCCAAGATAATAGCCGCGAAGGATTGCGCCTATATTATAGGCCGTTCCGTTAAAATCGGCGAAAGAGAGCGTCATTTCCAAATCCGAGGTCGCCTTGTCCGAAAGGGCAACCATGCCGCCGTTTATCGTAATTGCGTTGTCGGCGGCGGACGCGATCGTTCCTTTCTCCGTTGAAAAATGTACGTGCGTACCCTCGCCCTCGCCCATCATTCCGGTCCCATTGTCTGCAACGAAGTCCGCGCTTGTCAGGTGGAAGTCCTCGGTCGTGTATTTATCTACGGGACGGAGATAAGTGAGATTATCAAGTCCGCTTGCGGCTTTCCCCCCTGCGGTGGAAGAGTTCGTACGATAGCCGAAGATGCCGTGATCGAAATTGTCCTTATTTTCCTGCGCCTTACCCGCGCCCGATTTGACGGTGACGTGTTCACCCGCGGGGGACCCGCCGCTTGCATAATCATAGCTGTATATCTCGTTTTGGTCGAGGTAAATCTTGATTGTCTGCCCGACGGCTTCAAAGCGGTAGTGATGCCATTCCGTCGGGGTCACATTGTCGATTGTGTGCTGTTCCAACAGAGCGTCGCCAAAGTACATTACTTGAATTGTACTCGTTTGGAGTTCTATGGTGATATTGTGTTTCTGGTAGGAGATGTCCGAGGAGGAGCTGCTACTCGTTCCCGCGCGAAGGTAAAACCTTGACCAAGGGGAGGTTGCGGCGGAAAGCGGATCCTTGGGGAACAAACAAAAGTCGACCTCTACCGCATAATCGCGTTCGCGCAATACCCCCGATTGAATGTGAAAAGCACCTGCGTAATTTTTATTCAAAAACAGGTACTTATCGCCTGCGCTTTCAAACTTGTTACCCGCTTCTTCCTCGGAATGTTCGCGGAATGCCTGCGCGTCGGAACCTGTCGGGACGCTGCCTTCCTTCAATAATAACTGCTTACTCGAGGTGTTATAATAGCTGTTCCAAACATTAGACAGCTTTCCCGAGTTGAAATCATCCGTAAACACCGTGCGCCATTCGACGCCGTCAAGCAGGGCAGCGTCCGGCTCCGCGGCGAAAACTTCGCCCCCGTGCGGCGCAAGCAGCAGCCCTCCCGTAAGCACGCACGCCGCGAGCGACGTCGTCAAAAGCGCCGTCCATAGTTTCCGGCTCCTCTTCGTTCTCATCCTTTCCTCCTTATGAAATCGGAAAAAAATTTTTGGTTTTCCCGATTTTAGTCTTGTTACTATTATACATTGTAATAAAAATAATTTCAATAGTTTTCCGAAAAAACTTTTCAGAAATATTTTCACCGAAACAAAAATTTTGTTTCATTTATAAAAATTACTTTTCTTTAGGCGCGGGGGTTGCGCCGAACCTGTTTGCGGGGCAGAGCATACGGCGGGCAATATGGAAAGAAGTTCTTAAAAAATTTCGAAAAGTTTCAATTCAATACTTGATTCCCGCGCCCGTGCGCGATATAATAGGATAGACAGGCGAAGGAAAGTACACGGATTGAACGAATGCGCGTATTTCCCGCCGAAAAGGTCCGTCGAAAAAAGAAGAGGCGTTTCTTCCCGTCTGCCGTTTGGGCGGCTGCGGCTCCGTCGTCACGGGCAGCGGGATCGCGCTCGTCGGCTTCGCCGCCGTCGCCTTCGCAGTTGTCCTCTGCAAGAAGAGAAGACCGTCCGACCGATAATACGGCCCGTCAAGAAGACTATGGCCCCGGCGACCGATACCGTGGTCGCCGGGTATTCTTGCGCCCTGTACGCGGGGACGGCACCGAAAAGCAGTTGAATCGATCGCATAAGTGTGATATTATAAAATAGGATACAGTTTGAAAAGGAGACAAGAGCAAGAAAATGTATGACGTGATCGTGATCGGCGGCGGTGTGATCGGCGGCGCGGTGATGAGAGAGCTGACCAAATACCGCTTGCGCGTCTGTCTGGTTGAAAAAGAGGACGACGTCGCCATGGGGGCGAGCAAGGCCAACAGCGGGATCGTACACGCGGGCTTCGATGCACCCGAGGGAACCAACAAGGCAAAATTCAACGTTCTCGGAAACAGGATGATGGAGGGCTATGCCGCGGAGCTTGGCGTCAAGTTTGCACGGATCGGCTCTTTGGTATTGGCGTTTTCGGAGGAGGATATGCGCCTCCTTTCCGTCCTCGAAGCGCGCGGCGTGCGCAACGGGGTGGAGGGCCTTTCCGTCATCGGCCAAGCCGAACTGCGCGCGATGGAGCCGAATGTTTCGCGGAATGCGGTCGGTGCGCTGTACGCGCCTACGGGCGGCATCGTGTGCCCGTACGAGCTGACGATCGCCGCCATCGGCAATGCCATGGACAACGGCGCCGATCTCTATACCGGCTTCGAGGCGGCGAGCATTACGAAGGCGAACGGCGTGTTCACCGTGAAGGCGGCGTCCGGCAAGGAAGTGCAGGGCAAACTCATCATCAACTGCGCGGGTCTCGGCGCGGGGCATGTGGCGGCGCTCGCGGGCGACGACGGGATCAAGATCGGCGCACGCATAGGGGAGTATATCCTGCTCGACCGCGAGAGCGGCGGATTCGTGCGCCACACCCTCTTTACCACGCCCACCAAGAAGGGCAAGGGGATCTTGGTCTCTCCCACCGTAGACGGCAACATTTTGTTGGGACCGACGGCGGAAGAGGCAGAAGAGGGGAATACCGATACGACGGCTGCGGGGATGGCGGCGGTTACGGCGAGCGCGGCGAGAATGTGCGAAAACGTGCCGCTGTTCAACACCATCACGTCGTTTGCGGGCGTGCGGGCGTACAGCCACGACCGCCACGATTTCATCATAGAAGAGAGCGCCGCGGTGGAGGGGCTGATCCATATCGCGGGCATCGAATCACCGGGGCTTACGAGTGCGCCCGCCATCGCGAAATTTGCGGTCGAGGAATTGGTAAGCAAGCATCTGCCGCTTCGGAAGAATGAGAATTTTTCGGGCAGACGCGCTCCCGATGCCTTCTTCAAGCAACTTTCCGCGGAGGAGAAGAACGAGCTGATCGCCCGAGACCCCGCATACGGCAGGATCGTCTGCAGATGCGAACAGATCACCGAGGGGGAGATCGTGCGTGCCGTGCATGAAAATCCGCCCGCATGCAATATCGACGCGGTGAAACGGCGCACCCGTGCCGGCATGGGAAGATGCCAGGGCGGCTTCTGCCAGCCCTCCGTTGCCGAGATCATTGCGCGCGAGACGGGCATACCGCTCGAACAAGTGACCAAGAGCGGGAAGGCGTCGCGACTTCTTATGGGGAGAAGCAAATGATGAAAACAGAGTACGATATCATTATTATAGGCGGCGGCCCTGCGGGGCTTGCGGCGGCGGTGGCGGCATACGACGGCGGCGCGCGGGACATTGTGATCTTGGAACGGGAGGCGCGCACGGGCGGCATTCTCAACCAATGTATCCACAACGGATTCGGACTCACGCGCTTCAAGGAGAGCTTATCGGGCCCGGAGTACGCGGCACGGTTTGAAGCCGAAGTACAAAAGCGCGGGATAGAGACGCTGTTGGAAACGACGGTCCTTTCGCTGACCGCGGAGAAGAAAGTGACGGCGATCAGCCCCACGCACGGCGTGTTCGTTTTGCAGGCAAAGGCAGTGGTCCTTGCCATGGGTTGCCGTGAACGCAGCCGCGGCGCGCTCAATATCGCGGGGAGCCGCCCCGCGGGGATCTACTCGGCGGGCACGGCGCAGAAGTATGTGAATATCAAAGGGTATCTTCCGGGGAAAGAGGTCGTCATCCTCGGCTCGGGAGATATCGGACTGATCATGGCACGCCGCATGACGCTCGAGGGCGCCAAGGTTCACGCGGTGTGCGAGATCATGCCGTATTCGAGCGGTTTGCGCCGCAATATCGTGCAGTGCCTCGATGACTTCGGCATCCCCCTCTATCTCAATCATACCATTACAAAAATCGAGGGGAAGGACCGCGTGACCGGCGTTGTCGTCTCCCGCGTGGATGAAAACAAGCGCCCCATCCCCGGGACGGAAATCCATTTCGATTGCGACACGGTCCTCTTTTCGGTGGGGCTCATTCCCGAAAACGAGCTGACCAAAGCCGCGGGCATTGCACTCAGCGGAGGCACCCGCGGCGCCGTCGTGTACCAGAACCGCGAAACCGAAGCGGAGGGGATCTTCGCTTGCGGAAACGTACTACAGGTTCACGATCTGGTGGACTTCGTGTCCGAAGAAGCTGAGATCGCGGGACGGGCGGCGGCGCAGTACATTGCACGGGGACCGCATCAACGCGACACCGTGGAGGTGACAAACGGACAAAACGTGAGTTACGTCTTGCCGCAGAAGTTGGATAAGAACATAGCGGGTGACGTGAAGCTGTTCTTCCGCGTCCGCCAAACGATGCGCGACTGCACGATAACGGTGTCGTGCGGCGAGACCGTTTTGGTGTCGCGCAAAAAGAGAGTGGTGACGCCCGGAGAGATGGAGACGGTTTTGCTGTCCCAAGAAAAAATCTCGTCGGGGAACGGACAAATCACCGTAACGGTAAAGGAGAACGGTTGATATGCAGCAGGTGACGTGTATCGAGTGCCCCATGGGGTGTACGATCGAAGTGGAAACGGAGAACGGCGTGGCGGTAAGCGTCAAAGGGAACGGCTGCCCCCGCGGCAAGGCATACGCCGAGAGCGAGGTGACTTGCCCCGTGCGCGTGGTGACGAGCGTCGTGCGGACGCAGGAGGGACGGATGGTCCCCGTAAAAACGAGCAAGCCGATCCGAAAATCGGAGATCTTTGCGGTGATGGAAAAAATCAACGCCACCCACCCCCGGCTGCCGCTCTCCATCGGCGACGTGCTGGTTCGCGGCATAGAGGGCGACGCCGACCTGATCGTTACGGGCCATGCCAAGGCATAGAATTTCGGGAAAGAGGACCAAAGAGGCGAAAGCCGAATATCCTAAACCTTAAATGGGCACCCCGCAAAAATACTTTGTCTTTTTGCGGGGTGTAGCAGCACAGGCGGGAGCGAATTGCTCCCGCTTTTCGTATAAAGATCCCCGAGCCGAAAAATCGGCTCGGGGATTGGCCGGGGTGAAGTGATTCGAACACCCGAATGACGGAGTCAGAGTCCGTGGCAACAGGGCAAAAATCGACCAAAAACACGCAAAAATCATTAAAAAATGCCCC
>CANRFW010000006.1 GCA_947630035.1 uncultured Clostridia bacterium | reverse complement strand
GTCGAAGAATGAGATATATCCTCTACTACAAAAACATTTACGGCGCACTCATTCTCCGCTATTCGGACGACGACGGAAAACGTATCCGAGAGACCTATATCGGATATTCGGCAAACGAAGCCCTGCGGCGGTTCAGAGAGAAACACGCCTTAAAAGGCAAACACATTGAAATCGCATCGCTTGACGACAAAAAATAATGATGAAAAATTACGGTTACAAAGTTTGCTACCAAAAGCAAGGCAAACGAAAAATCAAATGTTACCTTATCACAAACACCTATTCGTCGGCGGAATGGTGCGTGCGCTGGTATAACTCGCATACACCGCCAGACAGAAGAACCAACCGCCCGTTAGAGCGTGTAACATGGCTTATCGTTCCTATAAAGACCTTCATCGAATATAAGCGTCTGTGGCGCGGCTGCCCGTTCTGACAAGTGGCGGGCTTTTTCTTATTCCAAAAACCAAAATCTAATCGAAAAGGAGAAATCACATGAAATACAAATTTTTCAAAGACGTTAAGACGGTCGAAGAATTGAAACGGCAGTATAAAGCGCTCGCTTTCAAACACCACCCCGACAGAGGCGGCGACGTCGAAGATATGAAACGCATCAATGCCGAGTACGACGAACTTTTGAAGATCGTCGGCAATATCCACGAAACGGCGGATGGAAAGACCTACACGAAAGAGAAAAAGACAGATATTCCCGACCGCTTCAAAGACATTATCAACGCCATCATCGGCTTCAACTGCAAAATCGAGATATGCGGCGCATGGATATGGGTATTCCACGCGTTTGCATACAAGGACAAACTAAAAGAACTCGGCTTTTTCTGGTGTAACGGCAAGAAAGCATGGGCGTGGGCGGAAGACCCGACGACAGGCAAATATCATCTTTCGCTTGACGAGATCCGCCGCATCCACGGTTCGGAAGTCATCAAAGAAGAAACGGCGGACGACCAAAAGAAAATCACAGCATAGGAGGAAACAGACTTATGACAAAACTCAACTTAACGGCAAAGGGCAGGGAGCAAGAACTTATCCTTGCCTACTTACAGGAGAACGCGAGCGAAACGCTGGCGGAGAAAATCAACAGCGGCGTTATCATCGAAAAAGACGGACAGCGCGTCCGGAACGTAAAGACGCTGGACGGTTTTATGCAATTTGCCGCCGATGAAGCGCAGAAACTCGCAGAGAAAGGCGCGAGATCGGCGTGTATCAATGACGCAACCGTCTACGGCTGGGCGGTCCACTACTTTGAGGAGGGCAGCATAGAAGGAACGCTTTACAACGAGGACGGAACGCCATACCGCCCCACGCCCGCACGCAAGGAGACCGCCGTGTCCGCCTATAAACCGCCCATCGCGAAGCCGAAGCCGCAAATGAATATCTTCGACGACTTACTCGGCTCGAACGCGCAGGAGACCGCCGTACACGAAGCCGAGGACAGCGAACCGACAAGGGAGCGTCCCGCCGCAGAAACAGCAGCCCCGAAGCCCGCAAAACCGATTTCCCCGTTCTATCAATACTACTCCAAATTTGCGGCGGAACATTCGGACTGTTTGTTGCTTATGCGGGTAGGCGACTTCTACGAGGCTTTGGACGCACACGCGGAGAAAATCGCGGACGTTCTCGGTCTGACGCTTACGAGCAGGGATTGCGGGCTTTCCGAGCGCATTCCGATGTGCGGCATTCCGTACCACGCCGTTGAATTGTACGCGGGGAAACTCATAGAGCGCGGATATAAAGTGCGCATCACCGATGATTTGGAAGATGACCATTTCTCCGACGAGGCGGACTTCCGCGTAGACCCCGAAACGGGTGAAGTTTTGCACAACGTTCAACCGGACGCACCGTCCGTTGACGAGCAGGACGGCGATTTGCTCGATGATTTTGATACGTCGGCATTCGACGCCGAGGCGCTCTGCATTTTATCCGACTTGTTCGGAGAAGAAATTTCCGTGAGGTGAATACATGGAGACCAAGAAAATCAAACCCATTCCGAAATATATGGAAAAGCGTATCAAACAGTACGATTTGAAATCGTACCCCGAGCAAAACTCCGTTCGCCGCTTTTATGCCTATCTTGCCGAGAACGGCGGAGAACTCGTAAAAATCACCGTGGCAGTCAAAAATCATAAGGGCAAGTGGTATTGCAAACAAGTCGCCGTCCACGGCGTCCGCTCCAAAGTGTGTTTTTACAAGGATATGGTTTTCAACTATATCAGCGGCTACTCGGTATGCTGGTTCGACGCGGGCATTTCCGCAGCGCCCAAGTGGTACGCCACATACGGTTGGTGCGTTACGGAAGATAAACTATTCGACCCCTTCGCACCCGTCGTCAACACGGAGTATCTTGCGCGGTATCCCGAATACAAATACAGCGCTGCCGAACAATACACGGGCGTAGACATTCTGCGTTATCTTCGGCTCTATCAAAAATATCCGCAGCAGGTTGAAACGCTTACAAAACTCGGGTTTCCGTTTTTGGCTGTGAGACCTACTGTCCTTTCCAAAGTCAAGAAAGACAGGGGATTTTTGAGATGGCTTGTCCGCAACAAAGACGAGCGCTTGAAAAATTACGGCATCCCGACATTGCTTCGAGCGTATAAAACAGGCGAACCGCTTGCTACGGTGCAAAGAAAGGAATACAGAGAACGGTCGTTCCGTCTCGGATACGGAATGAAGCCGCTTGTGGCGTTTTTCAAGGGGAAAGCGTTGGAGCGGCTCTTTCGCTATTTTGACGAATATAGCGTACCCATGTATTCCTATTGCGACTACTTCAAAGCGTGCCGCCATCTCGGGCTTGACATGAACGACACAAAGAACTGTTTCCCCCGCGATTTCAAGCGCTGGCACGACACCCGTATCGAGCAATCGGAGGCGCTTCTCCGCGAAGAGAGGGAACGGGCAGACAGCGAACGCAGAGCCGCGCTTGAAAAGGAGCAGGCGGACATTTGCAGGCTGTTTCCGCAGGTCGCCGAACGGTTTCGCGGCTTGCAAGACATTACGAATACGGACTATGCCGTCCTCATCGCTTCGACTCCTTCCGATCTTATCCGGGAGGGCGTAGCGCTTTCGCACTGCGTAGGCGCGTTTCACTATCGCCGGAAATTCGCACACGCCGAAACTCTGATTTTCTTTGTCAGACACGCAAACGCGCCTGAAGTCCCATTCGTAACGCTCGAGTATTCCATATCCCGCCATTGCGTACTTCAATGTTACGGGCACAACGACAGCCGTCCCGATGACAGCGTTCTGCACTATATCAACGACGTTTGGCTGCCGTTCGCAAACTCACAAATCAAAAAAATAAATGTAGAAGGAGAATTATCATGAACACGTATTGCAGAATTGCGGCGTACTGCCCCGAACAGAATATCGGCTTTATCGCCGACAGCCACGGACGGTTTTCGGACTTGTTGGAGTTCGTTACCTACTTCGTTGACCGCGGGATCAAAATCATCGCGGTGAGCGACGACTTCGACGCAGGCGATCTCCCCCGTGTCGGAGAAGATAAAGAGCATATCATCATCCGAGCCTGCGGACGCGGCAGACCGAACCGTACACAGACGGGTATCGAATTGAACGGCAAACGGTATATACCGTAACCGCCGCACAACGGAATACAACGGGGGAAAGCCGAGGCTTTCCTCCGTTTTTTTCTGCTTTTCCGCGCTGCGCAACCGTCGCAAAAGTGTCCGTTCGTGCCCTTTCCGTGTCCCTGTTGACAGCAGGGCGTGTGCTTGTCTTGATACAAGCGGCGGCGCTGCGCGCCGCCGCGACAAGCACACGCCCTGCAAACGGGCGAACGAAATAATACTGAAAACAAAACGGGACGGGCGGGGCGTTCGCGCTAATCCGCTTGCGAACCGCCCCGCTTTTCCGTTCCGTAGACTTTGTTTTCGTCCCGTATTCTGTCGTCCGCCACGTCAAGGGCTTTTGCGCAGCCGCTCTATGGTCTCCTTGCTTACCGTCCCGATATATTCTCCTTCGTCGAAGCACGAGAAATCGTCGAAAAGCAGCATCTTCTTATCTTCCATCCCGATGGAGCACACTACGTCGTCGTCCAAAATGTCGGAGATAAAGAATTGCGGCAATCCCTTTGAATAGACGATTTTCTCGCCGCTTTTCTCGATATACTTCATAAGATACGCAAGCGCGTCGCCGATGCGGTGTGCGTCCTCTATCTTCTCGAAATCGCATCGCCCGAAGCGTTCCTTAAAATAACTGTTCTGATTGGTCTTGGTCCGTCTGTGCGACTTGAAATTATAATCTTCCACTTCGCAGAAAAAGCCCGGCATCGTCCCCTCCGGGATATGGAAAATCCCGTGAAAGTGCAGCCGCTGTTTTTCGGGAGAGCGCTCCCAAACGCCGATATATTTCCATCCCTTCCTATGGCAGAACAGGGCAAGGCAGTTTTTGAGTTGTTTTCTGAATGTTTCTTCGGTATGGATCGCACCGTCGTAGGTGAGCGTTACGAAGTAATTGAACTCTTGCAGATTTGCCTTACGGGTGAGCCTTACGCGGCGTGCTATCAAATTCCGCTTTTTTCGGGCGAGGTTGCTCTCCACATAGGTCTTTGCCGCGTCGTCCGACTTGAAATAGGGGCGCATCGCACTGATGAGCCGCTCCTTCCGTGCGCCGTATTTCATATAGACGCATTCCCTGTAAATCTCATTGAACAGTTCCCGCTTCGTCATGACGCGGACGTACCCGTTTTCGTTGAGGATATTCGCGGCGGCAGGCGGAGAAGGCGCGTCCCCTACGGGCGTGCCTCCCCTTGCGATCAATTCGATAGGCGTTAAATTTTCGGCTTCTGCGGCGGGTCGTTCCGCCTCCGCGGGGGCGTTGCCTTCCGCTCTCTCCCCGGACGCGGCAGGCGGTTTTACGGCGATCTTCTCCTCGTTCTGCCTGCGCCGCGGCTTATACCGCCGTGTTGTATGCGGGATGGCGATATAATGGCTGCCGTCGAAATAGATTTTACATTCGGGGCTTGGCATTACGGCGTCACCCCCTTATAGAGCGCGTCGATGAAATAACTATGCTGCGCCCTCAATTCTTCCGCCGTAGCCCGCTCTGCGGCATATTCTTCGTAGTCGTTCAACCCGACCTTCGCCGTCTTTGCCATATCGTTGAAATAGTCGGAGAAACAGTCTGTGGAGAAGCGGCGGGCATAGATTTTCTTGTGCATGAGATAGTATTTCTTGTTCTCCGTCTTGCCGTCCATCGTGCCGCGCTCCTTCTCTATGCGGAGGGTGTTATAGCCGTAGCGGTTGCAGATACGGATATGCCGCCTCCATACCCACGCCGCCACGCTTTTAAGCAGGTAGACGAGCAGCGTATTATCCCCGCGCCGATAGCGGAAATCGTAATACAGACCGATAAAACGCTTGAAAACCCATTCGCTTATCATCTCCTCGATGGTATAGAACGGATAGGCAAGTTTCCGTTCAGATGACGACACAATATGGAGAATGTCGCACAGGTCGCGCGCGTCTGCGCCCCAACTCTCGGGACGCTGTTCGTCCGTAAATACTTTGATAAACGGAAAATTATCCACCGTTGCGCTATGGCGGCACATTTTGAGCCATGAATTGAACCCGTCGTTTTTCTGGTTTGCTTCGATCGTGCCTTTCTTCACCTCTTTGAGTTCGAGCGTATTGCCGCGTTCCTTGCCGACTTCCGAGATGACGACGACGCCAAACTCGAAACTGCCCGCCTTCGGGTTGTTCTCCATGACCCGCTTTCCGAGCCGTAGCACGTCAAAATCAAGGATATGCGCAAACCTGCCGCCTTCTTCCGTCTCCTGCGGGAAAAACTCATTGTAGAATGCGGGAAAATTCCCGCGGGAAAACGTCTCGCCGCTCTCCCGCACCGAATAATTCGCCAAAATGAGGCTGCTCTCCATCACAAAGATAAAATAGGCTTGCGCATACGTCGCCAATATCTCGAAGAGCGGGGCGCGCTTTAAGGCGTCGTCGTATGTATCGCCG
This sequence comes from uncultured Clostridia bacterium, assembly GCA_947630035.1. Classification (GTDB taxonomy): domain Bacteria; phylum Bacillota; class Clostridia; order Christensenellales; family Borkfalkiaceae; genus Gallimonas. The sequence continues at coordinate 27,066 of CANRFW010000006.1, read as the reverse complement.
TAGCGGGCTATGTCATAGCCGTATAGTTGCAGGTCCGTCCTGCCGTGTTTTGCGTAGCGCTCGGCTTTCAATGCTATCCATGCCTTGACCGTCGCAAGGTTATAAACCGTGCCGTACTCCATACATTTATGGAGTTCGTCCTCGAAACCGACCCACGGGAAAAACGGAAATTTCATGTCATTCTCCTGCAAAATCGCGAGCGCTTTTTGCCGGAACATGACCGACTGTGAAAGTGCCATATCGGTGATTGCCGTCGTTTTTTTCTTACCCATAGAGCCGCACGTGATAGAGACGATGGGGAGTTCATTGATAAATCCGCAGTTCTTTGCTTCCATGTGCCGCAGGCGGCCGAGGGCGGTTCTCCTTCGCCAACGGTTGAATAGCAGCCATGCGAACGGCAACAGCAGCCACCACGGGAAATACTTGAATATGACGTTTACGTCGATGAGAAGTTTCCCGAGTTGCAGGACGATCGCGGATGCGTCGAAGGTTGCCACGAAATACAAGTAAAACGCGAAAAACGCGACCGGAATACTTGCTGCGTTCAAATGGAATGCCCATAGCACGATCCAACATTTCCGTATCCACCCGTGTTCGCCGAGAAAGCGCCTGTATGATACGATATACTCCTTCACGGGGCGGTAGGTGTGCGCCGCGAGCCACTTGAAAGCCCGCAGGGGTACGGTGTCGCAGCCGTGTTTGACGTTTTCCTTACGGTAGCGCCAACGGATGATAAAATAGAGAATGACGCAGACGGGCAAGAGGATAATAAGTACTTTTGCCGCGTTTCCGAGGAACGCCGTTGCTGCCGTCCACCATGCGCCGAAGTTGTCCGCACTGAACAGAAGCGAGAAATAATCCGCCGCGCCCGTTTTCAATTCCGCAAGGTTTTCGGGCAGATAGGACGACCAGCCGAACACCCGCGACGGCTCTCTCACCGTCGCGGAAAACGAATACGGGATGCGGAAAATCTCACAGAAATATACGCCGAATGACCGCCCCATGTCCGCGATTGCCTCTCCGAACCGAAGATAGGAAGCGCGGAATACAAAGCCGCCGAGCGCGAGAAACAGCGCCGTGATGAGTACGGTGAGTACAATGTGAACTTTACGCATGAAGCCGTACCCCCGTATAGACCAGATAGCCGATGATAAACACCGCGGTTGCGAATAGCACTACCGCGAGAACGCGCTTGAAAATTTTCATAGTTTTTCCTCCGAAAATTCTTGGTTGTGTGTTGACATTTTCCGAAAAACGGGGTATAATAGAAGCAGGTAGGAAAATCCCTACTTTCCATTCTTTCAAGGAGGAAAACTTCTATGGCACAACCCGCTTTTGTAGACAATGCCAAAGTGATGGCGAAAGGGCAGGTTACGATCCCGAAGGATATTCGCACCATTCTCGGTGTGGATTGCGGCGACCGTATTTCTTTCGTCGTAGAGAACGGCAACGTCCGTATCGTCAATTCCGCCGTCTTTGCCATGCAGATGCTCCAAGCGCAGATGCAGGGCGTTGAGAATGCCCCTTCCGAGGAGGAAGTGACGGAGATGATCACCGAGATGCGGAGAGGCGAGAACGATGAAAGTGTTGATTGACTCCAATGTTCTCATTTCCGCGGCGCTAAACCCGAACGGAACGCCCTTCAAAGCGTTTGTCAAGGCGGTGACTGCGCCAAATCAAGGCGTCATCTGCGAGCAGAATATCGATGAAATGCGACGGATATTCAACCGCAAATTTCCGACGAAAATCCCCGCACTCGAATCCTTCCTTGCGCTTGCGCTTTTGACGCTGGAAATGATCCCCGTCCCGACCGAGGAGCAGGAGAGCGAGACCCTCATCCGCGATGCAGACGACAGACCCTTGCTCCGTGCGGCGATCGCCGCAAATGTTGACGCCATCATTACAGGCGACAATGATTTTCTCTCCGCGAAGATCGGGCATCCCAAAATCCTGACCTGCGCCGAATTTCTGTCCGACTTCTGAAATGGCGGCTCCCGAATATTCGGGAGCCGCTTTCCTTATGCCTCGGGCGGTTTTTCCGCCTGCTGCTGCTTTTCCCGTTCTTCTTCCCGCTTTTGCCGTCGCTTCTTCACGCTATCGGAGATAGCCTTGAGAAGCGCTGCGATCCCTTTGAACGGCAATACAATTACCCAGACAAGGGCTTGCAGAACCCACGGCAGGAACTTCCACAACAAGATGATGAGAAGCACCACGGCGAGGAGCGCGAGCAGGATTTGCCACCACTTGAAATTGTTCTTTGTCGTTACAACGGGTGGCGTCGCGTCTGCTGCAATATCCATAGGCGACATGATGACGGGGATCACGGTCTCTACGCCGTCTTTCGTGAAAGTGAGGTCGATAATGTCGAAATCGAGTTGCACCCACATTTGAAAGAAATAGGCGTTGGTATCCACATAGTCATAATCGAACTCCGTGCCGAGCAGCGTCCAATCTCCCTTGCTGCGTTCGTACTCGATGGACTCGTATGACGAATAGTCGCTTTGAAAATACCGAAACAGATACACCGTTTCCCCGTTCTTTTTCGCCCCGTCGTAGTATTCCTTGAAATCGTTGTAGTCGCTCTCGTCGATATACAGCCCCCTGCACGTCTCCGCTGCCGTCGTCCGGAAATCTTCGTCTTGGACTTTCTTGATCGCGGAAACGGTATAGGTGTTCGTCCCCGCGACATTGTAGCCCCCGCCGACAAACTTCTGCCATAGGCTTTGGGAGACGATCTCGTCCGTGAGCGTAAAACTCTCGTCTGCCGAAATCCTTATATCGGTGAACTCGCTTGCCACGCTCTCAAACAGCGCCGCAGAATAGCGGCTATTGATAAGCGCACCGCCGAACTTCTCCGTATAGGTTTCAAAATAGCCCTTTATGCCGTCCGCCTTGCTCCCGATGAGCGCTTCCGCGGGCAAGGTGTATGCGTCGGCATCTCCGTTATCCGCGAGAAAGATATACTGTAAATCGGTTATCGTGCGGTCCGAACGGGTGAAGTGCGCATTGGCATTGTAACTGATGATTGCATGCCCGTGGGAAGCGTGATTCCAACTTGCGCTTTCATTGTACTCGCCCGCGAGAAGGGCGTATTTGACAGGCGAATGGTCGTCGCCGGCGTATGTGAAATTCCCGCCATCGACCGTTGTCCCGATATACGGCAAGATCGCGTCATACACGCTTTCGTTCCCCGTTACGACGATGGGATTTGTCAGCGCGTTGAGCCATGTCGCATGGACCGCCGTCATCTCTCCGTATTCCTCGATGATCGCATTCGGAACGGAGAAATACACGGAATGGAGCGTGTCCTGCGTGTAACCCTCGCCGTTTGTCCCTGTGGGGCGGTAGTAGGTGGAGCGGACGTCCAAAGACAGATAGGTTTCCAAGCCGTCCACGGTGCAGGTGAGCGTATCTCCCTCGGCGAGCGGCGAGCCGTAACCGAGCGCGTAGCCGCTGTATGTATAGACCTGTGCGCAGCCGTAATCCTCGACAACGCCGCCCACCGATAATTCGATACCGCCGATACGGTATTCCCGCTTGCCTTCTTCGACGCTTTTCCAGATCGCTCCGCGCTCGGCGGCAGTGAGTTTCACTCGGAATTTGAAAAAGCGTCCTTCATAGCCCGCCGTCTCCGAATACTTCACGAAGGCGAGCGGGTATTTGTCGTAGCCGCTGTTCCGCCCCGCAGAGAGCGAGATTTGGTTGCGCTCCGTTGCCGTGTCAAACGCAACGTCTTGCGGATTGTAGACATAGACGTAGAAGGCGTAATCGGCTTGCTTCTCCTCGTAATACGAATAACAGAACTCCGCGAACGCGATGATTTGGGGACTGCTGTTCCCGTTATGCGGATAGTCCGCGGGGTCGAAGGGCTTGCCGCCTATCATCGCGCCGTCCAGATCGTCCATGACTTCCGTTTGCTCGTATTTTTCTTGCGGGGACAACTCCGCTGCCGACGCCTTCACGGGAATAAACGGTTGCAGCGCGAAAGACGCCGCGAACAGAACGGTCGAAAGGACCGCACCGAGATAACGTAACGCCTTCATCTTTGCCTCCTTATTCTCCGCGGGGTTTCGGGACGTCCGCAGGAAGCCCGTCCACGATGCCGTTTAGTACATATCCGTCGCCGTCCAATTCAACGCCCGCCATGTTGATGGGAAATTTTAAGCCGATCGTGATGCTTTGCCCGTCGTTGTAGTCCGAGACCACAAGGTCGAAATACACCGTCTTATCCATATCGTCCCGCGGCTCGCTCTCCACTTCGCGTTCGGGATAGAGCCGTTCCAGCACTTGCTGCATTACGTTCCCGTTCCCGAAATCGTTCTCGACCGTGAAGCCCGTTTCATCCGCCTCGATACGGAAAGCGGACGTAACTTCTTCTATCCCGCCGAACGTGTAGGTCCGCCCGTCTACCGTAAAATTGAACGACGTCTTGTCCGAGCCGCGGGGAACGATCCGATAGTGGTAGCCGTCCAATTCCACGACGCTCCCGAACAGGTACTTTGGCTCGATATGCAGCGGCGTCCCTTCAAACAGATACATATCGGTGTTTTTGAGGATCTGCGTGCCGTTCGCCTCGATATAGAACGTCCTTAATTCCGTCGTCCCGCCGTTGGTATAGCGGATGATAAAGGCGAGCAGCCCGACCACCGCAAGAGCGAGTACGACGCCGACAACGATTTTCAACGCAGTATTGACCTGTTTCATCTCACCCCCCGAAAACAATGCCCTCGTCGGTGTCGAAGCCGATACTCTCCATGTCGTTCAAGACTGTTTCGGGGTCTATTCTGCAATTCACCTGTCCGATATAGCGGCTCTCGCGGCCGTCGTAGAAATCGAACGTCAGCGTCCCGATGAGGAGATCATTATCTTCTTCAAACGCCGCCTTCACCGCCGCGCGGAACTCCGCAATATACTCTATCCCGATGATAGCCGAGGGATTGTAAGCCCAGCAGAACCCAAGCCCGCTTATCGGAATGATCCAAAACCCGTAGCCGTTGTGCTGCGTGTCGCCGTCCAGCACGTGCCCGTCCTCTGTGATCTCGGGCGGAACAATGTCGAAAGATTTGTGTATGCCGCCCTCCTCCTGCGGGAATGCCGACCAATCCGTTCCGCTTTGGAAGGGGACGGCAAGATTGTAAAATTCTTCGCTGTACTTGAATATTATCCGCACTTTCACGGGCGGCGCGATCGTCCCGACCCCGCAGCGGATACCCAACATACAATCGTCCCACACGCGCTCTTTGCCGTTGTCTTGGAAATTGACGAGGAGGCTTCCGCCGTCCTCAATTTCTTGGACGTGCTTTTGCAGTTCTTCATCGAGGTCGTCGCCGCTGCCGACCGTAAATCCCCTGAATCCTTCCTGCATTTGGAAAAACGCGACCCCCGTAAACGTAATATCGCACATATAATCGACGGTTACGGACTTTGTGATCTCGGGATAGTACGCGCCTGCCGCCGTTACGATGATCTGTTCCCCGAACGGCTGCATACATTTCACGACAACGACGTGCGTGTCTGCGGGGTCGGCGAGGGAGACCGTAACATAATCCTCCGCGTTTTTGCCCTGCGCCCATTCGCTTTGCGGGTCTGTGAACGTTACGCTCCATACCAACTCCGCGAACGTGGTATCCGCGGGCGTAACGGTCGCATGGATCGTTACATTGTCCGCTCCGCCCGCCGCAGAAATGGCAGAGGTACGGAAGGCGAGGCGGGCGGGCATTTCATAGACTTCCCCCGAAGATAAAATCTCGCCGTCGTCGCCCAAGACGCCTGTCTCGTCCGCCGTCCCGTCCTGTCTGAACCAATTCGACGGCTGCCACTTGCCACTCCCGAATACCTGTAAGACCAAGCCCGCGAGCAGTACCGCGATGAGGACAAACGCCGTAAACGTGAGTCCCCACTTGACCTTATCTCTCTTTTCGTGTTTGTTCAAATCGTTCATGTTTCACTCCTTTGATAGAATTTGAAAACTGCGGCCCGCAAACCGCGAGCCGCAGAAAACGCCGTGCGCTTTTTTCGCCCGCGCTTAACGGAGCAGCATATTGAGCAGCGTCTTGTCCGAATTGCGCAGCGGCTTGACGGGGCACTCGTAGACCTGCCCGTCCTCATCGTAGGAGCGCACACCGTAGGTGTTGCCCTTTACGACGCGATGCGTCTTTTCGTCCTTGATCTCGTAGGGCGTGAGAAAGAGTTCCGCTTTGTCCGCCCCGTTAAACACAATGTCGAGGACGGCATAGCCGCCGACGTCGTGGGGAGCGACCTGTACTTTTACTTCTCTGCCGCGGACCGTCCCCTTGATGAAGTGGGCAAAATAGGTCTTGCCGTTCTTCTCGTAGGTTTCCCGCTCGACGAAGATCGCCGCGCCGCCGTTCTGATTATCGTTCTGTTTTGCCATAGATGATTGCGCCCTCCTTTACGCGCCTTTCTTCTTCGGGGGAGTATTCTTGTCCCACGGTTTTTTGGACATTTCTCCCGCCTCCGACTTGTTGTAGCCGAGTTCCAGCGCTTTGCTGTACTTCCATTGCCCCGCGTGGTCGTGCTGGCATTGCAGATAGCCCGACCGCAACCCCGACTCATAGTCCGTGAGTTTCTTGCCTTTCTTCTGCCCGCGGGTATGGAGTTGCTTTTTGCGCTCCTCGGCATAGTCCTTTGCTCTCATGGAAGGGATACGCCACAAATCGTTGTTGTACGCCCGTTCCGAAGATTGCTCGGCGGTGTTTTCCGCCGCTGCCTTGTTTTTGGTTGCCTTGCTCTTTTCCGGCATAGCATCCTCCTGTAATGAATTGATATGAAATTGTATGGTGACGCGGCGGCTTTCTTCGGACACTCCGTCCGTATGCGCGGCGGTATGCAGGCGGTACCTTTCCCGCATCGCGCCCGCGCCCCTTGTGCGCCGGTTCACCCTATGAAATTGTTCCTATCCGCGCTAATCGACGTAGCGGCGGGTATAGGCGGTGGAGGGAAGCCGTTTCCCGTTCACACGGCGGCGTCCCGAAAACAGGTACTCGTATTGCCTGTCGCGGGCGGGCGTCCTCTTATAAAAGGTGTCGTGGCTCAACACGTTTCCCGCCTCTTTGCTGTCATACTGAATATCGATGACCTGTTTGACGATATACTCCTTCGTGCGGTAGACATTGGTAGCGTCCCGGACGAACACGGGAATATCCTGCATTTGCGTTTCTCCTTTACGTTTCATTGAATTTTTGCACCAGATAGGCGCGGAGTTTGCCGTTGTTTTGCTTGACGTAAGAGCGGCTCGTGCCGCTTTTTGCCGCAAAACTTTCCTGCGTCATGCCCTCCACATAGAGAGCATAGTACAGAGCGTACAGGCGGGGAGGGGCATTCGCCATCGCGCGGTTGTAGCGGCTGACTTTCTCGATGATGCCGCTCTCGATGATATACTTCGACGCGCTCGCGAACATATCCCGCCTTGCATAGTAGTAACGTATCTCTTTGAGATCGTTCTCGACCTGCCGTGGCGTTGTCATGTTTCGCCTCCTTTTCGGGATAGGGTTCGCACCCTTCACCGTGTAGCCACGGAAATCACGGTTTGAAAGGGTGTTTTGCAAAAAATTTCCGCAATTTTTTTATCCCGCTGTTGTAATGTTCCCGAACCGTCTCTTTGTTGATGCCGAATTTGTCCCCGATCTCGCGGAAAGACTGTCTTTCGAGTACGTGATACAATACGGCGATGCGCTGCCGCTCCGTCAGGGTCGAGAGCGCGCGTTTGAGATCGCGGATACCCTCCGAGCGGAGGAGACTTTCAAGCGGGTTTTCCCGCTTGTCCGCGTAATCGACGCCCCGCTCCATCATGCCTTCGTAGGAGACGTGCCGCCGCGTTTCCTTGCGCTCGGTCTTTTTCCATGCGTACTCCTCGGCAATATAACTTGCCGTGAGTTTCTCGTCGCCCGTCTCTTGCAGGAGCGCGTAGGTCTCATCATCTAACATGACTTTGACCGTCTTGTTCTCGCCGTTGAGCGAAATGGTTGCCTTGACTTGTTTCATAAAAAACCTCCGGTTTTGATTTTTTCTGTCTTTTGGATCGCAGCCGGGACGGATTTTTTTGAAACAAAAAAAGCCCGGTTGCAGGACGGTCTCGTCTTGCAATCGGGCGGTCTTGAAACGGAAAAAATCCGGCGAACAAGACAAGCCCTTTTGAGACTTGACCTGCTCGCCGGATACTTCGCGGTACATAGCCGCGTTCTACCCTCGCGAACAAAGACAGGGAGAACAACGGCCCTCGCCTGCCCTATTCGGTTTTCATAATACTACTACTGTGCAGACTTTTGTACAGACTTCTGCCTTTCCGGCGTTTGAGGCGTTTTTTGTTTGATAATAAGGTCGTCGGATTGTATAGTAACTATCGCAAATTCGCCGCATTTCGGACACTCGATCTCTACTTTCGTGCCCGGCTCGCCTTTGCACAAGCGCCGCCCGCACGTAGGACACATAGCGTACTTCATGTTGTAAAACACCTCCTTTTGAGTTATGTCGGATAGCCCCGCAACGGGGAAAATCGGCGCTGTCCGCCCCCGAACTTTGCCTGCTTACGGAAGATTACAAACATTTGTTCGGTTATGGATTTATTATACAGCACGGGCGGGAAATTGTCAAGAGAATCGTGTGGATTTTATGGAAAATTTTTCCAACGGGAAAGGGGCTGTTTTGCCTATATGGGGTACGGTTTTCGGCGGTTTTGCCGCATGGAGAGAAAATAAAAAGAGGAGGGGCAGTAATTTCTTACTGTCCCTCCCGAAATTCATATCGGATAGTGGAGGTGTCCGATATGAAGGATGGGCGTGCTACGCTTTCTGCTGGTAGATGAAGAAAGATACGTAGTACATTTCGCGGTCGTCGCCTTCGATTTGAATGGTAACGTCATACTCTCCCGCGTCGAGGAAGATCGTGCGCTCTACGATCATCTCCTCGTCCTCCGCGACGTCCGTCGTGAAGAGGTATTCCTCCCCGCCGATGGTGATGGTAACGTTGCGCCCGTTGAGGGAAGGTCCGAAGGAAATGACATAATATTGCGGCGTCTCGATCGTGAGTTTCCGCGTCCACTCGCCGTTGGGGAGATAGTTCGCCCTGTCGCCATAGCCGCTGCCAACGGTAAGCGGCACTTCGGGTTCGCCCTGCGAGATGGTAAACTTATACGTCTGCCCTTCGTTCTTCTCGGGGTCGGCGGGCTGCTGTTCTCCGACATAGGTGATGGGGACTGCCTCGCCCTCATACGCCTTGAAGGAGCAAAGCGTGTACCCGCTCTGCGTATCGATGAGGGTGTGTTCGCCGACCGCAAGCATCATGCGCTTCGTTTCGCTCCGCGCGTCGAGGGTATAGATACCCGTCTCGGGCGCAACGAACGCACGGGTTCTTTCCACGCCGATCGTATTGACATCGGGGTCTTGCGCGTTATAGATCGTAGAGAATTGATTGCTGCCGATCTGGAATACGGCTTCCGAAGTGAGCGCGACAACATTCACCGCGCCGCTCGTTACGGCTGCCGACAGTTCGGTTTTGGACGACGCATAGCCTTCGGGCAAATCCTTCACGCGCGCGATATACGTCCTGTCGTTGATCGCCTCGAAGGTCGCCGTCGCGCGGAGGGTCTGCGGGTCAACGGTCGCCGTCGCCGTATAGAGTTCGGTGAGATCGTCATAGAATGCGACGGTTACGGTATCCTCTTCGTACCCGTCCGGGACGGTAACGTTCACCGTGAACGTTACGTTTGAGGTGGATACGGTGAGCGTATGCTCCTGCGAGAATCCGCTCGGCAAATACCCCGCGCGGTCGCTTACGGCGCGCACTTTGTAGCGGTACGTCCCCGGTACGGCGTCGGAGATGACGTAGGTGCAGTTCTCCGTCGAGGTGTAGAACCTGTCGTTACGGTAGATTTCGTAGCGGTCCGCATGAGGGATCGCCGCCCACGAGAGCGTTTTCGTCCCTTCGTCGAAGGCGACGGCGGGAACGGAAAGCGGCTCGTCGGGTACGACTTCGTAGGTCTCTTGGTTGGAAAGCGGGCTTGCGGTGTAGGCTTCGTCGTAGGAGAGCGCCTTCACTTGATAGACATACGACCCTGCCTCGGTAACGGTGATCGCATAGGAGGTCGCCTGCTGCCGCGCGACGACCACATTGTTTTGGTAGACTTCATAGAATTGCGCGTGCAAGACAGGCTCCCACGTCAGCACGCCGTCTTGCAGCGACAAAACGGGCGCTTCGAGAGGGGTGGGGGTAGGAGCGGGCGGGTCGTCGTCGCCGCCCTGCTGTTGCGGTTGCACCGTGTATTGCACGGCGTTGGACGCCTTGCTGCGGGTGTACTTTACACCGTCTCCGTTTGCGTAGACGGTGTAAAGATATGTCCCCGGCGTCGTCTGCGAAATCGTATAGGCGGTTGCACTCACCGCCACGGGGTTTTTCCCCGACTCATAGACGGTGTAGCCGCTTGCGTTTTCGATTGCCGCCCATGTGAGCCTGTTGCCCTCGATCTCTACGACGGGCGCGGCAAGTTGGACGGCGGGGGTGGGTGCTTGCGGTTCTTCGCCGCAGCCTGCGACGGCGAAGAGACACAGACACAGTGCGGCGAGAAGTGATAAAATTTTCTTGATACGTTTCATGTGATACCTATGTTGCGTTCGGAATAGCGGCAAATCCCCTTTCCGCGGAAGGAAGGGGGAGGGTTGGTGTTATAATAAGGAGAAAAGAATGTGTTATACTGCTTCCGCAACCTCGATTTTTACAATGACGTTGGCGCTTACGGGCGTCTTACTGCTTGTATATCGCGCTCTAAAAGCCATTTCATGCGTTTTCGCGTTTTGCAAAAAAGTGAATGCATCGCTTTTCCAATTGCCCGAAGAACGGCAGGATAATGTTTTTTCGGTCGCGCTGTCGTCTAATCCATAATAAACAGATAAAAGTTGAATATACTGCTCGGTATCGGGTGTAGCGGTAAGATAATACTGGGTCTCCCCGTCTGCCATCGCTGCATCATAGGGGATCAGAATGTTATTTTCTACCTTATTACTCAAATAAGCCAAAGAAGGGATGCAAAATTCTTTTCCCGCTTTCAACGTGGGAGCCTTGTATTCCTTTAACTTAAAGCCCGCCACGATATTTCCGGAGGTATGGTTTGTTATCGTTACGGTGGTGTCGCCTTCCTCTACGAGAAGCGCACCCCAATAATTATCGTCCAAAGAATTGTAAAGCCAATATTCTGCGCCGTCGCCGACTTTTGCGGAAAGTCCGTCTACACTAACGTCGCCCTCATCGAGTTCCACCGTGAGTTCATAGACGCCCGCCTCCAAATCGATGGGAATTTCGTAAGTTCCCGAAGCCGCGATGGTGTGCCGCTGCGCCTTGCCCGCAAGGTTGCCGAGATAGTTCCACTCCGCGCCCTCGCCCGAGGCTTGCTTGGCATACACGTCCCATGTGGCATAGTCGAGATACAGGTCGCCCACGCTGCCCGTCTCTACCTCGGGCGCGCCGCTGCCATAGTACCAGCCGTTGCCCTTTGCGCCGTTTTCGCCTTTGAGAGATTCGAGCCATTCGGCTTCGGTCGTCTCCTCCTCGGGATGATGCTCCTGCCAAATTTCGTAGGCGCTCTTGCCGTCGTCGCCGGGGGCGCCCTTTGCCGTCGCAAGGAGTTGTGCGTACCATTCATCGTAGGAGAGCGCGTCGTCGCCCGCCGCCTCCGCATATGCGGTGTAGACCGCCCAAATATCCGAATCGACGTTCGCCTTATTTTGTTCTTTATCTCCTCCGCAAGCGGCAAGGGCAAAGAGAGGAACTGCCATGCACGCCGCGGTCAATACCGCGATCCATTTTTGATGCCGTTTCATATTATTTACATTCTCCTTATTTTCTTATTTTTTACGCCGACCGTATCGCCCCGCGGGATTCCTCCCGCGGGGCTGCGGGTCGAAAACTTAAATCAACCGATATACACGGTGAAAGTTACCGGTGCATCGGAATGATTGATGAACGCAATCGCCACGGTATAGGTAGTCCCCTCCGCATCGCCCTCAACGAGCGTTACGTGGAGTTCACCCAGCCCCTCGCCCAGTTCCACAACCGGATGATCGAAAGCGTCCTCAACGGAAATATAGTCGTAATCCCCGCCAAGTTCAACGTCATAAGTCCCGACCGGCATATTGTACATAAAGTAAATTGCCGTCTCGTTCGCTCCGATGGTGATGGTCTTGCTCTCATTGAGGCGGATCTCATCATCCACGATCGGCTGCTGCGGGCTGATGGTTACACCCATAGTGAAGCGGTCGGGCGTTTCGGAAGGACCGACGTCGGGATAATCGGGATCGGGTACGAAGATATAGACGAAAGTGAAATAAATCTCCTCCTCATCGCCCGCGAACGTGATGGTATCGTAGTACGGGAGAGACAACTCTTTGGTCGTTTCGCCATAGTGCGCGTAAACGTGCGTAGCCTCATAGAGAACGTCCGTCAAAACGATGTCGTAAGTACCCGCCTCCACATGAAGGGGAATGGAAACGGCGTTCACGCCCTCCACGTCTTGTTTTACGACGGGGACGTACACCATCTGCGAATTAGCCTCGAGCGTGGGAGCCTCCCAATTATCAACCGCAACCGTCGCCGTTGCATCCTGCGGAACGTCGGTCGGATTGAGATTGCTATCCAGACCCGAATCGGCGCTCGTATAGGTTACGGTTACGTAGTACTCCTGCCCTGCGGCGAGATAGACGGGATAATTGTTGCTTACTACAACGATGCCCTCGTCGGTATCCTCCACCTCGTTGACGGAGAGGGCGAAATACGAGGTCGCCTCCGCCTTGTTGACGGCAAAGGTGTAGTACCCATCGGCCGCTGCGGTGTAACTGTACGTTACGGGGATGGCGATCTCATAGGACTGCGCGGTTGCAGGGAGCGCAACCACGGGGATGACGCGATCGACGGAAATTGTCGAAGGGATCACCGTGTCGGAACTCGTCCAAACGGAGAGCGCACCGGGTTCGCTGCCGATGGAGATCGAAGCCGTATAGATCGCTGCTTCGCCTGCCACGACTTCCTCGGGGTCGGGAGCCGTCAGCGTGATGGTCTCGCCTTCGCCGATTTGTGCTTCTACGGTGGGCAACTCGGCGAGACCGAAGCCGAGGTTGACCGAGAGCGTGTAGTCCGCAGGCACAAAGTCTCTCAACTCGATCGAGGTGGACTCGGAGGAGAGATCGATGCCGTTGAGGTTATAACTCGTCGCAGGTCCGATATACAGATTGTCGAGAGAGACATTCACGGTGAGTTCGTTCAAAGAGAACGTACTCAACGTGAGGGACGTGGACGTGTCCGCAACCGTAATGACACCGATATAGGCTTTTTCCACTTGGCTGTAAGACAGGAAAGTGAAGTCCTCCATCGTGTCTACCTGTGCTTCAACGTCGTTTTGGAACTCATAGGGTTCTTCTTCATTCCGAACGATCGACGTTACGACCGCCTTCGCCATATACTGTCCTGCGGAGACGCCCGTCAAATCGAGCGTTACGGGTTGCCCGTCTGTGATTGTGAGACCGGAAACCGTTTCCCCGGGTCCGATTTCGGCGTCCATCACATACGACGCTGCGTCGGCGCTCATTGAAGGCGCCACTGCGATTGCCGCGCCCGAAAAAGCAACGGCGCTCGCCGCCAAAGCCGCTACTGTCATAAACAGCGTTTTACGGTTTGACTTTACCATAGTTTGACCTCCTGCAAATAAATTTATTTTTCCCGCGGAGTCCTTTCGGACTCTCGTAGAGGACAAGATGATAACCGCACTATTCCGCCGCAACGGGCGAAAGAGTAACGTCCGCGACATAGGCATAGTAAATAGAAGAAACAAGCCCGCCGCTTATGGAGATTTCCGTGTCTCCTTCTTTGATTTCGATTTGCAATTCGATTTCCGCAATATCGTTTACGGGAACTCTCGTCATGCTGCTCCTGCTCGTTCCCGTGCCCGTGAACGTCGCATCTCCTACCGTAACCGTAAAATTGGGCGAGGTAGGCGCTGCACTGATAGGCCCGTATGCGGTGATCTTCAACGTGTATTTGCCGGGAGCGACGGAAGCCGCCAACTTGATTTTCAAGGGGTTTTCCGTCCCGAACGTTCCCGCGATCTCCGTCTTGGTCTCGGCTGTCAATTCGGGGTTCGCGTTGTAGGGTGTGAGGCAAACCGTGCATTCGGAGATTTCCGACGTGCCGTTGCTGATAATCATTTGCACGGCGTCTTGGGGCACTTGCACATAGCCTTTCCATGCGCGGTCTTTGAGCGCCATGCTGCCAACAACCGTTCCGTCGTCGAATTTGACCGTCAAAATCATTGCCGTGGGCGCACCGACAGTAGCCGTAGGGGTGATGGTGAGAAGATAAAGCCCGCTTGCAACGTCTTGCAGATTGAATTTGCACGGGTTTGACCCCATACTGCTATACTTCATTCTGACATACGTCGCTTGGTTTTCCTCGCCTACACCCAAATTCCACTCGGGGTCGACGGGCGCGACATAATCGCTTTCGCGCTCCACGGTGAGCGTTACTTCCGTCGCCTTGTCCGAGACAAGGGTGAGATTGAACACAGCGGTCGCGGTGTCGGACGAGATATTTACCCAAATAAAGTCTCCGCCCGTGTAAATTTGCCCCATATGGTATTCACCGCCCGAGACCCATTCCTCTCCCTCTATCGTCTTATCGACCAAGAGCCGCAGCGTGATAGTGGCGGTGGAGTCGGCAGCCTTAAAACTGATTTTATATTTGCCCGCTGCCGCCTCTTGGGAATTTTGGCGGATCGTGTTCTTCTGTTCACTGCTCCATCGCTCGCTACTGAGGGCATAAGCCGTAGGGACGGTGTAAGTTTCAAAGTAGAAATAATCCGTATATCCCCCGCCGAATGCGGTGAACGTATATTCCTTATTATCTTCCGTCAAATTTTCGCCGTCGAGCGGATTTCTATAATAGCGGCGATAGGGAAGGTCGATCGTGCCGTAGTATTCCTGCTCGTCCGAAAATTTGAACGTTACCGTGCCTGCATCGATTTCGTTTTCTGCGCCCTCCGTTATATTCACAGTACGCTTTGCCGAGGCGGTAGAACTGTACGTGTATTTACGGGGGAGCGCCCGCACCGAACCGTCCTCATTCACTTCGCCGTTCTCTGCGGCGAGAACATGATATTTCAACGCGCTCGTCGTGTAACCGCCGAGCGGTCTGAACTTGATTTCGGCGTAGCCGTTCGCGTCCGTCTCGGCAAGCCCCAAAACGTTCGTGCCGTTGTAGTCGATATACGCCTGCGTGGCGGTGTCGTATGCCGACACCTTAAACCAAACGTGCGGGAGGCCTTGACCCGATGCCGTCGCGCGGATACGGACGGTGCGCTCGCCGAGAAGGGCGACCGTTTCCGTCCCGTCCTCATAGACATACACCCCATCACCGCTCGAATTGAGTTCCACGCTTACGACGCCGTTCTCCGCAAGGTCTTTGCGCCACTCTTTGAAGGTGAAACTGCCCGTCTCCGCATAGAGCGCATAAACGTCCTTCTCCGCCTCCGTAACGCCGCACGTGCAAACGCCGTCTACAAACTCGTGTTCGCCGTAACTGCCGAACTCTTGTCTATGCTCGCAGGTCGCCACGTGCCAATGAACGTTTTCCGTTACTTCCCACGCGCTCTCAAACATGTGGATATGACGGATCGCCCAGCCGCACTCGTCGCAAAGATTGTCGCCGTCCTCGTCCACGTGTTCGTAAGGCCCGATGATGGGCGCGTCCGTATGCTCGCAGACAGGGACCTTATAATGTACAGGCGTTTCGTTGTCGTATATCCAATCGGAATAACGGTGTCCCGCGGGGATAGGATCGGTGTACGTCGCACCGCAGACGGAACAGGTGTAGAGTTCCTCGCCGTCCGTATCGCAGGTGGCGGCGACCGCCGTCCAATGCGTCCACTCGTGCGCGCCCATGTCGGCGACTTCATCCGTGTCGCCGCAGGTCGCTACGCGCCAATGATTATCGTCGTCGCTATTCCAATCCTCGGAAAAAGTGTGCGTGTGCGCCGCCTCGCCGCAAGCAGCCGCCGCAAGTGCGAACGCCGCAAGGAAAACGACCGATAGGATAACTTTCTTTCCGTGAATTTTATACATTCCAACCGCCCCTTTTTTTTCGCGGATTTACAATATCCAAGAAAAAAACAGTAGCCAAAGGGCTTCGGCAGACGAATTATGAATGTCGAAGTGAATATATACACATTTATCCGTCAAATTTTTTATTTTTTCTGCTTGCGGGGGTCATATTGGCTTGACATTTGGCGATTAGAGGACTATACTTTGTTATGTAATCAAAGTTTTTTTCTTGTCGGATTTTCTTGGATATTGTAATTCATAGAAGTTTTCTGTCGAATGTAAATCCAACATTTTTCCCAACTTATTCATCATCATCGCCTTATGCTCTTCGAGACTGTGCGCGTAGATATTGAGCGTAACGGAGACCGAACTGTGTCCCATGATCTCGGAGATGGTCTTTACGTCCATCTTGCACTCGATGGCGCGCGTCGCGAACGTGTGCCGCAATCCGTGCAGTCCCATGTGCGGGATATTCAACCGTTCCAGAATTTTACTGAAACTGTATAGATAGGAACGCATGGAAACGGGTTCGCCGTTCTTCGTTTCGATCACGAACTTTCCCTTGCTCTCTTTGCGCATACGGCGTAATGCTTTCAAGAGAGCGCGGGGCAGCGGGATCGTGCGGCGGGACGATCTCGTCTTGGGCGTATCGACGATCCGCTTCGAGCCGTCCTCGCCGTATCCGTCGCGGCAGGACTTGTTCACCGAGAGCAGACCATGCTCGAAGTCAATATCCGTCCATTCCAGCGCAAGCAATTCTCCCGCCCGCAGACCCGTATAAAGGCAGATGATGACGCCGAACATTTTCCGCGGCGCTTCCTTCAAAATGTATTCCTCCAAACGCTGTTGCTCCGCCTTCGTGAGACAGCGTTTCTTTTTTTCTTCTTCGTCCCGCTTTCTCGGTTTGAACCGTATGCGTTCGGGATTTGCGCCTACCGCCATGCCTTCTTCTTCGGCATAGAGCAGCGACCGCCTGATGAGCGAGAGCATCCCTTTCGCCGACGACACCGAACACTCCTCGCTCTTGCGCACGATAAAGCCTTGTATGACCCTGCTGTTCAACTCCTCCAAATCATAGCCGCCGAGTTCGGGCATGATTTGGCTCTCCGCAAACCGTTGATACCTGCAAAACGAACTGCCTTTCAACTCCGGTTTTATCGCCACAAGCCAATCGTTAAAACATTTTGCATAATTCATTTTTTTGATTGCTCCTTTTTCTAAATGTTTGGTTTTCCGATTTCTTTCCTTTTATACCTCTTATAAGTACAATTTGCCTTTTTTTGTCCCGCCGTCTGCCGCATATGACCGCCGCGTTTTCTATTATAATAAATAAACGCTGTGAAAAACTCGGACTTTTTACCATATTTGAATGGCGCATAAGGTGTTGCCATAAATGGACGTTTCTCTTGTGAAACGTCCTCTTTTTATCAAAAAATGTCTGCTCCGCAAACAGAATAGGCGCATACGCAAACAGCAAAATAAGGAGTTGTTTTGTCTTTCTGGGGGGTGGTTTTACCGAAAAAAGCCACTGGCTGTCAAACTCGCAAGAGGGGCAAATAACTATAAGCCGACGTTCGTCGGCTTTTTCCTTTATGCTCCTTTGCGGCGGAGGTGTCCGCACCGTTTGACCGCGTGTCTTTTTTCGCCACCCCCTGTTTTGTCGAAAGACAAATCAACAATCAACAGGAGGTTGCGTTATGCGTTTTTTGAATGTGTTTCGCGCGGGAGTCCCGCCTTGACGGATGAATTTTGCTTTTTCCCCTGTCGAAATTGCTTTTCTGTGGCTTGTTTACAGAACGGTTTCGAAGGAGAAAGGCATGAGAACGTCTGAAATTAACAAACTGCTGAACTTTGTCCAGCAACTGCCCGCGTCGCCGGAGGGCGAGGAGGCTGCCGCCGCTATCATGAGGCTGGCTGCCGATTCCATCACTTTGGAGAGCCTCAAAGACAGAGGGCTTGCCGATACGGGCGACCAAACAACATTAGAATTTACTATAAAGGAGATTTCTCAAATGCCTAAAACATTCAGAAGGGAATTTCGGACGGACGGCTGTACCGCCCACGTCAGGAAGCGCAGAAGCGGAAGAAATTCTTGGAACTATGAGATAAGATACAGACGCAACGGATACAATGTTTCCGTGTCGGACAACAATCTCGAACAAGCGAAACAAAAATTTGTCGAAGCCTTAAAAACGGCGGAAAAGGTAGAGAAACGCACCTCGGCATATTCCGTGCCGACGACTTTCCATGCGTTTGCGCTCTACCACTTTGAAAATTATCGGAAGAAGAAGGTCGCGGAGAATACCTACAAAAACGACATGAACCGTTACAAAAAGTATTTACAGCCGCACTTCGGGGATATTCCGTTTGGGAAAATCACCCCCGCGCACTGCCAGAGCCTATTGGATGAGATTGACGCCACGGGGCACGGCAAGACCGCGGACGAAATTCACTCGTTGATGAATGTCATCTTTAAGGCGGCGATCCTCCACGGGCTGATGAAACGCAATCCGCTTGATATTGTGCTTCATCAAGAGCATGAACGCGAACACGGCACAGCGCTCACAAAAGAGGAAGAAAAAGTCCTGCTCGGCGCTTTCAAGGGAACGAAATACGAAATTCCCTTTGCCGTTGCGCTCTACACGGGAATGCGCCCGAATGAGTATCCGACCGCACGCATCGAAGGAGATTTCATCATCGCAGTCAACAGCAAGCGAAAGACCAAGAAGGTCGAATACAAGAAAATCCCCATCACGCCGATGCTCCGTCCGTATTTGGAAACATTCACGGGTTTGCTCGAATTTCCGTCCTACAAAACCATGCGCGAAAAGTTTCTTGCCGTACTCCCCGACCATATCCTCTATGATATGCGCACGACGTTCTACTCGCGTTGCAAGGAATGCGGCATCGCAGAGGCGGCGCGCGATGAGTTTGTCGGGCACTCGCTCGGCAAATTGGGAAACGCTTATACCGACCTGTCCGACGACTATCTTTTTCGGGAAGGTGAAAAATTCCGCTATTGAACAATATGCCCTCCGTATGGGGGGCATATTTTTTTGCCCCGATGATTTTATGCCCCAAAACGTGCCCCAAAATCGAAAATAAAACTCGAAATGCACCGTATAACAACATGAAAAATGCGCATATTTCCGTGTTTTTCGTGGAAATATGCGCATAAATGGAGCAGGAAACGGGAGTCGAACCCGCCGGAACCAGCTTGGGAAGCTGGCGCCATACCGCTAGGCGATTCCTGCATTGTGTGTTTATTATAGCGGAAATCGGGGGCGTTGTCAAGCGGTATCGTTGTAAATTTTACGAAAATCTTGACGGCGCGCCCATCTTTCGCTATAATACTGTCGAAAAGGAGAGACCATGAGCAAGCGCAAGAGGGCAAAATTCCATCTCGGCAAGGGAGAGACGCTCTTAAAACAGGGCATGATGGACTACGCCGTGACGGGGCAATACCGCTATTTCGCCGCGGGGGACGCGACCCTCACCGACAGGCGGTTCTATTTTTATGCGGACCTCTCGACGGGGGAGGTGATCTCCTTCGACCTCCCGCTCGGGGAGATCTACGCCGTCGAAAAGATCGGCATCCCCTTCCTCACGAGGAGCATGCGCCTTGTGACGGACAGGGGAAGTTTTCGCCTCAACGCCTTCTTCGTGGGGCGCTGGGTGAAGGCGGTCCGCGCCGCGATCGCGCGTCTTCCCCGCGAGGAGAATTGACCTCGGTTATCCCATAAAGGACAGCAAAAATCCCGCCGCATGGCGGGATTTTTTGACCCCATTCCTATATTTTGACCTCTTCGCGGGTCGGGACGGACTGCTGCGCCCCCGCCCGCGTGACGGCGATCGACGAGGCCTTGCTCGCGAATTTCATCGCCTCGGAGACGGGCGCGCCCTCCGAGAGCCGCACCGAGAGAGCGCCGACGAAGGTATCCCCCGCCGCTGTGGTATCCGTCGCCTCGACAGGATATGCCTGTGCCGTGACGAGTTCCTCCCCGCACACATAGGCGCTCCCCTCCTTGCCGAGGGTGACGAGGGTGCGCTTCGCCCCCATCTTCGCGAGTTTCTCCGCACAGGCACGCACGCCCGCGCCGTCCTCGGGGTAGATCCCCGTGTAGAAACGCGCCTCCGTCTGGTTGGGCACGAAATAGTCGCAGAGCGGGAAGATCTCGGGCGGGAGGTCGCGCGCGGGAGCGGGATTGAGTACGGTCACCATCCCCTTTTCTCTCCCCTTTCCGAGGGCGTATTGCACGAGGGGAAGCTCGATCTCGAGCTGCAGGATGAGGTAATCCCCCCTTTCGGCACGGGCGAGGGCGGCATCGATGAGTTCCTCGCTCACCCGCCCGTTCGCGCCGCGGTCGATGATGATGCGGTTGTCCCCGTCCACCACCGTGATGACGGCGATCCCGCTCGAGACCCCCTTCTCCCGCCGCACGAAATCGGTGCGGACGCCGTAGCCGCGGAGGGCTTCGAGGAGTTCTTCGCCGAACGCCTCCCCCACACAGCCGACCATGTAGGTCTCCCCGCCGAGTTTGGCGCAGGCGACCGCCTGATTGGCGCCCTTGCCGCCCGGGTTGGTCATAAAGCCGCTGCCCTCGATGGTCATCCCCTTCTCGGGGACGAAGGGCGCTTTGACGACGAGATCCATGTTGACGCTGCCGACGACGAAAAGTTTCATATCCGACCTCCGCGTCTATTGTAGCGCAACGGCGGGAATTTGTCAATCGCCGCAAGAAAAATGGAGCGATTTTCGGTATTGTTACGGAAAGGGCGCGGGCAAGTCGGTTAGACAGGGGCGGACCCTCACCCCTACCCCTCCCCCTTACGCAGGGGGAGGGCAAGTCGGTTAAGCGGGGGCAGACCCCTTCAGTCACGCCAACCCCCTCAGTCACGCCGAAGGACGGCGTGACAGCTCCCCCAAAAGGGGGAGCCAAGGGGTGGTTGGAGGGGCGGGGGCGGACCCTCACCCCTACCCCTCCCCCTTACGCAGGGGGAGGGCAAGTCGGTTAGGCGGGGGCGGCTATATGCGGCGTTTTCCGCCTTTGGCGGCGAGGGGACCGCGGGAGAGAATGCCCGTCGTGACCCTTTCGCGGGGCTTTTCCTCCTTCATCCCCTCCTCCACGAGGGCGGCAAGAAAGCGCTTCGCCTCGGTGAGGGTGTCGCCGAACAAATAGCAGGAGAGGCTTCCCGGAACGGCGTTCATCTCGTTGAACCGCACCCCCTCCTCCGTGAGCAGAAAATCCGCCCGCACGACGCCGCGGCAATCGAGGACGTCGTACAGCATGCGCGTGTAGGTGCGCACCTCTTCCGCCGTCTCCTCCCCGATCTTCGCGGGCAGTTCGGAGCGGCGCGCCGCCCTCTCGTACTTCTCCGAAAAGGAGAGGATATCCCCCTCCGAGAACACTTCCTCGACGGGAGACAGCACGATCTCCCCGCCGCGGCGGACGGCGGCGCAGTTCAAGTCTCTCTTTTCGGGGAGGTACTCCTCGACGACGGCGGAGCTATCGAGGCGGAAAGCGAGATCGAGCGCCCTCTGCAGCTCCTCCCCGTTTTCCGCGATCTTCACGCCGATGCTCGAGCCGAGGCGGGAGGGCTTCACGATGACGGGAAATCGCACCCCATCCCCGCAAAATCCGACCCCATCCCTCACTTTTACGCCGCGGACGACGGGAATCCCCAGCCCTTCGGCAACGAGCTTCGTCGCCCATTTATCCATGAATACCGCCGAGGGAAGAGTGCCCGGGGAGGCGCTCTTTACGCCGTTCCACGAAAGGAGCGCGGCGAGCGTGCCGTCCTCCCCCGCCCCGCCGTGACAGCAGTTGAGGGCGACGTCGAAGGGAAACGTGCGGCGCCCCTTCACGGAGACGAGCCTTCCTCCCTCGAGCCGCACGGGGCGGAGTTTCCCCGTGACATCCGTCACCCGCCGTATCTCCCCCGTCGCCATGCCGCCCGTCTCGGGCAGGAAGACGGGCAAGACCCCGTACCCCGCCCCCCGAAGCAAATTGCAGCAATAGACGCCTGTGATGACGGAGATCTCCCTCTCGTTGGAATTGCCCCCGAAAAAGACGGCGACCGTCCTCTTTGAAACCATAAAAAAACACCTCCGCGAAGATTTTTCCGCTTTGGTGTTTCGTGCGTTTTTCGGTTGGGGTTACAGGTACTTATCGGGCAAATCGTTCAGAAAGAGGACGGCGTCCCCCTCGGCAAGCTCCTCCGCGAGGAGCTTTTTCACTTTGCCGAGGTCGGAGACGACGGAGATCTTCCCCTCCTCCCCGCCCGCGGAGAGGTACCCCTGCCGCACGGGAAGCACGAGGGTCTCCCCCACGAGGATGAGGCGGTCCACCCCCGCAAGGGAGGCGCCGAGTTCCGTGTTCCCCTCCTCGAGGAAATCGCCGAGTTCCACAAGCCCGGGGGTGACGGCGAACTTCCGCCCGCCGAAGAGGGAGAGGACCTCCACCGCGTTCTTCGCCCCCGCGGGGTTGGAGTTGTAGGAATCGTCGAGGACGTATACGCCGCGCGACTCCGTCTTTTCGAGGCGGTGGCGTACCCCCTCGAGGGTCGGCGCGGCCGCCGCGATCTCTTTGAACGGTACACCGAGCGCATGCGCGAGCGCCGCGGCAAGGGCGATGTCCTCCGCCGCGCTCCTGCCGAGCAGGGGGGTATGCACAGCCGCCCGCTCCTCCCCGATGCGCAAGGTGAAGGAGGTCCCCTCCGCCGAGAGGACGACGTCTTCCGCGGCAAAGTCCTCCCCCTCCGCAAGGCACTTCTTGCCCGCCATGCCCGCGGCCGTCGCGCCGAGGATGCAGAGATCCGCACATTCCGCAAGCACTCCCTTTTCGGCGCGGATCTTTTCGAGGGAGCCGAACGTCTCAAGGTGCTGGGCGCAGACCCCCGTCACCACGCCGTAAGAAGGGCGGACCATGTCGCAGAGTTCGCGGATGTCTCCCGTGTGCCGCGCCCCCATTTCGGCGAGGAAGACGTCGCAATCCAGCCCTCCCTCGTTCACGCACCGCGCGATGCCCATGGGAGTGTTGTAGGAGGACGGGGTGGCGATGACGCGGTACTTCTTCTCCAAAAGTTGGCGGGCGAAGTTCTTGACGCTCGTCTTGCCGAAAGAGCCCGTGATGCCCACTTTCACGCAGCCGCTCTCTTCGAGTTTCCTCTTCGCCGTCTTCACAAAGTGCGCCCCGCGGGGCTTTTCGTAGACGAGCATCACGAGGTTCGCAAGGCACACAACTTCGGGGAAGAGGAGGGGCAGGAGGGTGAGCGGGAGGAAGCGGAGGCGATAGACGATGCCGTTTCCTATGGCGAGGGCGGCATATTCAAGCCCCGTGAGCAGCCCGAAAGAGATCCCGAAGAGGAGGACGAAGAAGCACACGGCGAGCCGCACGAGGCGGGGCGTGGCGCGCGCGGGGATCTTGGGCGAGAAGGGGGAAGCATAGGCAAAGAGGAGGACGATGAGGAGAAAGGCGAAAGCGGCGATCACACCCGTATAGATGGGGTCGAGGAAGGAGAAGCACACATCCGCGAGGGCGCAGAGGAGGAAGGCGCACAGGGCGAGGAGAGCATACCGCCTGTGCTGAATACCCTTTTTGCGGTAAAATCCCTTCAAAAACGCCCCGCCCGCGTACCCCTCCTGCTGAAAGAGGGCGAACAGGGAGCGGCAGTCGAACGCCGTAAAGAAGGCGGATACGAACGCCGCGCCGAACGCGATAAAAAGAAATTGCACCGTCGTCAACATGTGAAAAACTCCTCTGCCGCCAGGTTGAAGGCGAGCGGGTCCTCGAGGTGGGCGAAGTGCCCGCAGTCCCCGAGAAACAGCAGTTTGCTCCCGCGCACGCGGGCATGGTACTCCCTCGCGGAGGAGGGCGGGGTCTCCCCGTCGTTCTCTCCGCACACAAACAGCACGGGGCGGGAAATGGTCTCCGCCTCCTTGCGCAGATCCTCGTTCACGATCTTTTTATAGCTCTCCCGCATGAGGGGGGACAGGGAGCGGTATTCGCTGCTCCCGAACCTCTTCTCCGCCCAGCGGGGAAACACCTTTTTTGCGAGGCGGTAGGTTGCGACGCGGATCTTGTAGGAGAGGGTGCGCCGCGGGACGATCCCCGCACAGCCCGTAAGCACGGCGCGGTCGATTTCTCCCCGCGCGAGCAGTTTGACCCCCACCCTTCCGCCGAACGAATGGGCGATGAGGAGGGGATTTTCCGCACCCATGTCCCGCAAAAAGCCCTCCGTCCAATCGGCATAGTCCCCTACCGACCACGCCGCGGGAAGTTCCTCCGCCCTCCCCATCCCGGGGAAATCGGGCGCAAGCACCCGAAAAAAGCGGGAGAAATATTCGATCTGCGGGTAGAAGCTCTCCTTGCAGGAGAGGTACCCGTGGAGCAGGAGAAGGGGTCTCCCCTCCCCCGCCGCAACGTAACAATACCTCAAAGTTCCCTCGACATAACAACGGCGTCCTCGCCGTCGGGATAATAGCGGGTGCGGGCGTACAGTCCGCGGAACCCGCACTTGAGATAGAGCATCTGCGCCTCCGCGTTGGAGACGCGCACCTCGAGAAACACCTTCTTCGCACCCTTCCGGCGGGCACACTCGAGGAGGTCCTCGACGATCCTCTTCCCCCGTCCGCAGCGGCGGTACATTTCACTCACCGCAACGAGTTCGATCTCCGCCTCGTCTGCCGCGAAGGAGATCCCCCCATAGGCGACGGGCGCGCCGTTTTCCTCGAGAAGCACCCCGAAAAAGCGGTCCGAGAGCAAACTCTCCGCAAGCATGCGGCGGGTCCACGGATCGGGAAAGCTCTCCTTCTCGATCTCCTCGATCGCATCGAGATCGTTCATCGTCCATCTTCTTCCGTTCATCTTCCTTCCTCCGCGGCGCTCTTTCTCAAATAGAGCGCCGTGAGCCGATCTGCGGGGGCGGCCCGTCCCGCAAGCGCTTCCGCGGCAAGGACAAACCCCTCCGCGGGATCGGCATGGATGGCGCGGTACCCCGCCTTTTCAAGCTCTGCGACCTCCTCCCCCGTGAGGAAGGCGGGCGAGAGGGGGGTCTCATCAAAGGGCTGCGCATAGTAGCAGCCTCTGCCCGCGTCGATGAGCGCGAGCCTCTTCCCCCTCCTGTCAGCATATGCGAGACATTCGAAGGAGGTGACGGCGAGGGCGGGCTTCCCCGCCGCAAGGCACAGCCCCTTTACGGTGGAGATGCCGATACGCACCCCCGTAAACGACCCCGGCCCCACCACGCAGGCGAGAAAATCGCACGCCGCAAGGGTCAGCCCCGCCTCTTGCAAAACGCCTTCTATCGCCTCCATGAGGAGGACGGAATGCCGCATCGCGCACTCTTCGGAGCGCAATGTGACCTTCCCCTCGTTGAAAACGGCGACGGTGAGCCGTGCGCCGCTCGTATCCACCCCGAGAAATTTCAAAATACGATCTCCCTTTCGTTCTCCCCGCATTTTTTGAGGACG
The DNA here is from genome assembly GCA_947630035.1 of uncultured Clostridia bacterium. Lineage (GTDB taxonomy): Bacteria > Bacillota > Clostridia > Christensenellales > Borkfalkiaceae > Gallimonas. The sequence continues at coordinate 1,497 of CANRFW010000006.1, read as the reverse complement.
ACGGTCTTCACTCGTTCGGGCAGGAGGTTTGCGATCTTCTCCCCCCACTCGACGAGGCACACCCCGCCCGCCGAGAAGTACTCCGAGAAGCCGAGCCGCTCGGCGTATTCCTCGCTCGGAAGGCGGTAACAGTCGAAGTGATACACCCCGCCGTAATCGTTGATATAGGCATAGGTGGGGCTTGTGACTTCGCAAGTTATCCCAAGCCCTCTGCACAGCCCCTTGGCGAGGACGGTCTTCCCCGCCCCCATCTCTCCCTCGAGGAGGACGACGTCCCCCGCCGAGAGGGTCTTTGCATATTGTTCCGCCCAGCGGAGGGTCTCCTCCTCGGAGCGGGAATGAAAAACAGCCATACGCGGATATTATACCGCATACGGCTGCAATTTGCAAGGAATTCCGCGTCAACTCCAAAGAAAATAGCGGAGGAGGGCGAAGAGGAGCAGGAGAAGGACGAGGACGATACACACCGTCGCGACGGCGATATCCCGCGCGCAGACCTTGGTTTTCCCCTCCTCTTCGGGGGAGAGCTTGTCGTTGATGCGGTCGATGGCGCGCGAAATGTGCTTGTAGACGAGGAGGGTGACGAGGCTCGCGATGAGGCACCGCATCGCATTGAAGGGAAGCACGGACACCCAGAGGTAAAACCCGTAGAAGGTATCTTTTGTGACAGACGGGAAAAGCGGGCGCATCATGCCGAGGAGAGGCTCCCAGCTTCCGTCGAACATGTTCGTGATATAGAAGGGGATGAGGAGGAGCCAATTGGAGAGGATGGCGACGGTGATGGAGGAGACCGTCCCCACCGCAAGGGACAGCAGCGCCCCCTTGATGGTGCGGAAATGTTTGTAGAGAATGCCCGCGGGGATGACGAACCCGAACCCGATGAGGAGGTTTGCAAGGTCCCCCACGAAGACCGTGCTTGTGCCCACGCAGACGAGCTTTACGAGAATTTTGACGACGACGATGAGACACCCCGATACGGGGCCCAATGCGAACGTTCCGATAAAGAGCGGGATATCCGAAAAGTCCAGCTCTAAAAAGGAGGGAAAGGCGACGGCTATGGGGAACTTGCCGAAGGCGTGCAGGACTCCCGCGAGCGCCCCGAAGAGGGCGATCATGACGATGCGCGTCGTGTTGAAAAAGGGAACACGTTTCATAAGAACACCTCGAATAAAAATTTTTTATTTCGGATATTCTTTGAAAAAACCACCCCATTTTGCGGGAATGGGGTGGGAAAATTCCTTTTCTTTTCTCATCCGGACTATACCGTCGGTACGGGAATTTCACCCGTTCGGGCCAAAAGGCTTCGCAGACTATACTGCCGGTGGAGACTTGCACTCCGCCCCAAAGAATATTCGATTACGGTTTGTTTCGCGGAAAATCTCCGCTGCGCGGATCTTTTCCGCGAGGAAAGTTTCTCGTATGGGAAACCTTCTTGGTCCTCTCATTCGCTTGCACGAACAATAAGCCTGCGGTGGCGTTGCAAATTGGGTCGCGCAG
>CANRFW010000005.1 GCA_947630035.1 uncultured Clostridia bacterium | reverse complement strand
ATCCAACTCTTGAAGGAAGTAAATCTGAACGCGACCATCAACAAGTCGATGCTCTCCTCGATCTTCAACGCCTGTGCGGACAATTTCGGCAAATCGTTTGCGGAAGGTTGCTATGCGGTTACACCCGATTATTTGGAGGACTTTGAACTTGAAGGTCTGAAATCGTTGGGCAAATAAAGAAATAGCGTAAATTCATAACGCAAACCCTTGACTCTTCGGCTGAGAGAGTGTAAAATGCATGTGTCGTATGAATACGATTGATATATTTTACGGAGGTAATTATGGAAAAGAAACCGAGAGCGATCAAGGACAAGCGTTATGAGGAGAAGCACAAAGCGGAGCGCAAAGCGAAAAACGCCACTTGGGGAACGAGCGTTCCCCGTGAGAAGGCAGATAGAATAAACGCCTTTCTCGAAAAGTATGGCTACACCAAAGTCCAACTGATCGAAGCAGGCTATAAGGCTTTATTGGACGATGCCGCCGAACATAAATCTTTCGCTCGGTAAGATTATGGACGGATACGATGACTTCTTCCCTTCGGAATTGGAGGCGATGAAGAAAACCGAGTAACGACTTTACTTACAAGGAGGAACGCGATGGAAAGAGGACATAGTATTCAGCGCTATAAGGGCGAGGGATATTCCAAGCGCTCGAATAAGAATACTTGAACAAAAAGCAATTCAGTTATAAGAAACAAATCAAAGACACGATTTACACAATAATCGTAAGAGAAAGCGAAACTGCGAAGGAAACGGTTTTGAAGAAGCTCGAAAGAGCCATGATACGGGACTCGCTCGAAGAATGTCATTCCAAAGGAGAAATTCTATGAAAAGACATTATTCGGCATCAAATAACCAATCTTATCTCGGAGGTGAGAAAATAACTGCCCTCTACTGCCGTCTTTCGAGGGACGACGAGAACGAGGGCGACAGCAACAGTATCGTAAATCAAAAGGCAATTCTCGGCAAGTACGCAAGTGAAAAGGGTTTTCCCAATCCCCAATTCTATGTGGACGACGGATATTCGGGAACAAACTTCAATCGCCCCGACTTTATGCGACTTATGGAAGATGTCAACGCAGGATACGTCGGCACTATCGTCGTAAAGGATATGTCGAGGCTTGGCAGGGACTATCTGAAAGTGGGTGTTTACACCGAAATCACGTTCCCAGATGCGGGCGTTCGCTTCATCGCCATCAACGACGGCGTGGACAGCGAGAGCAACGTGGACAACGACTTTACTCCGTTTCGCAATATCATCAACGAGTGGTATGCGAAAGACACAAGCAAGAAAATTCGCGCCGTGTTCAAGGCAAAAGGTATGTCGGGAAAGCACCTCTGCACGATCCCACCCTATGGCTACAAGAAGGATGAAACAGACAAGCAGAAATGGGTTGTGGACGAGGAAGCCGCGGCGGTCGTCAAGGAAATCTTCGCCTTGTGCATGAAGGGCTTCGGTCCGACGCAGATAGCGAGGATATTGACGGAGAGGAATATCGATCCGCCCGTACTTCACAAAAGGAAGAACGGACTTCCCGCTACTACAATGCCCATCGACTTTGCGGAAATTTGGAGCACCAACGGCGTCGTAAAAATTCTCTCGAATCCTGCTTATCTCGGTCATACGGTAAATTTCCGAACGAAGAAAAAATCGTATAAGAGTAAGAAGAAGCTCGACCTGCCGCCCGAAGAATGGGTAATCTTCGAGAATACGCACGAAGCGATCATCGACAATGACACCTATGAAACGGTTCAGCGGATTCGCTCGGCAAAACGCCGTCCTACAGATATGGGCGAAATGAGTGTGTTTTCGGGGCTTGTGTATTGCGCCGACTGCGGGAAGAAAATGTATCTTTGCCGTTGCACGACGATGAAGCAAAAGGAGTATTTCAACTGTTCGACCTACCGTAAAAAGAAAAAGAGCTTCTGCACATCCCATCAAATAACGGTAGAAGCCGTGGAGAAAATCGTTCTCGCAGATTTACAGCGGGTATTCTCAATGGCGAAAGAACACGAGAAAGAATTCCTTTCTATGCTCCAAAGCAACGCCGACAAAGAAAGCAGAAAGAAACTCTTGGCGTATGCGCAAGAGAAAGAAAACGCAGAACGGCGCGTACAGGCTCTTGACCGCATCATCCGAAACCTCTATGAGGACAAGGTGAACGGCAACCTCTCCGACGAACGCTTCCGCAAGCTATCGCAGGAGTATGAGGAAGAGCAGAAAACGCTTAACGTGCGTATCCGAGAATTGCAGGAAATCTTAATGAAAGCAAAGGAACAGTCCGACAACGTAAATCGCTTTATGAGGTTCATTCGTAAGTACACGGAAATCACGGAGCTTACGCCCGAAATCGTGCGGGAGTTCATCGAAAAGGTCATAGTACACGAGAAGCAAAAGAGCGACAGCGGCAAACGGACGCAAGCGGTGGAAATCATCTATAACTGCGTAGGAGTAATTCCCGACTTCGCGCAGGAAGAAGCCGCTTAACACGGGAGGGACAACGAATAAGCGGTTTGACTAACCGCCAAACCGCTTATTCATAGAATCCCTATGGAAGCCACCCTCAAGGGACGGGTTTTTCGTTACATGTCGTATTCCGCTGCCGTGCCGTTCGGTTGGGACCAGCCGTAAAATTGTTCCTCCGTCATCTTTGTGAGGCATGCGCGGATGACCCTGCACACGCTCCCGTGGGAGACGAGGCACACCCGTTTTCCCGCATAGCGCCGCCCGATCTCTTTAAGGAGGGGACGGATGCGCGCGAAGACGTCGAGATAACTTTCCCCGTTCGGGTACTTTAAGTCCATGCTGTGGCGGTAGGGTGCGCCGTCGGGACGGGCGCAAGAGGTGCCCTCGAAGTCTCCGAAGTCCCTCTCCCGCAAGCGGCCGTCATAGAGAACAGGGCCGCGTGCAACCGCCTCCGCCGTCTGCCTTGCGCGCAAAAGGGGGGAGGAGAGGACGGCGTCGAACTTCCAATTCTTTTGTGCGAGGGCCTCCTTTTCCCGTTCCCCGAGGGGAGAGAGGGGGAGGTCGGTCCTGCCGCAGAAGATCTTCTTCTCGCTGCACACCGTGCTGCAATGCCGTATCACGAAGAGAGTCATTTCAGTTGGTAAAGAGGAACATGGCGAGGAAGAGGGCGGCGACGATCCATGTGACGACGGAGACCTCCTTCCCCTTTCCCGTACACAGTTTCACGAGGGCGCAGGAGAGAATGCCCACGCCGATGCCGCTCGTAATGGAGTAGCCGAACGCCATCACGGCGATGGTGAGGAAGGCGGGGAGGGCGGCGGCGGGGTCGTTCCACTCGATATCCTTGACGGAGGACATCATGAGGACGCCCACCCAAATGAGGGCGGCGGATGCCGCGGACATGGGTACGAGTTTGGCGATGGGGGAGAGGAAGAGGGCGAGGACGAAGCAGAGGCTCGTCACGAGGGCGGAAAAGCCCGTCTTGCCCCCCGCGGCGACCCCCGAGGAAGACTCCACATAGGTTGCGACGGTCGTCGCCCCGAACACCGCGCCCGCACAGGTCGCCACGGCGTTGGACATGAGGCACTTCCCCAGCCGCTTCGGCTCGCCGTTCTCCATCAGCCCCCCTTTGGAACATGCGCCGTAGAGGGTGCCGAGGGTGTCGAACATATCCACCATGCAGAGGGCGAGGGCGGAGGTCACGATGAGGAGGGCAAGCTCTCCCCCCGAGTGGGTGGCGAGGTAGTCCCCGAAGAAAAATCCGCTTACGAACACCTGCCCCACCGATTCCTTCCCCCAGGCGGCGAACGCCTTGAAGGGGTCCTCGAAGTTCGCGGCGATGGAGGTGAACGTCTCGCGGCAGCCCGCGGCGTCCCACGCACAGCCAAGCCCCGCGAGGGCATAGTAGAGGGCGGCGGAGCCGAGCATCCCCCACAAAATCGCCCCCTTCACATTCTTTTTGGAGAGGATCGCGATGACGGCCGCCCCGAGGAGGGCGACGGCCGCGCCGATCGCGCCCAAATAGTCGAGTTTCCCGAGGACGTTGAAGGAGGCAAACAGGATCTTCCCCTCGTGCAAATTCACGATCCCCGCATTCTTGAAGCCGATAAAGGCGATGAACATGCCGATGCCCACGGGGAGGACGGCCTTCACCTCGTGGGGGATGGCGGCGAGGATCTTTTTGCGCAGCCCCGTCGCCGTGAGAAGGACGAAGATCGCCCCGTCGAGGAGGACGAAGATCATCGTGTTCGCATAGGAAAGCCCCAGCCCCCCGCCGAGGAGGGTGCCTGTAATATAGGCCGTCGCGCCGAGGCCCGAGGCCTGCGCAAGGGGCATGCGCGCGATGAGTGCCATGCACACGGTGCCGACGATCGCACCGAGCGCCGTCGCAATGTACACCGCGCCGAACGAGACATAGGGGTACAAGCCATCCACCTCATACATGCCGGGGACGACGAGGAGGGCATACGCCATCGCCATGAACACGGTAAGCCCCGCCACGATCTCCTGTTTGAAATTGGACCCGCTCGCGGTGATGCCGAAAAAGCGGTCGAGCCTGCCGATTTTTTTGGTTTTTACGGGGGCCTCGGGGGCGGTTTCTTCGCTCGGAGCGCTCTCCTCGGGGCCTCGGGTTTCTTCTTCCATACGATCTCCTTTTCTCCATCATACCAAAAAATTCGGCGGTAGGCAAGAGGGAACGCAGAAAAAATCCCCCTTCCGCGCGAAAAAACTTCCCGCTTGCATACGCCCTGCACCCCGCGCATACCCCTTGGCTCCCATTTTATAGAGCTGTCACGCCGCCCCGCCACGTCATCCCGAGCCGCCGCGCCGCCCGCAAGAGGCGGGCGGCGCGGCGTGTCGAGGGATCTCCCGGCAACGAAAGGGCGAGTTTCCTCCGCCGCAAAGGGCGCGGCGTCGGAATGACGTACACAAGAGCCGCAGCGCGGGTGAGGTATGCGTAAAACCCGCCCCCTCCGCGGAGGGGGGTAGGGGGGTGGGTGGCGAGAAAAGGGCGGTTTCAAAGAAAGCCCTCCCCCTGCGTCAGGGGGAGGGGTAGGGGTGAGGGTCCGCCCTCGATGCCGATTGCCTCTCGGCTCCCCCGTTTGGGGGAGCTGTCACGAAGTGACTGAGGGGGTCGCAATCCCCAAAATCCGACCCCATGTCTTCATTTTCCGCAAAAAAATCCCCTCCGTGCGGAGGGGAAATATTCAGTTGATCGTCTTCGGGTCGAAGTTGATGGTGTAATTCCCGCCGCCGCGGTCCTCGGGGAAGATGGCAATGGCGGGCACCACGGGGGGCACGAGGGGGGTGATGAGTGCGGTGGCGGTGAGGCTCGTGATCGCCGCGCGGAGGTAGGGGAACACCGTCTCCGTCGCATTCATGCCGAACACCCGCCTGTCCTCATCGGTATTCATGTTCTCCACCTCGAACGCGCCGACCATGCGGACGTGCAGGGTGAAGGGGGAGGGGTTCTCCTCCGTCCCCTCAATGTTGCACTCGAGGGCGACGAGGTTGATCTTGGGGTTGTTCTGCGCCTGACGGAACATTCTCCCGAAGCGGAAGGGGATCTTTACCTGCGTATTGGGCGCGGCTTTGATGGGGGTGAGTTTGAAATCGAGTTCTTCCGCGTTGATCTGGAGCAGCTTATATTGGATCATAGGGTACCTCTTTTCCGTTTTTTCCTATTTTACCACGAAACGGAAAGTATGTCAATGCCGAAATTCCGCCGCCGCGAAAAAAGAAAAAAATTTTTTGCGCGGACCCCTCCAAACAGTTGCTTTTTTCTCTTTTCGCGGTATAATATCAAGCCGAAATCGGAACGAGAGATCGGGATTTTTATGAAAGACCTCACCAAGGGGAATCCCTACAAACTCATTTTTCTCTTTGCGCTGCCCGTGTTTTTAGGCTGCATCTTCCAGCAGCTCTATAACATGACGGATACCGTCATCGTGGGGCACACCGTAGGCGCGGATGCACTCACGGGCGTGGGGTCTACGGGCGCCATCACCTTCCTCGTTTTGGGGTTCGTGAACGGCGTGACGACGGGCTTCGGCGTGAAGATCGCCCAATGCTACGGCGCGAAGGACTACGACGGTATGCGCCACGCCATCGGCATGAGCTTCCTGCTCGGCGGGATCATGACGGTGGTACTCACCGCCGTCGTCGTGCCCTGCACCGCCCCCCTTCTCCGCCTCATGAACACGCCCGCGGCGTATTTCGACTACGCCGAGAGCTATCTCATCGTCATCTTCTCGGGCATCGCCTCGTCCATGCTCTACAACCTCGGGGCGAATATCCTCCGCGCGGTGGGGGACAGCAAGACGCCCCTCTTCTTCCTCATCGCCGCCGCCTGCCTCAACGTGGGGCTCGACTTCGCCTTCATTCTCGGTTGCAAACTCTACTACCACGGGGCGGCGCTCGCCACCGTCGTAAGCCAGCTCCTCTCGGGCGGGGCGTGCTTCATCTATATGTTCAAACGCTACCGCGAATTGCGCGTCTCCCGCGCCGACTTCAAGTGGGACTTCCGCCTCGCGGGCGGGCTGCTTGCCATCGGTATGCCCATGGCGCTTCAATTCTCCATCACGGCGATCGGGTCCATCTTCCAGCAGACCGCACTCAACGGACTCAACGATGCCTACCCCGGCGCGGTGACGGCGTATGTCGCGGCGAGCAAGATCGACGCCTTTGCGACGCAGACCTTTGTTGCGATCGGCGCGGCGATGGCGACCTATGTGGGGCAGAACACGGGCGCGGGCGAATACGGACGGGTGCGCAGCGGCATCCTCGTGGGGATGCTGTACTCCGTCGCCTCGGCGGTGATCGGGTTCGGGTTCTGCTACGGGCTGTGCCACCCCCTCATGCGGCTCTTCCTGAAGTCGGAGTCGAGCGAGACGGTGACGCTCTACTACGCCGAGATCCTCGGCTACGGGCGAAAGTTCCTGCTCATCCAGAGCGGGAGCTACCTGCTCCTCGGCGTCATCTATGTGTTCCGCAATACGTTGCAGGGCATGGGGAAGAGCGGCGTCGCCATGTTTGCGGGCGTCACCGAGCTTGCGGGACGCGCCCTCACGGCGTTCGTTCTCGTGCGCATCTGGGGCTACACGGGATTCTGCTTCTCCAACGCCATCGCATGGCTGTTTGCGGATATCTTCCTCATCACGGCGTTCCTGCTCGTGAACCGCCGCCGCAAGAAGGCGGAGGCGCCCAAGGTCCCCGCGCCCGCCTCGCTCGCCGCATAGAAGAAAACACCCTCACGGGGGGCGTTTTCTTGTTGTCCCCGCCGACACGCGGCAAATTCCCTCCGCTTTTTTGTTTTTTCTCCCGTCAAAGGCTTGAAATTTTCCGAAGAATATAGTAAAATGGAAAACGCTGAAACCGCAATAATATCAGGAGGAAACATTTGATGGCAAAGAAGTATTGTTACCTTTTTACCGAAGGTAACGCGAACATGAGAGAGTTGCTCGGCGGCAAGGGCGCGAACCTCGCGGAGATGACCAATATCGGGCTTCCCGTCCCGCAGGGCTTCACCATCTCCACCGAGGCCTGCACCCAGTATTATGAGGACGGCCGCCAGATCAACCCCGAGATCCAGGCGGAGATCATGGAGTACATCGACAAGATGGAAAAGATCACCGGCAAGAAGTTCGGCGACAAGGAGAACCCTCTTCTCGTCTCCGTCCGTTCGGGCGCCCGCGCCTCCATGCCCGGCATGATGGACACCATCCTCAACCTCGGCCTCAACGAGGAAGTCGTCGAAGTCATCGCGAAGAAGTCGGGCAACCCCCGCTGGGCGTGGGACTGCTACCGCCGTTTCATCCAGATGTTCTCGGACGTCGTCATGGAAGTCGGCAAGAAATACTTCGAAAAGCTCATCGATGAAATGAAAGAGAAGAAGGGGGTCAAGCAGGACGTCGAGCTGAACGCCGAAGACCTCAAGGCCCTCGCCAACCAGTTCAAGGCGGAATACAAGAACCAGCTCGGGAAAGACTTCCCCACCGATCCCAAGGAGCAGCTCTTCGAGGCGATCAAGGCCGTCTTCCGTTCGTGGGACAACCCCCGCGCCAATGTGTACCGCATGGACCACGATATCCCTTATTCGTGGGGCACCGCGGTCAACGTACAGATGATGGCGTTCGGCAACATGGGCGACAACTGCGGCACGGGCGTTGCGTTCACCCGTAACCCCGCCACGGGCGAGAAAGGGCTCATGGGCGAGTTCCTCACCAACGCACAGGGCGAGGACGTCGTCGCGGGCGTCCGCACACCCATGCCCATCGCGCAGATGGCGAAGGTCTTCCCCAAGGTATACGAACAGTTCCAGGAAGTCTGCAAGATCCTCGAGAACCACTATCGCGACATGCAGGACATGGAGTTCACCGTCGAGAACGAAAAACTCTACATGCTCCAGACCCGTAACGGCAAGCGCACGGCGGCGGCGGCCATCAAGATCGCGTGCGACCTCATCGACGAGGGCATGATCACCGAGCAGGAAGCCCTCATGCAGATCGATGCGAAGTCCCTCGATATGCTCCTCCACCCGCAGTTCGACCCCAAGGCGCTCAAGGAAGCGGATAAAAACGACGTCGTCGGCAAGGGCATTGCGGCCTCTCCCGGCGCGGCGGCGGGCACCATCGTGTTCACCGCGGAAGACGCCGTCAAGGAAGGCAAGGCGGGGAAGAAGGTCGTCCTCGTCCGCCTCGAGACCTCTCCCGAGGACATCGAGGGCATGAAGTACGCGCAGGGCATTCTCACCGTGCGCGGCGGGCAGACGTCGCATGCGGCAGTCGTCGCGCGCGGCATGGGGACCTGCTGCGTCTCCGGCTGCGGCGATATCAAGATGGACGAGGAGAACAAGTGCTTCACCCTGAAGGGCAAGACCTATCACGAGGGAGACGCCATTTCTCTCGACGGCTCCACGGGCAACATTTACGATTGCCTCATCCCCACCGTTCCCGCCGATCCCAACAGCGGCTACTTCGGCAGGATCATGGCGCTCGCGGATAAGTATAAGGCGCTCGGCGTCCGCACCAACGCGGATACTCCCAAGGATGCGAAGCAGGCGGCGGCGTTCGGCGCGCAGGGCATCGGCCTCTGCCGTACCGAGCATATGTTCTTCGATCCCGCAAGGATCGGCGCTTTCCGCAGAATGATCTGCTCCGACACGGTGGAGGAGCGCGAAAAGGCGCTCGCCAAGATCGAGCCCATGCAACAGGCGGATTTCGAGGGTCTCTTCGAGGCGCTCGGCGGCCAGCCCGTCACCATCCGTTTCCTCGATCCCCCGCTCCACGAGTTCGTTCCCACCGAGGAGGAGGACATCGCGGCCCTCGCCAAGGCACAGAAGAAGACGGTGCAGGAGATCAAGCAGATCATCTCCGACCTCCACGAGTTCAACCCGATGATGGGCCACCGCGGCTGCCGTCTCTGCGTCACCTATCCCGAGATCGCCGTCATGCAGACGAGAGCGGTCATGAAGGCGGCGATTGCCGTTGCCAAGCGGCACAAGGATTGGAAAGTCGTGCCCGAGATCATGATCCCGCTCACGGGCGAAGTCAAGGAACTCAAGTTCGTCAAGGATATCGTCGTGAAGACGGCGGAAGAGGTCATCAAGTCCAAGCACAAGAAGATCAAGTACGAAGTGGGCACCATGATCGAGATCCCGCGTGCCGCACTCACCGCGGATGAGATCGGGAAAGAGGCGCAGTTCTTCTGCTTCGGCACCAACGATCTCACGCAGATGACCTTCGGGTTCTCCCGTGACGACGCCGGCAAATTCCTTCCCGCATACTACTCCAACAAGATCTACGAGAGCGACCCGTTTGCGCGTCTCGATACGACGGGCGTCGGCAAACTCATGGGCATGGCGGTGAAGATGGGCAAGAAGGCGAACAAAAAGCTGCACTGCGGTATCTGCGGCGAACACGGCGGGGATCCTTCCTCCATCGAGTTCTGCCACAATATCGGGCTTGATTACGTCTCCTGCTCGCCCTACCGCGTCCCCATTGCGCGTCTTGCGGCGGCGCAGGCGAATATCAAGAACCCTCGGAAGTAACTTTGCGGCAAGCGCCGGGCGGAACGCCCGAACGATAAAGCGAAACGAAGTCCGCCCTTGTTCTTTGAGGGCGGACATTGCGCGTCTTGCGGCCGCGCAGGCGAATATTAAAAATCCGAGGGCGACCAAATAACGGCCGATAAAAATCAAAACGCAATACATTGTGCTTTGGGGCTTATTCCGCAGCAGGGATAAGCCCTTTTTGATGGCAGCGAGGGGCCTATATCGCATGGGGCGGTCGGGCTCTTCTTCCTGCGTTTTATTGCTGATTCTTGCGTTATTTTCGGTTTTTTATTGCTTGTTGACGAAAGTATGCTATAATTACTATACACTCGGAGCGGGCCATGGAAAAACACGTCAAATTTCGACATAGATTTTATTTCGCCGTACTGCGTCCCATCGCACGGCTTTTGGCGTGCAGATACCACTTCAGAACGAAGAGAGAGGTTCTCGATAAAAAGCAGAACTATCTGATCTTATCCAATCATCAAAGTTTTCTCGATCCCGCTTTCGTCGGCATATCGATCAGGCGTCCCATTTATTTTGTGGCGAGCGATGCGCTTTGGTCGCGCAAGTGGTATGTCCGTCTGCTTTTATATCGGTAGACAAGTTTACCATCAACATAGGGCTTGTAGTGCTTATCTACGGCATTGTATATTTGATCATGCGGCTTGTCAACGTCAATCTCATTTGGGGATTTAACTTTTTGCTCGGCTCTCTTCTCGCTCTTTTAACGCGCCAGCTCCTCAACCTTTTCGGCAAAAAGAAGATCATCAAGCGCGAGCTGACCAATAACTTCCTGCTCGACCGTATCAGCGGCTTTATGTTCGACATGATGATCATCGCGGGCGTTGCGGCGATCGATTGGAACCAATTTTCTTCCATGTGGTGGCAGCTTCTCATCATTTGCACGGTGGGGGCGGTGGCGACGTTTGCGTACATTCGGTTTGTTTCCAACCACATATACAAAGGGTACGAACACGAAGGGTTTATATCCATGTTCGGAATGTTGACGGGTACGGCAAGCAACGGCATGATCCTCTTGCGCGAGATCGACCCCAAACTCGAAACGCCCGCCGCTTCGAACATGGTGTATTCGGGATTGCCCGCCATCGCCTTCGGCGGAGGATTGCTTCTTCTCTTGGGATACTGCCCGAAGGGACTTGTCGAATCCATAGTGACCCTTGCCGTTTTGTTTGTTGCGTTCGTGATCTTTACCCTCATCCTGTTCCGCACGAAGATCTTTAAGCGGAAGAAGCGAAATCCGATGCCCCCGACGGACGGCGATATTTCATCCTCTGACGACGGATCGGCGGAAGGTCCGGACGCCTCCGGCCCGCAGTAAATCCGCGTAGGGATCGGACGTCCGATCGGCGCCGCTTCGGCGGGAGAATGCGTTCTTACAAACCGTTTAACGGCAAAAGAAGGGAAAGGAATGTTTACGGCGCCGCGGCCTCCACCGCAGCGCCGTTTTTCCCGCCTATTCCTCGGCTCCCCCTTTGGGGGAGTTGCGGCGCCGTTTTTTCCGTCCGCCCCTCGGCTCCCTACTTAAAGAGTTGCCGCGGCGCTATTTTTGCCGCCTATTCCTCGGCTCCCCCTCTCGGGGGAGCTGTCACGCTGCCCTTTGGCGTGACTGAGGGGGTCCGCCCGTTTCCCTTCTTCCCCGTCCGAGCATATAATTATATCGCGCATTTCCTCTGTAAAAATAATTCACTTATGCAAAAATTTCGATTTCCGCCCCGCCGCCGATCCGCCCCTTTCCGTTTTGTCGGTCGCCGAAAACCGCTCCTCCCCCCTCAAAAGATAAGCAATTTTTTGCAATATATTAGCAATTCTTATATCATGTATAAGAAAATATTATGGAGAAATCTGCAAAAAGCATCATTTTGCGGGCATAAATGTTTGCATAATTTTCGAATTTGTGTTATTATTTATGCACCTATCATAAGCTGATAGGGTATAGTGGAGGTCAGTATGAAGAAAATTTGGTTGTCGATCCTTGTGATCGCCGGCCTTGTTTTCGGTGTTGTCGGCATGTCGGCATGCAACGGGAACAAGGATGGCCCCAAGGGCACGGATGAACACGTCTACTCTACGGGGTGGACGCACGACGAGACCCGCCATTGGCACGTCTGCACGACGCACACCGATTGCGGGAAGATCTCCGGCACGGCGCCGCACGCGTGGGGCACGGGTGAAAAGGAAAACACCTGCACCGTTTGCGGTTACGAGCGCCACGTCCATGCGTTCGTGTGGGAATACGACGAATCGACGCACCGTCAGGTCGCGACCTGCCATACGGACGTTGTCGAAAACGAAGGTCCTCACGATTTCACGGGCGGCGACACGTGCGCGTGCGGAGTAAAAGAGGAATATGTAAGCGCCTATCCCACTTATAAAGACTATGTGAAGGAGGACGCAAAGGTCTTCTCCGAGTATGTGGAGATGATCGAAGAGGCAGAGGGCACGCTCGGCGCAAATGCGGCGGGTGACGTTACCTATGCCCACGATGGCACGAGCGAGATCTGGTGGAAGGCCCGCACGGTCACGGTGAATGCGGCGGTAAGCGGCACGCCTTATAGCCATGTGTGGTTCAAAGTCAGCATGAACAAGGGCGGCAGCAGCGAGACGATCGCGACCGCGGAGACGGGTGCGGACGGCAAGGCGACCCTCACCTTCTACCCGCAGGGTTACAGCTCTGACGACCTCACCTACACCGTCTCCCTCGCGGAGCAGAGTGACGTCGACCGCGCGCCCTATCTTGCCAACAGCACGCCGAAAGCGGAGCTGAACCAAGCAATCACGGTGGATACGGCCAAGGCGGATTGCGGCGATGCGGGCACCGTTGAATTCGATAAGAAGCTCGGCGTCGGCGAGATATTCGGGCTTACCCGTACCGTCATCGCGGGTTCCACGTGGTCGAAAACCCCCACCCAATTGGCACTTTTGAGCGGAGTCGCGGAAGGGTACTACGAATTGCAGTTGAACAATATCGACGGCCCTTGCTCCACGGCAACGATTTGGGTGACGGTCGGCGACGCGAGCTACGGTTGCTATATTGTCAATTTTGGCGTGTACGATCCTGACGGGCGCTACACTTCTTCGCAGTATTCGCAGGGCGCCGTGAAAGCGGTGATCTATCTCCCCGCAAATGCCGAATCCATCGGTATCGTTTCTTATTCCAATATCGCAAACCGCAGGGCGGACGTCGTCCTGAACGCGCTCCCGGAGATCGAGGCGGATAAGGCCTGTTCCGTCTTTGCATCCACCAAAGAAGCGGACGCGAAGCCCTACGATATTTCCGCCCTTCCCCGCGGCTACTATTCGGTCTCTGCGACCGTTTGGGCAAATGAGGATTACGATAGTAGCGGTGGCGCGGATGCCGAACATGATCCGAGCGGTCACATTGCATCGCCCGCATTCGCCCTCACGATCGGCGACAGTAAAACCACGCTTACGCGAGGCACTTCCGGGCATGACGGCAGCGGTCAGTCCGGCTACAACTATCGTACGACGTGGTCCGGCACGATCGCTCTCAAGGAGGGCGACAACGAGTTCACCTTCTACGGCGGCACGACGATCGCGCACTATGCCGAACTCAAATTCGAGTATCTCACGCCCGTTGTCCTCGGCGAGGAGTTCACCGTCCAATTCTCGGCGTCCTCTTCCTCCTACCGCCGCACCCTCACGTTGCCGTCAGAGGGAGTGTATGAGATCACCGCATATGCGGCGTCCGCATTCACGGGGCTTACGGCGAAGAGCGATTCCGTGACCCTTCTCACCGCGGAGGGGACCTCGTCCCGTTATTCCGCCGTGTTTAAGGTTGCGGATGCGCAGATGAGTCTTCTCACTCTCTCCTATTCGGGGAACCTCTCCGCCACCTTTGTGATCCGCAAGCTCGCGGCGGGCGACGATCTCGTCCTCGGCGAGAACAAGAGCATCACGCTCGGCGGCGGCGGGCTTCTTGCGACTTACGGATTTACCGCCGCTTCCGACGGGATCTACACGATGATCCTCACCTCCGAAAGCTCTCTCGAGGGGCTTACCGTTCTCGATGAGAGCGGGGATGCCGTTCTCACCTGCGGTGCGGGAGAGAGCGGGTATGCGGTATTGAACCTCACGGCGGGCACAAGCGCCTACACCTTCTTCTGGGAAGGCGAGGCGGCGAGCATTTCCTTCAATGCCGTCATCAAGACCGCGGCGGCGCAGGAGCTTCCCGCGGGCGAAACCGGCAAGCAGATCACCTTTGCACAGGCATACGACATTGCCTACCTCACCCTCACCGCGGAGGGGACGGAGAAACTCTACACCGTCACCCTCACCGAGGATGCAAGCTCCGTGAGGATCTATAACTCCATCACGGGGAAACTCATTCCCTTTGAGACGGGCGAAGAGGATATCCTCGTCAAGGCGGGCGCTCCGCTCACCCTCGTCATCATCTATGAGGGAGAGGGCGCGAGTACGCTCACGGTCAAGGCGGCATTGCAGCTCGCCGATCCCGAGCCTACCTATACGACGGGCGACGGCTTCATCGCATGGACTGCGATCGCGAACGCAACGTCGTATGAGATTTGGACGGAAGACGGCGATGCGGCGATCGCGACCCTCGGGGGCAGCGCAACGTCGTGGACGATCTCGGAGAGCTATTGGGCGGCGGGCACCTATGAGTTCCGCGTCATCGCAAAGGCCGAAGGGTTTGCGGCCGGCGAGGGCGGCGTCTCCGTGACTTTCAATGCGCAGATGGCGCAGATCACCGTCACCACAACGGCGCCCTCCTCCTACAACAAGGGTTCCGCGGCGACCTCTTACACCATCGGACTTTATGACGACGATCGCGCGGTCCTCACCCGCAAGGTCACCGTCGAAAGCGGTGCGGAGATCAACTACACCACGTATTGGCTCGTCGAGGAGAAAGAGGGGTACACCCTCCGTGCGACCGATCTCGACGTAGTCTTCGAAGCGAACGAGGCTCCCGTCTCCTTCGCAGAACACAAGGCGAGCGGCACCCTTGCCCTCACCGAAAAGCCCAACTGCGAGATCACCGTCACCGTCACGATCCCCGAGGGCAACGCACAGCAGGAGGGGAACTTCAAACTCACCTCCCTTACCGTCGAACTCTGGAAGGACGGCAAGAAGTACAACCCCGCCAAGAGCAATGCGACCATTACTTGGACGGGCGACGCCACGAGCGGCACGGCATCTTTCACCGTCACCGAAGCGGGCGTATACACCGTGAAACTCGCCGCACTCTTCGAGGGCTATACCTATGCGGAGACGACCGTCACCGTCAACAGCGGCAGCGACCCCACAACGGAAAGTGCTGCCATCGAGGTAAAGAAGGCAAGCGCCGCCACGATCACCGTTTCCGCACCGGCAGACTTCACGGGCGGGACCGTTACCGTCGAAGTGTGGCAGAGCGAGGTCAAGAAGGCCGAAAAGAGCGCGACATTCCAAAAGGGAGACGGGGAGACGCCCGGCTCCGCGGAGGTCATAATCTACAACCTTGCCGTCGGCGATTACAAGGTCAAGGTGACTCTCGGCTCCACGCTCGAGCAGCGCTACTACAGCGTGGACGGGACTCTCAACATGACGGACAGCGGCACGGCGACCGCGACCGCGGAGATCAAGGAAAAGACCAATACCAAGATCACCATTCGGTTTAACGACGGTCTTACTCTTGATGACCAAAGAATCGTCATTTCCTTGATGCAGGATGACCGCGCGCTCTATACTGCGACGGTGACAAAGCCGCAGCAAGGGTATCAGGGCGGACCCGTTTCATACATTTTCTATGGCGTCGAAGCGGGAATCTACACCATTGTCATCAGTAATTTTGTTCCGTCGGACGAAAGCCGTCCCTACCTCTACAGGCAACAAGACACCGAGCCGCTCACCGTCACGTCGGAGAACAGCGAAACTTTTGTTGATCTCGGTATAAATGATTTTGTGGAGGCGGAGGTCTTCGTGACCGAAACAGGTCTCGGTTTCGATCTCAACGCTACCGTTACCGACGAGGAGGGGCATGTCGTCGATAAAGCGAAACTTCCCGTTACGCCCGATGCCGAGGGCAAGAGTACAGTCCGTCTCTATCTTCCGAACGGAAAGGATGCAACGGGCAAGTACAATATTAAATGGGATAAAATCACCTCTCCCTATGTCGTTATGGGCTTCGCGGCAGGCTCCGCATCATTGAATTACACGTCCGGCAATACGACCGATAGGATTGATCTTACGGCGGAAAAACCGACCGCGACCAAGACGTGGACGATCAACGTGCATGTTTCCAATGAGACCTGCGACGGGCAAGTGTTCACGTTCGAGCTTAAAGAAGGCAGTATGGGCAACGATGCGAAGAACGAAGATATCCGTATCATGATCCACGGGCAAGAGGGTTCGGTCACCCTTTACGGGATTGAGAATTACAACCACGATTGGTACGGCAAGTATGTGTTCTGGCCGTCCGGTCAAAGCGGTATCCCCCAAGACGCAACGCTTTCCGAAAATATCAAAATCGATGTGGTGAACGGTGAGACAACGGAGTTCGACTACACGATCAACTTGGGAGGCGAGAGTAGCGGTATTCCTGTTTCTGTTAGTTATTGGGGAGGCACATTGCAAGGTTTTGAGGGACAGTTTATGGATACCGAGCTTGTGTTTGCCGTTTTCAAGGATGGACAACAGATCGGCGATGAGACAAACGAACTTAAGATTAAGACGATGAATTCCGGAAACATAATGTCGTTTGATCTTACATTGCCAGCCGGATATGAAAATCAGGAGGGATTGGTGTTCAAATTGAAATCGGCCACGTGCATAATGGCGCCCGGCATGAATCTTCTCGAGAAGATCAGTTTCACCGAGACCGCTCTTTATTGGAGCCAAGGGAAGTATACGGGCGAAATCATGGCGGCAATCACATTCAGTGCGTAACTGAAAAAACAGAAAAAAGAGCGGCGGAAACGCCGCTCTTTTTTCATGTCGTTTCGCCCGTTCCACACGCATTTTCCGCCCCCATTCCGCATTTTTTGTTCCCCCCCCACGCACGCCCTTTGGCGGGAAAGGGGCGTGCGTGGGGAGAAAGCGCGTCATGTCTCGACGATGCTCGACATGACGTTCGTCGTCATCTTTCCCGAACACTTCACTCATGTTCCGCCCTTTGGCGGGGAAGGGGCGTGCATGGGGAGAAAGCGCGTCATGTCTCGACGATGCTCGACATGACGTTCACAGTCATCCTCCCCGCTCAACACGTCACCCGTGTTCTGCCGCGCCCTTTAACGTCATTCCGAACCGTCTGTGCCGCCCGCCCGCAACCGCGGGCGGGCGGCACAGACGCGTGAGGAAACTCTGTTTCGGGAAAGAGCGCTCTCGCCGCAAAAACCGCAAAAGGGGTCGGAATTTATAAAAGAAATAAAATTTACAAATATTTACTCATAATTTTCACAAAACACAGCGGTGATTTTTGTTGACGCGCGCCCCATTTATTTGTATAATGGAATAGAACACTATAGAATGGCTTTTTAGGCAGGCAGGGCGCATACGTGCAAAAAGTTCGCATAAAGATAAATTTTATGCAAGAGCATATGCAGAAAAGCGTTTTGCATACCGGGGAGGTGGAGTATGAAAAAATCCGTTGCTCTGTCGATCGCCGCGCTTGCGGGCGGGTGTCTTCTTGCCGCCGTCTGCGGCTGCACCGTGCCCCGTTCCGCGCACACTTGGGCGGAGGAGTGGTCGAACGGCGTGGAAAAGAACAACGCGCCCAGCCATTGGCATGCCTGCCTCGACGAGAACTGCAACCAACGCAAGGATTACGGCTACTGTCACCTCGAACTCGCCGAAACCGTTGAGCCCTCCACCTGTCAGAAAAAGGGGACGGGGGAGTACCGATGCACCGAGTGCGGGAACACTGTCACAAAAGAACTGCCCCTCGCCGACCACACCTATGAGATCGTCTCCCGCACCATGCAAGAGACCTGCTCTTTCAACGGCTACGGCACGTACCGATGCACCGAGTGCGGGAACTCTTACGACGGGGCGATCCCCGCAACGGGGGAGCATAACCTCGATAGCGGATGGAGCAGCGACGAGACGGGGCACTTCCACGCCTGCCTCAATACGAAGAAGGAGCAGAACGGCACGCTTACGCCCTGTCCCTATCGGGACGAAGTCATTCTCCACACGGCGGGAGATCCTGTGACGGTGCCCGCCACGAAGACGACGGACGGCTCTGTCACGACGTCCTGTACGGTGTGCGGGTACGTTATGGAAAAGAAGATCCTCGCGGCGCTCGATGCGCCCGTCACGTTCGGGGTCACGCTTACCCCCGATTGGGGCGGCGGGCAGACGGTCGTCGCTCCCGCGGGGCAGGTTACCGCCTGCACCCTCTACTTCGGGGTCGGCGCCAACAGCACGGAGAGGAAGTATAACGTCATCTTCGAAGAGGCAAAGAACTCCGCGGGGGAAGACGTATCCACCGAAAGTTGGGAGTGGGATGCGAAAACGGGCAGCGGCGTCAAGGCATATCTCTATGACGACAGCGGCGCGGGGAGCTACAAAGATCTCGACGGTCTCTCCTCGAGCGAATGTGCAAGATTTTTGAACGGGAAGCTGTGGTTCGTCCGTCCCCCCGAAACGGGAGAATGCACGATCGTATTCCGCTATATCAATACCGTAGAGGGGAAAGAAGTCGTCCGCGCCGAGAAGAGGCTGCTTGTTACGGTCGCCACCGATTCCGCGGCGAGTGCCCGATCCGCCACGCTCGATCTCTATGTCGAGGAGAAGCGGAGATAACGACACGGGAGCATCTATGAACAAGTCATTTGAAAAATTCAAGCGGAACGAATGGCTCGCCGCGGTCGGCATGTCGGCGGCGATCGGGGTTTTCGCGGGGCTGTTCGCAGTCGGTGCGGTGTTGCTCCCGTTGAAATTGTGCGGCATTGTGATCGACGAAATTTACTATGCCCTCATCGGCGGCGGCGCGGGTCTTACGGCGTTTGCGCTCGCCTTGCTCTTCCTCCGCCCGAATGCAAAGAAGATCGCAAAAGATCTCGACGACGAATACGCCCTGCACGAAAAAGTGCAGACGGCTTATGAGTTTTCCTCCGCCTCCGGTCCCATGGTGGAGAGGCAGCGCGCGGACGCCTACGATACGCTCGATGCCCTTCCCCGCAGACGGGTAAAGACGGGTGCGCTTCTCAAGTTTCTGATTACGGGCGTGGCCGCATTCGCGCTCTTCTTCACGGCGGCGTTCGTGCCCTTCCGCAATGTGGCCGCCAACTCCGAGGATCCGCCCTATGAAATCACAGGGTGGGAGATCCAGCGTATCCGCGACCTCATAGCGAACGTGCAGCAATCCGCGCTCGCGCAGACGGAAAAGGACGGCGCAGTGGCGGCGCTCGAGGCATTCATCACGGCGCTCGGCGAGGCGAAGACGGAGAGCGCGAAGACTGCGGCGCTTACGGAAACGCTCGGGAAGACCGAGGCGGCTGTTACGGGTGCCAATACCTACGGGACGATCTCCTCCTTCCTGCAGAGCGCGGGGCAGGCCGAACTCGCGGCGATCGTAAGCCGCGGCGGAAACTCTTTCCGCCCTTACACCCTTCTCTCCTATACCGACGTGCAGACCTATCGCAAAAATCAGGGGGATATCGTCGCCGATCGGCTTTCGAAGAGGGAGACGGACTACCGTGCCCTTTTTGCCGAAGTGGAGGGGCTTTCGGAGAAACTCACCGAAGCCGCGTCGGGGATCGGCGGCGCCCTGCTTCTCTCTGCAGTCCCCGCGACGGATCCTCTCTATGCCGTTCTCGGCGACTTCTCCGCCCGCCTCGTTGCCGTACGCGACGGGATCGGCGGAACGGAACCGTATGACGGGCAGGCAGAGCTTGACGCCCTCTTCGGGAAGGTGTATGAGACCCTCACTGAGGAGCTTGCCGAGCAGAGCTACCGCGGCGCGATGAACAGGCATATCGCAAACTTTTTGCGGGATCTCTTCGGCCTGCCCATCGAGACGGGGGAGACGGATGAAGAATCCCCCGGGGGAACGGAGGACGATCCGAATAACCCGTCCGACCCGAACGACGACCAGCCGGGCGGCGGCGGGGGATCGGGAGACACACGGTACGGCAGCGACGACGAGGTGTATGACCCCGCGACGGGGGAGTATGTGCAGTACGGGGATATCCTCGACGAGTACAGCGCGGAGATCCAGAAACTTCTCCGCGAGGGCAATCTTACCGAG
This sequence comes from uncultured Clostridia bacterium, assembly GCA_947630035.1. Classification (GTDB taxonomy): domain Bacteria; phylum Bacillota; class Clostridia; order Christensenellales; family Borkfalkiaceae; genus Gallimonas. The sequence goes on along the minus strand of CANRFW010000005.1, from coordinate 15,755 downwards.
GAACAGCGCGCAATGGTTTTGCGCTATATCGAAATGTTATATGGCGGCATACAAGCCGAAGAGTGAGGTAAAATATGAAAAGTTGGAAGAAGTCGAAAAAGGAAGAGGTGCCCGTGACCGAGGCGGAGCAGACCGAGGAAGCCGTGCAGTCCGCCGCGCCCGCAAGCGAGGAGGAGAGGGAGTTCCCCGAGATCGAAGCTCCCGTAATGAGTGCCTCCGATACGGCGCGCATCGACCGTTTCAGTGCGGCGATCAAGCGGATCAAGGATGAACTCGCCAAGGACTTCGTCGGCCAGCAGGAGGTGGTCGATAACGTGCTGTGCGCCATTATCGCGGGCGGCAACGTCCTCCTCGAAGGGGTGCCCGGAGTCGGGAAGACCCGCCTCGTCCGCTCCCTCGGGAAGGCACTGCGCCTTCCCTTCTCGCGGATCCAGTTCACGCCCGACCTCATGCCTTCGGACGTGACGGGTACGAATATCATCGAGCAGGACGCCGGCGGCAGAATGTCGATGAGTTTCCAGCGCGGACCCATTTTCTCCAACCTCATTCTCGCCGACGAGATCAACCGTGCCACGCCCAAGACGCAGGCGGCAATGCTCGAGGTCATGCAGGAGCATAAAGTCACGGTCGCCAAGAAGACGTACGCCCTCGAAGAGCCGTTTTTCGTTCTCGCGACGGAGAACCCCATCGAGCAGGACGGTACCTATCCCCTCCCCGAGGCGCAGATGGACCGCTTCATGTTCAAGCTCCTCGTCGGCTTCCCGAGCGTGGAAGACCTCATCGGGATCGTCAACATGACGCAGATCACCATGGACGAGACGGCGGAGGCGGTGGTGGACGGCCCCGCCATCCTCGAGATGCGCGAACTCGCCAAGACGGTGCCCGTCATTGACGCAGTCGTGAAATTCGCGGCGGACATCGTCGCCAATTCCCACCCCGAACTCGAAAGTTCGCCCTCCGTCACCAAGAAATACATTAAGTACGGCGCGTCCCCCCGTGCGGCGCAGGCGCTCATCACCTGCGCGAAGGTGCGCGCACTCATGAACGGGCACTACAACGTCTCCTATCAGGACGTCAAGGCGCTCGCCTGCCCCGTGCTTCGCCACAGGGTCAAGATCAACTACACCGCCATCAGCGAAAAACTCACGGTGGACGACGTCATCAAACAGCTCGTGAACGAGACGAGATAAGGATAGCACATGGTAGTCAATGAGGCGTTTTTGGAGCAAGTCGAGCTTCTCCAAACGCTCATCAAAAACAACATCGCGGGGAGGTTCGGCGGAACGCACCAAAGCAAGACGTTCGGCTCCTCCAGCGAATTCGCGGATTACCGCGACTATATGCCGGGCGACGACGTGACGAAGATCGACTGGAATGCTTTCGCACGCTTTGAAAAGCTGTACTTGAAGCTCTATCTCGACGAGCGGCAGGTACACACCCGTATCTATATCGATGCGAGCAAGTCGATGAAGTTCGGCAAGGGAAAAAAGGACGAGCAAGCCCTTCGGCTCGCCGCCGTTTTCACCTACCTTTCCGTCTGCGAGATGGATAAGGTCTCCGTCTATATGATCCGAGACGGGCACCTCGAAGAGGTGTTTACCAACATGCTCGGCAGGGAGTCTTTCTACAACGGGATCGGCAAGCTCGACAACATCGAGTTCGACGGGGACAGCAAGATCACCGAAGCGATCCTGCCCTCCGCGGTAGGCTACGGCGACGGGCTGTCCGTCATCATTTCCGATTTTCTCACGGACGAAGACTACGAGGGGGCGATCGAGCATCTCGCGAACAAGAGGCGGGATATCCTCTGCGTACAGGTCCTTTCCAAGGAGGAGATGACGCCGAAAACGCGCGGGAAGATGCACTTTATCGACAGCGAGAATGCGAACCGCATTTACCGTAAAAATATCACGCGGGATATCGTCCGCGCCTACATGGCGGCCCTCGAGTACGCCACGGAGCGCATCCGCAACTACTGTCTCTCCCGCGGAGGGAACTATATGCTCGTCTCTTCGGAGGAGCCTCTCGAGGGGATCTTCTTCGAGAAACTCACGGATATGGGGGTGCTGAAATGAGTTTTGCTTACCCCTTGGGGCTTTTGGGACTTATCGGGATCCCCGTCCTCATCCTCATCTATATTATCAAGAACCAATACACCGAGAAGGTCATCGCCTCCACCTACCTTTGGGAGCTTTCCGAGCGCTTCCTCAAAAAGAGGCTTCCGATCAGCAGGATCGTCGGCATCATCAGCCTCATTCTGCAGATCTTCGCGGTCGCATTTCTCTCTCTCGCCATCGCCCAGCCCGTGTTTACCGTTCCCGCCGCAGGGGAGACCCTCTGCATCGTACTCGACGGAACGGGCAGCATGAACTATACGTCGGGCGGCAAGACCCGTTTCGAAACGGCCAAGGATGAAGCGCGCTCTCTCATCAAGGGATCGATGAAAGGGAGCGCCTATACCCTCGTCTACGTGGGGGATGCGACGGAGACGGTCTTCGAGTATGTCAGCGATAAGGACCGCGCCATCTCCATGCTCGACGAACTTGAAGTCGGCTACCGGGAAGACGACCTCAACAAGGCGTGGGAGACGGCGCAGGAGTTTTTCGACGAGGACCGTTCGACGCAGGTGTATCTCATCACCGATAAAACGTACGAAGCCTACGAGAACATTACGATCGTCAACGTCGCGGAGGAAGTCGATAATTTTTCGCTCTCCGATATCGAAGTCACGAAGACGGCTGTCGACGAAAGCATCCGCATTTCCGTTTCGGGAACGGTCATGTCTTATCGCAGCGACAGCGTCGTGGATATCTCCCTCTACTTTGACGGGGAGACGGAGCCGCACTCCGTTCTCTCCGCGGACGTGCTTGCCTTTATTCCCTCCGCCTATTCTTTCGACGTGGACGACGTGGAGGACTTCCGCTCGGTGCGGGTCGCGCTCACGGGGAAAGACGGGCTTTCCCTCGACGATGAGGTGGTCTATTACAACGTGGAGTTCGAAAACTCTTCGCGCACTCTTCTTGTCAGCGATACTCCCTTCTTCCTCCGCGCGGCGCTTATCGCGGCGGGGAATTCGCAGATTACGGTGATGGATCCGGACGACTACGAAGAGGGAGACCACACGGGGTACGATCTCTTTGTCTTTGAAAAATTTGCGCCGCAAGAGCTTCCCGCGGACGGTGCGGTGTGGTTCGTCAATCCGCAATCGGGCATCGCAGGCTCGAACTTCTCCTTTCAGGGCGCGCAGTCCGCGCCGCGCGAGGGGATCGTCTATTCGAATTCCACCAATTCGGGGGTGCGGAAGCTCCTCGAGGGCGTGCCGGGGGCGGAAGCGCGCACGGAGTATGAGTTAAAGCAGTATGTACGGTGCGGCTTGGGCGCCAAGTTCTCCACCCTCCTCTCCTGCGAGGGGAGTCCCCTGCTCTTCACGGGGGCGACGGAAGGCGGCGCACGCGAGGTCGTGTTTGCGTTCGACCCGAAGGACAGCGCGCCTTTCGTTCTCTCCGCCGACTTCAATATTCTCGTCGACAACTTGCTCGACTACACATTCCCGCCCGTCGTCGAGGAGACGGGCTATGTCTGCGGCGACACGCTTGCCGTGAACGTCATCGCGGGGTGCAACAGCATCCGCATCCTTTCTCCCAAAGGGAAGGAGAGTTTTCCCGATACGAGCGTCACGACCGTGGAATACACCCTCAACGAAGTGGGGACTTATACCGTGGAGATGGTGATGACGGACGGCTCCATGCGCACCATCAACATTTATTCCTCTCTCCCCGAGAGCGAACGCGTCCCGAACGAAACGGAGGCCATGCGGGTCATTTACGGCGAAAAAGAGAGGAGTACGAGAGACGGCGTTTACGACGATCTCCTCTATCTCTTTATCATCCTCGCCCTTCTGGCGGCGGCGGAATACGGAGTATATTGTTATGAGCAGCATCAACTTCGATAACATATGGCTCCTTCTCATAGCGATCCCGCTTATCGCGGCGTTCGCGATTCCGTTCGCGGTCGCGGTCAGGAAGGAGAACAGAAACGGTCACAACGTGGCCTCTATCGTCATGCACGTCGCCATGTCCGTCATCATCGCGTTCGCCGCGGCGGGGACGAGCGTCAAGACCGTTCTCACCGAGACGGAAGTCTTTATCGTTGCGGATGTCTCCTATTCCGCCAACCGCAATCTCGGCAGGGTGGACGAGATCATCCGCGGGATCAAGCTCCCCGATAACTCCAAGGTGGGGCTTGTGTGCTTCGGTAAAGACAGCGAGCTTCTGAATACACCCACCTCGAAAGAGAAGTTGAAGAGTGTGACGGAGGCCTCGGTTGACGATTCCGAGACGGATATCGCAGGCGCCCTCAATTTCGCGGGCGAGCAGTTCCGCAGCGACGTCATCAAGCGCATCGTCCTCATCACGGACGGCAGGCAGACGGACGAGAGCGACGCGTTCGCCATCAGCCGCGCCGTAAGCGAGTTGCGGATGCGCAACGTAAAGGTGGACGCCGTCTACCTCAACGACAATTTGCAGGAGACGGACAAGGAGGTGCAGATCTCCGCGGTGTCCTTTACGAAGACCGCCTTCCTCAATCACGAGGAGAGGGTGGATATCGAGATCCGTTCCAACAACGATGCCCGCGTGTACGTCAACTGTCCGGGGGCGAAAGGTCAGGAAAGAAAGGGAACGGAACTCACGGCGGGCACCAACACCGTCACCTTCGATTTGCCCACCGATGTCGCAGGCACTTACCACTATGAAGTAAGCGTGGAGATGGATAACGCCGAGGACGACGCCAATCCCAATAACAACCGCTATCTCTTTACGCAGGTCGTATCGAGCGAAGTGAAAGTACTCGTCGTCACAGAGAATTGGGACGACGTGACCGCGGCAGTCGCGCGGTACGGAAGCTCTGCGGAGCTTGATATTTACGAACTCTCCTCCGCCTCTTCCACGATGAAGAAAGAGTATAAGGCGGGACACGAGAGCGATACCGTAAAGATCCACCTCAACGAAAGAGTGATCCCCTATACCGTGGAAATGCTCGCGCAATACGATGAGATCGTACTTGCCGATATGAACGTCTGCTCTTTCGACAACTACAACGCTTTCGTCGAGAGCGTGCAGAAAGTCGTCTCCGGGTTCGGCAAGAGCCTTGTGGCGGCGGGGGATCTCCATCTGCAATTGGCGGACGGAGAAACGCCGGCCGATCCCGGCGATTCCGCTTCGGCGGATGCGGCGAACAGGCAGAAGGCCCTGCAGAGTCTCGCGGATATTCTTCCCGTGCGCTACGGCAGGAGCCAGAACGATGCCAAACTCTACGCCATCGTCATCGACATTTCCCGCAGCATGTTCCAGAATAACCACCTCGCTCTCGCAAAGACGGTCGCAAAGAGGCTCGTCGGCATTCTCAATCCCAACGACTATGTCTGCATCGTCGCTTTCGCGGGCGAGATCTGGGTGAGACAGCCCCCGTCACCCAACACAAATCCCGATCGGCTCTATTCCCTCATCGACGGTTTGGAACAATGGCAGGGCACAATGATCTCCTCCTCCCTCCGCGAAGCGCAGAGGCAGCTTGCGGGCGCAGGCGAATTCGGCGGCGGGAAGCAGATCATGCTCATCACCGACGGTATGGCCTACGGCGACAGCAGCACCGAGGATCTCAGCGAGATCGCGGCGGAGATGTACGGGGACGACGGCGTCATCACCTCCGTATTCGACGTGGGCCGCCCCGGCGATCCCCTCACCCAGAACGGAGGATTAAGCAATACCAACAGCACGTACAATGCCTATTGCCGCGAACTCATGGATATCGCGGAGGTAAGCGGCGGGAAATATACCCACAATACGAGCAGCGAGGGTACGATCAGCGACGACGTCTTCGCCGAAATGACGGGCCCCGTCACCGAGGCCGTCGTGGAGAGAAGCACCTCCGTCAATGTGGAGCGCCGCTATGACGACACGCTTGAGGGCATCGGCACAAGCCTTCCGAATGTGGGAGGGTATTACTTTACCGAGACCAAACCGAGTACGTCTACCGTCCTCACCCTCAACCATATGAAGTCGAGCGGCGCAACGACCAAGATCCCGCTCTACACCTATTGGAATTACGGTAACGGACGGGTAGCCACTTTCACAAGCGCATACAGCGGATCGTGGTTGCGGGAGTGGTCGCAGATCGAGGCGGACAACAAGTTCTTCTGCAACGTCTATGAGACGGCCGTGCCTGCCGAAAAAAATTCCGTGCCCTATTCCGTAAGTGTCGAAAGGGAGGGGACCGTCACCCGCGTGGAGGCCACGCCCGCCATCGGCGAGACCCACTTCAACGCGAAGGCGCGGGTCGAGATCACCTATCCCGCCGAAGAGGGAGGAGAGGCAGTCACCATTTCCGCGGACATGGGGGTCGGGCCGTACGGCTACTACTACGAGTTTGAAACGGACCGTCTCGGAGAGTACGGCGTGCATATCATCTATGAGTACATGGGCACCTCATACGATGCCTATGAGACCGTAAGCATTTCCTATAAACCCGAATACGATTCTTTCGCGGGTTACGATGTCGGCGTTCTTCATAAGGCGGTCGACGAGGGCGGCACGGTGAGTCTCGACGGCAAGCTCTCTCTCGAAAACGACGAGAACGATCTCAGCACCTATACTTTGAAGCTCACACTTCCTCTTCTCATTGCCGCGGTCGCACTGTACGTCGTGGATATTATCGTGCGGAAACTCAAGTGGGAAGACATCAAGAGTTTCTTCGGGTTCAAAAAAAAGCAAAAGGGAGGTAGCGGACAATGAAAAGTTTGAGGCGGCTTTCTGCGATCGTCGCGGCGGCGCTTGCCCTTCTCTTTTGCGCGGGTTGCGGATTTTTCTCTCCGCCGACCACGCCGCCGGAATTGCCCGATCTTCCCCCCGAGGACAATCCCGATGATCCGACAACGCCCGATCCCTCCGAACAGGAGAGCGCGTTTACGGTGCGTCTTGTCGTGGACGAGGATCAGCCTTTCTTCCCCTCGACGCCCGTCTATGCCCAGTGGAAAGGGGTGGACGGCGACTCCTATACGGCGCAATTCAACGAGATCGGCGTCGCCACCTGTACCGACGGGCTCGACGGCGAATATCAGGTGACCATCAGCCCCGTTCCCTCGGGCTACACATATAACTGCAACGGCTATACTGCGGATAATTTCCACAGGGCGATAACCGTTGAACTTCTCACCATCCTCAATCCCGCGAAGCCGGATTATGGGAGGAGCGATAAGGGCGATATTATCCATTTCGATGTTTTCAGCAAGCTCGGCACCTATCGTGCAACGTTTGAAGAGGGGACTACGGATCATTGGTATCAGTACAGTCCAGATTACGCGGGGGAGCTTGTCGTACAATCATGGGTGGATATTTCGGCAAACGAGGTCAACCCGAAAGTGATCGTCTACCACGGGAACGGAAGCGGCTATATCAATGCCTCTTCGCCGGACTATGAAGCGGACGGCGGGGGCGCAAGTTCCACCTATACCAAAAATTTCAAACTGACTTTCAGGCTCAGCCAGGAAGAGATCCAAAACGTCTTTTATTTCCGCATCTTTGCGGAGACAAAAGGCTCCTATCCCGTCACCGTAGACTTCACCGTCGAACGCGTGGGCAACTATGTTCTCCCAGGCGGAAATCCCGAAGAGATGGTTGCCGAGGGGCCTTTCGATCTGTCGAACAACCGCAGGACCGGCGTGCAGTCCACCCCCGAGGGGACATGGCGGTATGCCTATGCCGATACAGGCAGGGTCCTCACCACAAAGGACGAGAACGGTAAGCCGCTCTACGGGCTTTGGGAGGAGAAAGACGGCGGCGACGGTTATTGGCATAAACTCAATGCGGACGGCAGTTACGGCGCCGTTCTCCGCGCTCTCATCGGGGCGCCGAGCGAGGTACTCGACAGCGGTTTTATGTACCAACTGGTGCCATTGCGCTTTAACAATAAGGATTACACGAACTTCATCGGAAGAAATATGACGAGCGACGATCCTTGGGATTTCGACGGGATCCCCGTCTCCGGCGACAAGTATTATTCGGTGCATTGCGATTTGAACGGCGCTCACCCGCTTACGGAGGAACTGCGCATCTTCCTGCAGGAGTATGCGCAGGGACAATCGCTGTTCAACGACGGCAACGGCTCGGCAGAGGGCATTGGTCTGAACGCCGCCGAGGAAGACATGTGGCTCTTTGTTGTGGGATACTACGCATCATAGTATTTTAAGGGCCGCAGCGAGTAAAACAGAATCCGGCCGTCCGCGCAGGAAACGCGGGCGGCTCTTTTTCGGTCATATGCTTGACGAAATCTCCCGCGGGCGCGTATAATGGAGGTATGGTTGCAGCGATTTTGGCGGTGTGCGGCGCGGCGGCGGTTCTCATCTTTCTCGCCGCGGTCTTCGTGGACAATTGGAATATCGATTACGAGGAGTTCTCCTTCGGCGAGGGGGACGCGGAGGTGCGCGTCGCCCACCTCTCCGATCTCCATTTCCCGCGCCGTTCGGTCGATTGCGCCCGTCTCATCGAAGAACTCGGGCGGCGAAAGGTGGACTTCGTGGCGTTCACGGGGGATCTCATTTGCCGCAACCAGCGGGCGGAGGGGAGCGGGGGTTACGAATTCATGTCCGCGCTTGCCGCAAAATTCCCCGTCTACTTCGTGCCCGGCAACCACGAGAAGTGCTGCGCGGACCGCACCGTCTGCGCCTCTCTCCGCGCCCGCGGCGTCCATGTTCTCGAAGACGAGACCTTTTACCTCGTCTACGGCGGACGGCGGCTCGCGATCGCGGGGGTCCTCCCGGGGAGCGACTACACCCCCTCGGAGGGCGCGCGGGACTTCACCCTCCTCCTCGCCCATCACCCCGAGCGGTTCGCGCGGTACGCCGCGAAGGACCCCGATCTCATCCTCGCGGGGCATGCGCACGGCGGGCAGATCCGCCTCTTCGGGCGGGGGCTGTACGCGCCCGGACAGGGGCTTTTCCCCAAATATACGTCGGGCGAGTACCGCATGGGCAAAACAAGGATGATCGTCTCCCGCGGCTTGGGCAAAAGCCGCTTCCCGTTCCGCTTCAACAATCGGCCCCATGTGCCCATTCTCACGATAAAATTGTAGAAAATCTCACCCCATGTATACAAAATGCGCCGTGCCGCCCGCAATTTGCGGGCGGCACGGCGCATTGCTTTTGCGTTTGTCAGTCGGGATTCATGAGGTCGCAGACTTTGGTCAGCGCCTTGGAGACGGGGAAGGCCGCGAGCAGGACGCAGAGGAGATACAAAACCTGCGTCACGGAGAGGGTGTGGGCGACCTGCGGCCACGCCTCATAGATGAACCCGCCGAGGACGGGCACCGAGAGAATGACGATACTCAGCCCCAAGGAGAGGGCATACACGCACCCGCGCACCACGTCGAAGGGCTGGAGGATGCGGAAGAGCATCACGAGCCCGCCGAAGGTGATGGAGAGGGTCATGAGGGGGTTGACGAGCATCTTCGTCTCTCCCCGCAATTCAAACGCAATGCGGAAGGCGCCGAGCTGGTCGGGCATGAGTTGGATGCCGAGGTAGGTCGCCATCACGCACAGGATGAGGGTCAGAGCCCCGGGGATACTTCGCGAGAGGACGTAGAGAATAAACTTCCCCTTGACCCTCGTCTTGTTCGGTTGCAGTGAGATGACGAGGGAGGGCACGGCGGCAACGAGGGTCTCGAAGAGGAGCATGTTGTCCGTCGTGAAGAAATAGGGGGAGCGCATGCAGGCGCAGATGATCGCGAGGAGGGCGGTGAAGAGCGTCTTCATGATATAGAGGGAGGCGCTCGACTTAATGTTGTTGATGACCCTTCTCCCCTCATAGACGACGGAGGGGAGGGAGAGGAAGTTGTTGTCGGTGAGGACGAGGTGGGAGACATTCCGTGCCGCCTCCGCGCCCGAGGCGACGGAGATCGCGCAGTCCGCTTCCTTCAGGGCGAGGATATCGTTGACGCCGTCCCCCGTCATGGCGACGGTCGAGCCCTGCTTCTTGATGGCGCGGACGAGGATCGCCTTCTGTTCGGGGGTGACCCTGCCGAACACGGTGTACTTGGAGGCAACGCTCTCCACCTCCGATTCGCTCAGCCCGTCGAGGGAGACGTAGTTCGCGGCGTCTTTCACCCCCACGCGGCGGGCGACTTCGGAGACGGTGACGGGGTTGTCGCCCGAGATGATCTTGATCTCGCGGAACCACTTGATGGTCTCCACCGCGTCCTCGCGCACATTGTCGGCGAGGGTGATGATGGCGGCGGGGCGCAGGATGGAGGGGAGCCGTTCCCCCGAGATCTGTGCGGGGGAGTAGGCAAGCACGAGGACGCGCAGCCCCGTCTGGGCATATTGCTTGACGATGCGCTCGATCTTGGGCGGCATGGGGCGGAGGACAAATTCGGGCGCGCCCATCACATAGGTGCCGATCTCCCCGAAGGAGACGGCGGAGAGTTTGCGCTTGGAGGAGAAGGGGAGGATGGCGGTCGGCTGCATGGTGCCGTCCTGCCCGAACCGCGCCTTCAGGGCAATGGAGGTCTGGTTGTTGTCGTCGAGGGCGGCGAGCATGCTCGCCATGATCTCATCCACCGGCTGGTCGGTGTAGGAGTTCAGGAGCATGCAGTCGTTTACGGCCATCCGCCCGTCCGTGATGGTGCCCGTCTTGTCGAGACAGAGGACGTTGACGCGGGCGAGCATCTCGAGAGAATAGAGGTCCTGCACGAGGGTGTGCTTCTTCCCGAGGCGGATGACGCCGAGCGCCATCGCGAGAGAGGTGAGGAGGAGAAGTCCCGAGGGGATCATGCCGATGACGACGGAGGCGGTGTATTGGATGGAGTGGTCGAGATCGCCGCCCGTCTGTCCCCAGTTGACCCAGAACATGAGGCCCGCGACGACGGGGATGAGGCAGGCGATCACGCGGATGAAGAGGCGGATGGAGTTCATGATCTCCGACCGCGGCTTCTTATACTTCTTCGCCTTGGAGGTGAGGGAGTTGAGGTAGGTGTTCTTGCCCACCTTGTCGGCGCGGACGAGGCAGGAGCCGCTCGAGACGAAGGACCCCGCATAGAGCATATCGCCGATCGCCTTCTTTACGGGGATGGATTCGCCCGTTAAAAGAGATTCGTTGACCTCGACGACCCCCTCCGCAAGGACGCAGTCGGCGGGGATCTGCTGTCCCGCTTCGAGGAAGATGACGTCGTCGAGGACGATCTCCCGCAGGGGGACCTCCGTCTTGACCCCGCCGCGCATCACCTTTACGGTGGAGGAGACGAGGACGGAGAGCTTATCGATCTGCTTCTTCGCGATGATCTCCTGCACGATGCCGATGAGGAGGTTCGCCGAGAAGATGACGACGAAGAGGTACTGCGTGTATTTTGCGGTGGTGCCGAAGAGGAGGGCGGCGGCAACGACGACGCAGAGCAAATTGAAGAAGGTGCAGATATTGCCGACGAAGATGCTCGCATAGGACTTGGAGTACTTCTTGTTGACGTCGTTGAAGAGGAATTGGTTGAAGCGGGTCTCCACCTGTTCCTCGGTGAGGCCCTTGTCCAAATCGGGCGTGAAGCGGTCCACCTCCGTCTCGGAGGGGATATGCTTCGCCTTGCGGAAGTCCTTCATGAGTTTCTTCCGCTTTTCGTCCTGTGTTGCGGCGGTCGCCCCGCGTTCGAGTACGCGGGAAGAGAAATTCTTCTCGGGCCGTTCTTCCTGTTCGGGCTGTTCTTTCGCTTCGGGTTCCGTCTCTGCCGTCTCTTCGGGGACGGGTTCGGGCACGGGTTCGATCGCGGTGATCTTTTTTCTCAAGGTATCCTCACGGGCGGAGAGCTTCCGTCTTTTTCTATATTATACACGAGCGCGCGCGAAAAGTCAAAAAAACTTTTATATGTTTGCGATTTTTTTCGGACAAACGCCCGAAGCGCGCGGCAAAGCGTTGCCTTTTTGCGCAAAAAGTTGTATAATGAATGAAACAGCAACAAAGAGGTGCCGCTATGATCGACATTGCGCTGCTCCGCAGCCAGCCCGAACTCGTGAGAGAAAATATCAGAAAAAAGTTTCAGGACCGCAAACTTCCCCTCGTGGACGAGGCGCTCGCCCTCGACGCAAAGTACCGCGCTCTCCGGACGGAGGGGGATGCCCTCCGCGCTTCTCGCAACGCCCTCTCCAAGCAGATCGGGCTTTTGATGCGGGAGAAGAAGACGGAGGAGGCGAACGCGGTCAAGGCGCAGGTGGAAAGGAACGCCGAGCGGCTCGCCGAGATCGAGAAGGAGACGGCGGAGGTCTCCGAAAAGCTCCAAGGCGTGATGATGCGCATCCCCAACATTATTTCCAAGGATACACCCATCGGCAAAGACGACTCCGAAAATGTGGAAGGGGTGCGGTTTTTGGAACCCCGTGTCCCCGATTTCGAAATTCCCTACCACCTCGATATTCTCGAGAAACTCGGCGGCATCGATATCGACAGCGCAAGGCGCACGAGCGGGCAGGGGTTCTATTACCTCACGGGGGACATTGCGCGGCTGCACTCCGCCGTCCTCACCTACGCCCGCGACTTCATGATAGAGAAGGGCTTTACCTACGTCATTCCTCCCTACATGATCCGCTCCTCCGTCGTCTCGGGGGTGATGAGTTTCGAGGAGATGGACGGCATGATGTATAAGATCGAGGGGGAGGACCTGTATCTCATCGGCACCTCCGAGCATTCCATGATCGGCAGATTCATGGGACAGACCCTCGAGGAAAAACAACTTCCTTTGACGCTCACGAGCTATTCTCCCTGTTTCCGCAAGGAGAAGGGGGCGCACGGCATCGAGGAGAGGGGCATCTACCGCATCCACCAATTCGAAAAGCAGGAGATGATCGTCATCTGCAAGCCCGAGGAGAGCGAGGCGTGGTACGAAAAAATGTGGAATTACACCGTGGAACTCTTCGTCTCCATGGGGATCCCCGTCCGCACCCTCGAGTGCTGCTCGGGGGACCTTGCCGACCTCAAATACCGCAGCTGCGACGTGGAGGCATGGTCTCCCCGCCAGAAGAAATATTTCGAAGTTGGGAGCTGTTCCAACCTAACCGATGCGCAGGCGAGAAGGCTCAATATCCGCTATAAAACGGAGAAGGGGTCGGCATACGCGCACACCCTCAACAACACGGTGGTCGCCCCGCCCCGCATGCTCATCGCCTTCCTCGAAAACCACCTCCGCGCCGACGGCAGCGTGGAGATCCCCGAAGTTCTCCGTCCCTACATGGGCGGCAAAACGGAGATCAAGGTCTCGTGAGGTACGTCTTTTTCGATATCGAGTGCGCCTGCGTCTTCAAGAGCGTGGCGAAAATGTGCGCCTTCGGGTACGTCGTGACGAACGAAAACTTCGAGGTCGAGGAGCGGGAGGATATTCTCATGAACCCCCGCGGCAAATTCCACCTCACCGACCGCAAGGGGGGAGAGGGGATCGTGCTTCCCTATGAGTACGAGGACTTCAAAAAGTACCCCACCTTCCCCGCCCACTACGGCAGGATCAAGCGCCTCCTCGAGGGGAAGGATACCATCGTCTTCGGGCATGCGACCATCAACGACGTGAACTATCTCAACCTCGAGACCAAGCGCTACAAACTTCCCTCCTTCCGCTTCCTCTTTCAGGATACGCAGTTCTTCTACATGAACACCGAGAAGTGCTTCAGCCGCCAATGCGGGCTGGGCGCCATGGCGGAGGAACTCGGCGTGGAGTTCACCCCCCACCGTGCCGTGGACGACGCATACGCCACCATGCGGGTGTGCGAGGCGCTCTGCAAGCGGGAGAATACCGATGTAAAGGGCCTCATCGAGCGGTACGCCATCCGCGCGGGCAGGATCGGGGATTACAGGATCCTCCCCCCCGTCTCGGAGGGGCAGAAGGAGTATTACGCCGAGAGGACGGAGAAGAAGATCGCCCACGCCAAGGCGCACGAACAGTTCTACCGCTATGTGAATAAATACATGCACCGCCGCAAGAAGGGGGGCGCCCTCGAGGGCAAAGTGTTCTGCTTCTCGCGGGACGTGGAGGACGATACCGCGATCTCCGTGAAGCTCGTCTCCTCCATCTTCGCCTCGGGCGGGAAGTATACCTCCCACCCCGGGGAGTGCAATGTGTACGTCGCGCGGGACGAAGGGGGCCCCCGCTACCAGAACGCCCTTGCGGGCGGGGCGGCGTTTCTCCCCCTCGAGCAGGTCTCCGCGGCGCTCGAAAGTTTATGAACCTGCCCAAGGCATTTTTGAATCGCATGAAAGAGAGGCTGGGAGAAGATTTTCCCGCCTTTTTGGCATCTTACGAACATTCTCCCCATAAGGGCCTCCGCGTGAACACGCTGAAAATTTCCGCAGAGGAATTTATCCGCCGCGCCCCCTTCCCCCTCGGGGAGAGGATAGGGGACGACCCCGCCTGCATGTATATCGGCGAGGAGAAGCCCGGGGCGGATCCCTACCACTTTGCGGGGCTGTATTACGTACAGGAACCCTCGGCGATGACGGTCGGGAGCATGGCGGCAGACCTCAACAAGGGGCGCGTTCTCGATCTCTGCGCCGCACCCGGGGGCAAGACGACGCATATCGCCGCACAGATGGCGGGGGAGGGCATTCTCGTCGCCAACGAGGTGAACTACGCGCGGGCGAAAATTCTGCTGCAGAACGTCGAACGCATGGGCATTGCGAACTGCGCCGTTGTCAGCGCGAAGCCCGAGACGCTCGCCGCCCGCTTTCCCTCCTATTTCGACCTCGTCCTCGTCGACGCTCCCTGCTCGGGGGAGGGCATGTTCAAGAAGGAGGAAAACGCCATTCCCGAATGGAGCGAGGAGAATGTCGCACGGTGCGCGGCGCGCCAGCGCGGTATTTTGGACGACGCGGCGCAAACGGTTGCAGACGGCGGGCAGCTCCTCTATTCCACCTGCACCTTTGCCGAGGAGGAGGACGAGTGGCAGGTCGAGGACTTTTTGAAGCGCCACCCCGAATTTGCACTCGTCGCAATGCGCAAACTCTACCCCCACACCTTCCGCGGCGAGGGCCACTTCTGCGCCCTGCTCGAAAAGAACCCTGCATCGGTAGGGGCATCTTGCCCTCCCCTTGCGCCGGTAGGAGCATCTTGCCCTCCCCCTGCGCCGGTAGGAGCATCTTGCCCTCCCCCTGCGCCAGGGGGAGGGGTAGGGGTGAGGGTCCGCCCCCGATCTTCTTTCAAGCCCTTCCCCCTGCAGAAAAACGCACAGGCGGAGCGCGCCTTCCGCGCCTTTGCGGAGGACTTTTTCCTCACTCCCCCGAAGGGCGACATTACGACGCTCGCAGACGGAAGAATGTACCTTGTCCCCGCGGGCATGCCCGATCTTTCGGGGACAAGCCTTCTTCGTCTCGGCGTGGAACTCGGGGAGTGGGACGGCAAAATTTTCAAGCCCGCCCATGCGCTCGCGATGGCGTTCGGCAAAGACGCCCGCCGCAAGGTTCATTTCTCCCGCGAGGAGGCGAAAAAGTACCTCCGCGGCGAAACGGCGGAGGCGGAGATCGGGGAGGGCTGGTGCGTCGTCTGCGTCGAGGAATTCCCCCTCGGGATAGGAAAATGCGTGAATGGGGTCGTAAAAAACCACCTGCCCAAGGCGCTGCGTCTCTATGAACGCTGACGGGCGGGGGGTAAAATATAAACCAATGGAAGACCTGCAAATAAAAGTCAAGTAAAAAGCGGGAAGATTTTCTGAGGAATTTTGCGAGAGAAAGAGCACAAGGCAA
>CANRFW010000004.1 GCA_947630035.1 uncultured Clostridia bacterium | reverse complement strand
CATAAATGCAGTTCTGTGATAACACCTCATCCGTCCCCTGCGGGGACACCTTCCCCTCACAAGGGGAAGGCAAGGGGCGGGCGTGTATCCACGCTCTGCGGGGTGGACAAGGGGCGGGCGTGTATCCATGCTCTGCGGGGCGGGCAAGGGGCGGGCGCGTATCCATGCTCTGCGGGGAAGGCAAGGGGACGGGCGCGGATATGGCGACGACGGACGGGCGGAAAAGGGCAAAAAAGATGCGAAAATGCGCGGCATATGTGCGGAAATCGTGCCGCAGGGGTTGCTTTTTCCGCGCGGGTATGGTAGAATAGTTTCGCGTACCGTTATTTTACGGGTCCTTCGCCACGCGCGAAGAAAGGGGAACGCTTCATGAAATGGCTGAAACGCATCTTACCGCCCGCCATCGCGTGCATCGTGATCGCCGTCGTTACGGCAATGCTCGTCGGATATTTCGGGTATATCTCGGACAGGGTCTTCGAGGACAGTAAACGTCATCTCGAGGAAGTGTACGGGCAGGTCCGCCATACTTTCCAGAATTTCCTCAACCGCAACTGGGGGCTTCTCGAGAGCTGCGGCGACTATTACGCACTCGTCTCCGAAGAGGAGACGGGCGACGAGCAGATGAAGACGTTCGTCGAGAGCAAGAAGAAATATTGGGGATTCTCCGATTTCTACTTCCTCAACGAGAACAGGGAATACTACTCCGTCGGCAGCGACAAGCAGGGCGATGCGCCTCTCAAAAACGGTTCCGATTCCCTCATCCAAGAGAAAAAGCCCATCATGATCGGGGAGACGATCGGCGGCAGAAACGTCACCATGTTCGCCATTTCCTCGGAGGGCGTCTACAAGGATTTCCCCTTTACCGCCGTCGGCATCAGCTACACGAACGCCGATATCTCCCTCTCCCTCAATGCGAACGCCTTCGAAAAGGACGGCAAGAACCTTGCGAGGAGCTTTATCCTCCTCCCCGACGGGTCCGTTCTCATCGCCACCGCGGAGGGCGGCAGTGCATACAGCAACTACTTCGACTACCTCCGTTCCGGCGGCTTGGGGGAGGAAAAGCTCGAAGAGATCAAGAGCAACCTTACAACGGGCGGCTTCCTCACATACAAGCAGGGCGGGGAGGAACGCTGTATCAACTACATGCCCATCGGCTATGAGGACTACTTTCTCCTCTCCGACGTGCCGCAGACGGCGGTAAGCCAAGGCTTCCTCCTCGCGCAGCGCGCCTCGACGAGGGTGTTCATCATCATCTTCTCCGTCATCATCGCCGCCCTCATCATCGTCCTCGTCCTCCGCATCGTGACGCAATCGCAGCGGAGCAGGAAGGAGCTTTTGTACCGCGAGCGCATGTTCGACGTTCTCTCCTCCACCGTCGACGATATCTTCCTCATGCTCGACCCGCAGACCGAGAAGGTGGACTACATAAGTCCCAATATCGAGCGGCTGATCGGCATCTCCAAGAAGACGGCGCGGGAGAATATCCGCGCCATGGCGGCGTGCGCCGTGGACTACAACATCATCGTCCCCAACGAGGAATTGCAGGCCATCCCCCTCGGCGAGAACCGCAGCTGGGAGTGCGAATACATGCACCAGAAGACGGGGGAACGCCGTTGGTACCGCGTCGCCATCTATCACATGACCATCGAGAAGACGGAAAAGTATATCGTCGTCATGTCCGACCGTACCCTCGACAGGCAGCTGAACGAAAAACTGCAGGGGGCGTATGACGCCGCCAAGAGCGCGAACGAGGCGAAGAGCAACTTCCTCTCCAACATGTCCCACGATATCCGCACCCCGATGAATGCCATCGTCGGCTTCTCCGTCCTCCTCGAGCGGAACGCCGACAATGCGGACACGGTGCGCGAATACACAAGAAAGATCATGGCGTCGAGCCATCACCTCCTCTCCCTCATCAACGACGTGCTTGACATGAGCAAGATCGAGAGCGGGAAGACCTCTCTGAACGTAGACCGCTTCAGCCTGCCCGATCTCCTCGAGGAGATCAATATCATCATCATGCCGCAGGCGAAGGCGAAAAACCAGGAGTTCTCCATCCGCACGCAGGGCACCCCGCCCGACGAGCTGATGGGAGACAGGCTCCGCCTCAACCAGATCCTCATAAACCTCCTCTCCAATGCCGTAAAATACACACCCGTCGGCGGAAAAGTGGACTTCACGGTGCGGGAACTTCCCGACCCTTCCAACCAATTCGTCAAGCTCCGCTTCATCGTGAAAGACAACGGCATCGGCATGAGCGAGGAATTCGTAAAGGAAATTTTCCAGCCCTTCAGCCGCGAGAAGAATTCCGTCGTCAACAAGATACAGGGCACGGGGCTGGGCATGGCGATCACGAAGAACCTCGTCGACCTCATGGGCGGCATCATCCGCGTGGAGAGCGAGCCCCAAAAGGGCAGCACCTTTACGGTGGAACTCTCCTTCTCCCCCGTCGGAGAGGACTCGCAGGACGCGTGGTTCCGCCGCAAGATCACCCGCATGCTCGTGGCGGACGACGAGGAGGAGATTTGCCTCAATATCCGCGAGATGATGCGGGATACGGGGGTGGACGTGAGCTATGCGACGGACGGCTCCTCCGCCGTGGAGGCCGCCGTGAAGGCGCATGACCGCGGGGACGGGTTCAACGTCATCCTCCTCGATTGGAAGATGCCCGGAATGGACGGCGTGGAGACGGCGCGGCGCATCCGTGAAAAGGTGGGTGCGGACGTGCCCATCCTCGTGCTTACCTCCTACGATTGGAGCGATATCGAACAGGAGGCGCGGGAGGCGGGTATCAATGCCTTCATGCCCAAGCCCTTCTTCACCTCCACCTTCTTCCAGACCATAAAGCCCCTCTTCGCCGAGCCCGAGAAGGAACCCGAACAGAAGAACGCCGAGGGCGCGATGGACGGCAAGCTCTTCCTCGTGGCGGAGGACAACGAACTCAACGCCGAGATCCTCACCGAGATGCTCCTCATCGAGGGGGCGCACTGCGAAGTGGCGCAAAACGGCAAGATCGCCGCGGAGATGTTCGAAAAGTCCGAACCCGGCTATTACGACATGATCCTCATGGACGTGCAGATGCCCGTGATGAACGGGTACGAGGCGACCCGCGCCATCCGCGCCTCCGGCCACCCCGAGGCGAAGAGCATTCCCATCGTCGCGATGACGGCGAATACCTTTGCGGAGGACGTGAAAAACGCCCTCGACGCGGGCATGGATGCCCACCTTGCAAAGCCCATCGACATGGACGCGGTGCGGGCGACCGTGGCGCGTATCTTTGAAAAACGCAAAAAAGGAGAGACCAAGTGAAAAAGCCCCGACTTCTTCTCGCGCTCGCCCTCTTCCCTCCCCTCATTCTCGCGGGATGCGGCGGCGAGAAATACGACCCGAACGCCCTCACGATTATGGGCAAGAAGAGCGATCTCAATAAGCCCTACATGACGGAGATCTTCGACCACTTCAAGGAGACGACGGGCGAAAATCTCAATATCGTGAAGGTTGAGGACGCAAAGTTCGAGACGGAGGCGCAAAAACGCCTCAAAACGGACAGGGCGCCCGATATCCTCCTCCACTTCCACAACGCCGATCTCAACAACTTCGACGTGGAAGAGAACTTCCTCGACCTCAAGGACGAGGCATGGGTCTCCGACCTCACCGACAGTGCGAAGGCGTATTGCACTGATGCGGGCGGGCGGCTCCTCGGGCTGCCCTTCTGGGAGAGTTCGGTCTCGGGATGCTACTACAACAAGAAACTGCTCGGAAAATTAGGGATGACGAATGCCGTCGAAACGCAGGCGGCGTTCGACGGGCTGTGCGAAGGGCTGAAGGACTTGGGGGTCACCCCCATTCTCTGGCCCGCCAAGGGCTGTTCGTGGATGGTGCAGTTCGGGCTTGACCCCGTCTTCGCGGACGATCCCGCCCTCCTCGAGAGCCTCAACAAGAACGAGACTTCTTATGCGGAGATCCCCGCCGTCACGAACATGATGACGTGGATCGAAAACGCTTTTAAGAGCGGCTGGTTCGGAAACAAGTCCCTCGATACGGGGTGGGACGAGATCTCCCCCGCCCTCGCTTCGGGCGAGGCCGCGATGACCTTCATCTGGGACACGTGGTTCTACACCGACTTCACGCCGGGCGAATACACCAAGGAAGACTTCGCCCTCATGCCCGTCTTCATGAATACGGCGGATGGCGGCACCTACGAGGGCGGCAACCTCAACATGATGATGGTGAACGCGAAGAGCGAAAAGAAGGAGGAGGCCCTTGAATTTTTACGGTTCTGCGCCACCCCCGAAAACTACAATGTCGCCTTCAAGGATATCTCCACCGTGAGTGTGTTCAAGGGGCAGACGACCAATATCCAATCGCAGATGGTGACGGACGCACAGGCCTCCATTGCAGCACACGAGCGCGTCTCTACGGCGAGTACCAAGATCATCGGGTACAGCGCGGAGGAGGCGGTGGGCGCCATCAACGAAATGTTCGGCGGCAAAAGGACCGTGAAGGGCGTGATCGAGAAGATGGACGCCGACCGCAAAGCCGCCGCGAAAAAGCTCGGCATCGCGGGATTTTAAGACCCCATAGCGAAAAGCGCGGGTACGCCGCTGCGGATTCTGCCCCGCCGTGAAAGCCCCGCATTGCGGATTTTCCGACCCCATGTAGGCAAAATGATGCCCTCCCCCTCGGGAGGGCTTTTTGCTTGCGCTCTTTTCATGCGCTCTTTGCTTGCGCTCTTTTCATGCGGCTTGGTACAAAGATCCGCTCGCCTGCCCTGCCGCCCGCGTATGCGGGCGGCAGGGCAGGCTCGGGATGAGGAGAAGGGCGACATGACGTATACAAGCGGTCGTGCGCGCCCCGATAAACGCGTCATCCTGAGCCGACAGAGTAGGAATAGAACCGTAAAAGCCTATCGTGCGAAGGATCCCGAAGTACGAAGTCCGCATTACATACTCGTCGCTTATATCCTCGGGATTCTTCACCCCCACCGAGCATTCCGCATAACGAAGTAGTACGCGGGGGTTCAGAATGACGCGTGGGACAGGCGGCAGCCCCGAAACAACGGGCCGAGGTTCAGAATGACGCGTGGAACAGGCGGTAGTGCAAAAGAAAACCCCTCGTTCCGAATAAAGCGGCAGAGGGGTTTTGTGTTCAAACGTTCAATCGCGCGGCAGGTCAATCAATTCTGCTCGTGCGGCGGGCCTATCCATTCCGCTCGTGCGGCAAATCAATCAATTCCAACCATGCGGCGGGGCTATCCATTCCGCGCGGCAGGTTATCAATCCGTGCGGCGGGGCTATCCTTATTGCACCGCCGAAAATCGGCCGCACGCAGGGGCGGGATCGGTCAGCTGTCGAGTTCGTAGAATTCCACGTTGCAGTTCACCGAAATTTGGGTGGCTTTCTCCAAATCGCCGCCGTCGGGCGAGAGAGAAAGGTTCTGCATGCAGCAGCGGTAGCCCGTCGTCATAACGCTGGCAAGAAGCTCTTTCACCTTTTGGTAGACGGTCTGCCCCTCCCCCGCGTTGCTCGCGTCGATGGTGAAGATGAAACCGACGGTGCGGGTGCGCACGCCGTCCGAAGGCTCGGAGGTGTTGTAGGTGATCCTGTAATTGGTGACGCCCGAGAAAATGGTCTCGAAGAGGGCGCGGAGGGTCTCCTGCTGCTCGTTGTTCTTGTACTGCGGCATGACGGTGGTCTTATCCATCGTGTTGAGTTCCGCCTTCATGTCGTCGTACTGCTTTTTGAGGCTCTCGGCGACGGTGAGCTGCAACTGCACGTCGTCAAGATTCTGGTTGAGATCCGCGGTACGGCTCGCGATGGGGTAATACACCAACCCGAAGTAGAGCCCGAGGACGAGTACCACAAAGAGAATGATGAGGAGAATGCTCTCGCGCAGGGTAAATTTCCGCTTCAAATACTTGTTAGCCATGTCATTCCACCTCCGTTGCGTCCTTGAAAATGATCGTCATGCTTACGATACCCGTCGCCTCATCCTCGCTCGAGACGATAGCGGTCTGCACGATCTTGTTCTCACGGAGCGCCTTCTGCATGGCGGCGCCCTCTGCGTCCGGAATGCCCGTAAGGGTGAGGGTGAGCGCGTTCCTCGTAATGGAGAACGTCACCACCTTGCCGTGGGGGAACACCTCCTTTTCGAGAAGGTCGAGGACGTCCGCACGGTCAACGAGGTCCCGCGGGAAGTTTTCGTAGTTATAGAGCCGATACTGTTCGCGGACGCTCTCGCGGTCCGACATCTCCCCGTAGAGTTGCTCGAGCCGGGCCTGATCTTCGGTGAGCTGTGCCTCCGCCTGTTCGAGGGCAAGGTAGGGACGGTAGATCCCGAAGAATTCCATGATGAGAAGGAAGACAAGGATCGCCGCAAGGATGAGGAAGAACAGCTCGAAAGACATCCCCTTCCTCTCCTTTATGCAGAGATTCACCGTCTCCTTGGTGGAATACTTCGAGGCGATCGCCGAAGCGCGTGCGCTGTTCGTGGTGCGGTTGGCGACGTCGTAAAAAGTCACCTGCACGTCCGCCTCTTTCTTGGAAACTGCCATGAACGCTTTCCTCCTTTATTGCAATGCCACGCCCGCCGCCGCGGCGATGAGCGGGAAGTCGATCCCTTCCTTGGATTTGTTGCCCGTGAAGAACTCGCCGAGGTCGGTGAGCGGAATGGGCAGGGTGCTGCGGAGGGTATCCATGAGCGCCGCGTTGTGCGCGCCGCCGCCGCAGCAGTGCAGATGCTCGATGCTCCCGCCGCCGTTGAAGCGGTAGAAGTTGAGCGCTTTCAGAACTTCGAGCGCCATTGCGCCGTAGATGGTGCGGCACCCCTCGAGGCTGTTCGCCCCGCCGAAGTCGTTCTCGCGGTAGGTGCCCGCCATGAAGGTATCGACGCCGAAGTGTTCGGAGATGACCTCGTCGAGCGCGTTACAGCCGTAATCGATGACGCGCACGCTCTCGAAGAGTTCGCCGTCGTAGAGGAAGAGCTTCACCGCGTTGTGCCCGATATCGAGAATGCCGTGGTGGTGGGGCTCCCCCTCCGCCCTGCGGCAGAGGTTGACATAGGCAAACTCCTCGGGGATAATGGTCTTTAAGTTGAAGCCCGCCTTCTTGAACATGTTGACATAGTCCTCGACGACTTCCTTCCTCGTCGCCGCGGCAAGTACGTCGAATTCGGGCGGACGCTCGTCGCCGTAGCGGACGGCGTTGAGGACGGCACAGTCAAAGAAATAATTGCTCTTGTCGTCCGTGATGAAATCGCGGAAGCCGTAGGGCAGGTTGAACATGAGCTGGTCGCGGGTGTTCGCCGCCACAAAGAACCTGCGGCAATAGCAGAGCGGGGCGGGCAAGATGAGCGCGGCGTTCCGTGTGGACGTCAGCTTCTGCACGCGGCGGAGTTCTTTGAGGAAATCCGTCATCGCCTCGTAAGAGGTGATCGTGCCGTTTTTCACGAGATCCTGCGCGAGACGCACGGTCAATCCGCGCACGATGGAATCGCCCTTGCGGACCGCGACGTGTACCGCATGATTCCCGATGTCGAAACCGATGCAATGCTTCATGAACGTTCTCCTTGTATTATGAAATCAGCGAGAGATACCAATTTATGAGATCCTGCCCCGCGATCAAGGTAAACATGGCCGCGACCGCGATGGCGGGTCCGAACGGGAACTCCTTCTTCTTGCCTCCCCTTGCGGAGAGGGCGAAGAGCAGCCCCGTAATGCACGAAATGAGGAGCATCAGCAGCCCGCGGGCAAGCCCCGTGAAGAGGCCGAGCATCGCGAACAGCTTTACGTCCCCTCCCCCGAGGGTATCCTTCTTCAAGAGGAAGTCCATCACAAGGGAGATGAGGAGCATGCCCCCGCCGTAGACCAACCCGCCGAGAAGACCGTCCGTCACCCGCTCGCCCCACCCGCCGTGCGGATAGAGGAAGAGGAGGAAGGTTACGGCCCCCGCGAGGGTAAGCCCGTCGGGGATCTCCATGGTGTCGTAGTCGATGAGGCCGACGGCGAGCAGCAGGGAGAAGAGGATGAGATATTCGAGCGTCACAAACCCAAAGCCGTATTTGAGGTATGTGACGAGGTACAGAAGTCCCGTTAAAAGTTCGGTGAAGAAGCACCGCACGGGGATGGGCGCACCGCATTTTCGGCACCTGCCCCCCAAAAACAGCCAGCTGAGGACGGGGATAAGCTCGAATGCGGAGAGGGTGTGCCCGCATACGGGGCACTTGCTCCTGCCGCGGAGCACGCTCTCTTTGGCGACATAGCGGTCGGCGGCGCAGGTGATGAAACTTCCCATGCACGCGCCGAGGCAGAAGAGAAGGACCGAGAGGTAAATATCCGCCGCGAGCGGCAAATCGATTGACATGAGTACCTCCGGTCTCCTTGGTTCGGATTGTTCGGTTTGTTGATGCCCTACCCCTTTCCAAGGGGGAGGGTGGCACGGCACCTTTTGCAGCCAACCCGCCTCTCGGCTTCCCCTTGAGGGCGCCGTAGGCGTGCCTTGCGCTGAAGCTCCGCCGCGCCCTTTGCGGCCAACCCGTCTCTTGGCGCCCCCTTGAGGGGGAGCTGTCACGCCGCCCTTGGGCGTGACTGAGGGGGTGTGTAGCTTTCAAATTCGTCCTATGCGGAGGGGAACGCAGGACGTTCTTACGTTCGGAAGTATGCGGGCGACACGGCGAACGCGCCGCCCGCGCTTCCTTTTCTCCTGTTATTCAGCCGCATCCCTTCATCCCGTTCGGCTCATTCGGGAGAAATTACGTTCTTGTATCAGAGAAAATCAACCACCAGCTCCGATTTTTTGCTGGGATTCAACCTGCGTCGCCGTAACGCTGGTGCAAATGACAATTTTGCCCTCGGTAGACGTATCATACTTCTCCGTGACATCCTTTTCCGTCACTGCGACCTTGAGATCCGAGATGTTGCCACTCGTATCCAACGTAGCATCAACTTGGAATTTATCGCCAATCAGTTTGTTATCGGCATAAAGATTTGGATCTTCGTCATGGCTGAGAATGTAGTACACAGCGGCAACGCGGACGGAACGGATGTTCGCATCTTTGGTCGCATTCTGCGCTTTGTTGATCGAGGTCACGAAAAGCGGGACCGCGATAGCGGTAAGGACCGCGATGATCGCGACGACGATCAAGAGCTCGGCAAGGGTGAAGCCCTTTTTCAGTTTCTTGTTCATGGGTTTTGTTACTCCTTTCATGAAAGATTTTTATTTATTTCGACGTTGCAGGGATGATACAACGTTGAAACCGTGGTTGAGGATTTTACGGGGGTTACGTCATTCCGAACCCCCTCGCGGGGTGAGGAATCTCGAATTTGAGTTTTCTCCTCCCTACGGTCGTCGAAATGACGTAACCGAAGCGGGTCGCTCGACACACCGTAACCGAAGTAGGTCGCTCGACACACCGTAACCGAAGCGGGTCGCTCGACACACCGTAACCGAAGCGGGTCGCTCGACACACCGTAACCGAAGTAGGTCGCTCGACACACCGCGACCGAAGTCTGTCGCTCGACACAACGTAACCGAAGCAGGGGCGCACGTACCGGTGCGAACGAGCGGCGAAGTCCTACTACGTCATTCCGAACCCCCTCGCGGGATGAGGAATCTCGTCCTTTGCCTTAAATCCCGCTGCCGGCGGCCGTGGACATGGAGAAGATCGGCACGTAGATCGCGATCACGATGAATCCAACGACAACGCCCAAAATAATCGTAATGATCGGCTCCATGAGGCCGAGCGCCGAGTCGGATGCGGAGGTCGCTTCGTCCGAGTAGAACAGCCCGATCGTGCGGAGAGTCTCCTCCAACATACCCGAGGACTCCCCTACCGTGATCATCTCAATGAGCATCGCGGGCAGGTATTTGGACTCTTTGAGCGCTTCGCCGAGGCTGATGCCGCCCTCGAGTTTTACGATCGCCTCGCTGAGTTCCTTGCCCAAACAGCGTTGGTCGACGACGCGGCTGACGATATCGAGCGCGCGGGTGACGGGGAGCCCTGCGGCAAGCAAGGTGGAGAGGGTGTTCGCGACCTGCGCCGCGGAATTGAAGCGGGTGATCTTTCCGATGACGGGGAGTTTGAAGCGGAGTTTGGAATACGCCATCTTCCCCTTTTCGGACTTGCCGAAGAAGTACAGCCCCAACACGAGCGCGACAAGCACGATCGCCACAAGGTACCACCAATTCTTGAAGAAATCGGAGATCGCAATGAGGATGCGGGTGACGAGGGGCAGCTCGGTGCCGAAGGAGGTGAGGGTCTCCGTCATGCGGGGGACAAGCACCACCATCACGACGCCGATGACGATGACCGCCACGACGAGGACGAGGATGGGATAGGTGAGTGCCGATTTCACCTTCTTCTGCGTTTTGTTCGCACGGCTATAGTAGGTCTCGAGACTGCGGAAGGATTGCTCCAACGTGCCCGATTCCTCCCCCGCGCGCACCGTTTCGATGAACACGGCGGGGATCTTCTTGCCGTTCTTCTCGAGACTGCCCGCAAGGGAATAGCCCGCAGCCACGTCCCCCGCACAGGCGCGGAGGATGCGCTTCATCAAACGGTCGTTACACTGGTCGGCGATGAGTTCGATGGTGCGCGTCATCGTGAGACCCGCCTTCAACATGATGAAGAACTGGTTCGCGGTGATGGCGAGCGTCTTATTGCTGACCCACAGCGGCTCGTTGATATCGATGGTCCGCCGCTGCTTGCGCACGGGCTTTATCGACTCGACGACCGCGCAGCTCTTGCGGATCTCGTTGACGGCTTCGAATTCATCGTAAGCCTCGATCACGCCGTCGACGGTGGAGCCGTCCTGCGCGATCGCGCGATATTTGAAAGTCTGCATACGACCTCCTTAAAAGACAAGATCAAGA
Organism: uncultured Clostridia bacterium; assembly: GCA_947630035.1. Classification (GTDB taxonomy): domain Bacteria; phylum Bacillota; class Clostridia; order Christensenellales; family Borkfalkiaceae; genus Gallimonas. The sequence continues at coordinate 25,835 of CANRFW010000004.1, read as the reverse complement.
TACACTCCGCCGCTATGCGGCGTCGGTATGAGGGTCGGGGGGACACTGTAATTCGTGGGCAACCCCCACCCCTACCCCGCCCCCTTCAAAGGGGGCGGGTTTGCTATCCATCCTCTCGGCTTCCCCTTGAGGGCGCCGTAGGCGTGCCTTGCGCTGAAGCTCCGCCGCACCCTTTGCGGCGGTGATGAGGTGAACACAATTTACAACACCTCATCCGTCCCCTGCGGGGACACCTTCCCCTCAAGGGGAAGGCAAGGATTGAACGCGCTCCCTCCGGGAAGGCAAGGATTGAACGCGCTCCCTCCGGGAAGGCAAGGGTTGAACGCGCTCCCTTCCAAGGGGACGGGGTTAATACACGTTCTTGCGGACGTACTCCGCGTCGTGTGCGGCGGCCTTGGCTACGTCCCCCGAGATCACCCGCTGGCGGAAGAGCGCAATGAGGGAATTGTCCATCGTCACCGACCCCTCCGAGGCGGACGTCGCCATCGAGCTTGCGATCTGCGGCGTCTTCCCCTCGCGGATGAGGTTGCGGATGGCGGGCGTCACCATCATGAGTTCACACGCCGCGACCCTGCCCCCCATCTTCTTCGGGAGAAGCTGTTGGGAGAGGACGGCCATGAGCGTCGTCGAGAGCTGCATGCGGATCTGTTTCTGCCGCATTTCGGGGAACACGTCCACGATGCGGTCGATGGAGTCGGGTGCGGAGTTGGTGTGGAGGGTGGCAAACACGAGGTGCCCCGTCTCCGCCGCCGTAAGCGCCGTCTCGATGGTGGCGAGGTCGCGCATTTCGCCGATGAGGATGACGTCGGGGTCTTCGCGGAGAATGGCACGGAGGCCCGTCGCGTAGCTCTCGGTGTCCGAGCCAATCTCCCTTTGGTTGATGACGCACTTATCGGGTTCATAGATATACTCGATCGGGTCTTCCAACGTGATAATATGTGCGTTTTTGGTGCGGTTGATGCGGTTGAGCATGGCGGCGAGGGTGGTGGATTTACCGGACCCCGTCTCACCCGTGACAAGCACAATGCCGCGGTTTAAGGAGGGCAGCGATTGCACCATGGGCGGGAGGCCGAGGGAATCGAGTTCGGGGATCCTATCGGAGAGGATACGGATCGCCGCGGAGATCGCCCCCTGCTGGCGGAAGAGATTGATACGGCAGCGGATGCGCCCCGGGAAGGTGAGGGCAAGGTCAAGCTCCCCCATCTTCTCGATCTTGGCGTACTCCGCACCCGCCATCTGCCGTGCGTAATATTCGCAGTCGGCGGCCGTGAGCGGGGTGCCGAAGTTGACGAGTTCGCCGTCCACACGGATGCGGGCGGGCAGTCCTCTCACGAGGTGGATATCCGATGCGCGGGATGCTCTTGCCTGTGCAACGAGCGTGTTGAGATCCATGGGCATATTCTTCTCTCCCTGAAAGCCTTTTTGCTCCCTCTTATTTTACAGTGGAATTGAGGACGCCGATCGCCTCTTCCGCGGAGGTGACCCCCGCGAGAACGAGCCTGCGGCAATCCTCCGCGAGCGGGGAGAAGGTCCCCTTCTCCGCGTACTCCGAGAGCTGTGCGGTGTGGTGCCCCTCGGCGATGGCGCGCTTGAAATCCTTGTCGATGAGGAGAATTTCGAAGACGCCCGTCCGCCCGACGTAACCCGTGTGATAGCAATGGGGGCAGCCCTTGCCGCGGTAGAAGCGGATATCTTCGTCGTCCACGTCGCACCCGAGCGCCGCAAGCTCCTCCTCCGTGGGGGAGTATGCCTCCTTGCAGTGGGGGCAGATACGGCGGACGAGCCGCTGGGAGATGACCCCTTTCAGGGCATCCGCAATGAGGTAGGGCGCGGTGCCGATATCGACGAGACGGTCGATGGCGGAGAGCGCGTCGTTGGTGTGGACGGTGGAAAGCACGAGGTGGCCCGTGATCGCGGAGCGGATGGCGATCTCCGCCGTCTCGCTGTCGCGGATCTCGCCGACCGCGATGATATCGGGGTCCTGACGGAGAATGGCGCGGAGGCCCTCCGCAAAGGTCATGCCCGTCTTCTCGTTGATCTGCACCTGGTTGACGCCGTCGATATCGTACTCGACGGGGTTCTCGAGGGTGACGAGGTTGACCTCGTCGGTGTTGAGGGAGCGGATCATCGTATACATGGTGGACGATTTGCCCGAACCCGTGGGGCCGACGATGAGGATCATGCCGTGCGCATTGGTGAGGAGCTTGTTGTATTTTTCGAGGTTCTCCCCCTCGAGGCCGATCGCCTTCGCATCGAGGAGCTGGGCGGACTTATCGAGGAGACGGATGACCACTTTCTCCCCGTACATGGCGGGAAGGGTGGACATACGCAGGTCGATATTGTGCCCCTTTACGAGGACGTTCGCGCGGCCGTCCTGCGGGGTGCGGGACTCCGAAATATCCATGCCGCCCATGATCTTGAGGCGGGAGACGACGGTGCGCTTCAGCTCGTCGGGCACCGTAAGCACGGTGCGGAGCTTGCCGTCTATCCGCATGCGGACGACCACTTCGTCGGCACGGGGTTCGATATGCACGTCGCTCGCGCGCTCGTTGGCGGCGCGTTCCAAAATGGAGTTGACGAGCCTTACGGTGGGGGCGGACTGCTGGGCGCCGTCTTCCGTGACTTCCTCGCTGTGGGGACGGGCGGCTGCCGCCGTCTGGGCGGAGGTATCGCTGCGCATCTCCTCGATGGCGCGGGCGACGCCCTCGTTGCCGTAGAGAGTGGAGATCGCCTTGTTGACGGCAACCGTCGTCGCGATCTTGGGAAGGATGCGCTTGCGGGTCGCCGTGCGCACTTCCTCGAGGGCGACGAAGTTCAGAGGATCGGACATTGCGAGGGTGAGTTCGTCTTTATTGAGACGGACGGGCACCACCCCGTGCCGCCGCGCAATGCTCTTGGGCACGAGGGAAGCAAGCTCGATCGGGATACGGACCTTCGAGAGATCGATAAAGTCTATGCCGAGCTGCAATTCGAGGGTCTCGATGAGGAGCTGTTCGTTGATGATGCCCTCGTCGATGAGAATGGTGCCGAGACGCTCGTGCCTCGTCTTCTGCAATTCGAGCGCCTTATCGAGCTGCTCTTTTGTGATCGCGCCGTTGTTGACGAGGATATCGCCTAACCGAAAATATTCCATGCGCACTACCCCTTTCGCGGAGTTGCTCCGCGTCCGATTTTGAGATTTTTCCACCCCATGTATCTATTATGGGGCAAATAAGCTATTTTTCCTCTTCGCCGAACAGGTGTATTTTCAAAACCTGCATGAGTTGCGGGATATTGATGGGCTTGGCGACGTGGGCGTTCATGCCGCACTCCGCCGCCTTGCGCCTGTCTTCGTCGAAGGCGTTCGCCGTCATCGCGATGATGGGCACTTCCGCCTTTTCGCCTCCGAGGGCGCGGATGGATTTTGTCGCCTCGTACCCGTCCATCACGGGCATCTGCACGTCCATGAGGATGAGGTCGTAGTATCCCGCCTCCGCCGCCTTCACTTTCTCGACGGCAATGGACCCGTCTTCCGCCGTCTCCACCTCGAACCCGCTCTCCCCGAGGAGTTCCTCGGCGATCTCGCGGTTGAGTTCGTTGTCCTCCACGAGGAGGATGCGCTTGCCCTTGAATGCCTCCGCTTCCTCCGCGGAGACGATCACCGCGTCCTCCGTCTTCTTTTCCTTGCCCTTTTCGAGGCAGGAGACGAGGGTCTCGCGGAGTTCGGAGAGGAAGATGGGCTTGTTGCAGTAGGCCGTGACGCCGATATCCTTCGCCTCGTCCATGATCGCCGCCACGTCGTATGCCGTAATGATGATGATCGGGATATCCTCCCCCACGATCTTGCGGATCTGCCGCACGATCTCGAAGCCCGAAAGATCGGGCATCACCCAGTCGATTATGTAGACGGAGAAGCCCTCCCCCGTCTCCACCGCCTGCTTTGCGCGGAGGACGGCCTCGTTGCCGTGCATCGTCCACTCGGCGTGCATGCCGATCTTTAAGAGCATCTTGGAGACGGAGTCGCAGGTGTCGAAATTGTCGTCGACGACGAGGGCGCGCAGTCCCGCAAGTTCGCGGATGGCGGCGGGCCTTTCTTCCTCCGTCTGCAGACGGAATTGCAGGTTGACGATGAACTCGGTGCCCTTGTCTTTCTCCGTGACAAGTTCGATGGTGCCGCCCATTGCATCGACGATGGACTTGGTGATCGCCATGCCGAGGCCGGTGCCCTGTATGCCGCTGACCGTGGAGGTGCGCTCCCGCTCGAAGGGCTCGAAGATATGCACGGCGAACTCTTCACTCATGCCGATGCCCGTATCTTTCACCCGCATTTCATACGCCCCGTACCCCGTGGGCGCACCCGCTTTCTGGCGGATGGTGAGGGAAATGGACCCTCCCGCGGGCGTAAACTTGATGGCGTTGGAGAGGAGGTTCAAAAGGATCTGGTTGACGTGCAGCTTGTCGCAGCAGATCTCCTCGTCCACAACGTCGAGGGTGTCCATGTAGAAATTCAGCTGCTTGCTCTTCATCTGCGTCTGGATGATATTGCGGAGATCGCGGAAGATATCCGAGATGGAGCAAGGCTTCTCCTCGATATTGAGTTTCCCGCTCTCGATGCGGGACATATCGAGGACGTCGTTGATGAGGGAGAGGAGGTGATTGCCCGAGGAGAGGATCTTCGCGAGGTAATCCTGCACCTTCTCCTTGTCGTTGATGTTGGTCTCCGCGAGCGCCGCAAAGCCCAAAATGGCGTTCATCGGGGTGCGGATATCGTGGGACATGTTGGAGAGGAAGGCGGTCTTGGCGCGCTCCGCCGCCTCTGCCTTGATGAGCTTTTCTTCGAGGACGGCGCGCTCCACCGATTTCTCGATGGCGGCCTTCGCGTTCCGCCTGATCATGAAGAAATACAGGACGAGGGCGACGGCGACGACCGAACCTATCACGACGAAGACGATCTGCACGTTCTTCACGTTGGTGAACACGACGCTCTTCGGGACGGAGATGATGACGCTCCACCTCGTTGCGGAGCCGCCGACCGGCTTATAGTAGAGGTACATCCACTCCTTTTCCTCTGCCGACCAGACCTGCGCATCCCCCGTGCCGAACCCGACGACGTCCGCCTGAAAGTCCGCCATAGACTTGAACCCGCGGACTTTGAGGTTGAGGTAATCGGTGAAATAGCCGAGTTCATTTGCCCCGTCCATGCCCGTTTTCACGGTGTCCATGATCATCTCGTATTTCTTGGCGGGATCGCCGCTGTCGTTTTCGGACTTCACGTCGACGATCGCCACGTCTGCATTGCCGTTATAGATATTCCCCACGCGGAGGAGTTGCGGGAGCTTGGCAAGATCGGTGACGCCGCAGAGGAGCGCCACGACCTTGTCGCCGCGGCGGACGGGAACATATTGCTGTACGATCTGCGCGCCCACCATCCCCGTGCGCTTGCTGATCTCCCGCGAGGAGATGAAGTCGCCGGTCGTCTCCATCAAGGGGACGAGCTGGTCGTAGACCTCCTTGGGGATTTTGAAGGTTTCGCTTAACCCTTCGTCGGGAAGGAAGACGTCTCCGCTTGCAGTATAGATGCGGAGGTTCATCATGTTCTGGATGGGAGCGACGTTTTTGATATAGTCCGCAAGCTCTTTGCTGAACTCGTCGGCGCCGATATCCTCACTGTCGAATGCGTGCGAATCCGCAATGATCTCCGCCGTCGCGTCGAGGACTTCCTTGTCGCGCTGGAATTTGGAACGGACCTGATCGATCACCGTGTTCGCCGCATCCTCGAGCTGTTTGTAGGCGCGGTCGTACACGATCCTCGTGCATCCGAGGTAGGCGGCAACAAGGCTGGCGATGACGAGGATGATAAGCAGCACCGTCGCAAGCAGACTTTTTTCGCCCATGATCAGATTCTTGAATCCGATCTTTTTGCTCTTTTTCTTTTCTTCCGCCATAGTTTTTCCGCCCCGCGGGCGTTCCCCGTCAGAGGTTCGCTTCGAAATCTTTGATCGCCGCAACCGTGCGCGCGTAGTCCTCTTTCACGGCGGAAAGGAGGGCCTCATACCCCGCAAGTTTCCCGCCGCGCAGTTTTTCCGTGAGCGCCGAGGAGGACGCTCCGAGAGTCGTAAATCCCAAATTCTGGCACATGCCCTTGATGGTGTGCGCCGCACGGAACGCCTCGGGCGCGTTCCCCTCTTCGAGGGAACGGAGGAGGAGTTCATAGCTCCCGTCCGCGGGGAATTTTAAGACGAATTTCTGCACGAGACGTTCGCTTCTGAGCCTTCCGATGACCTCGTCGTAATCGCCGCCGAGGGCCTTGTAACATTCCTGAATGGTCATATTCACTCCTTGCTTTCGCCGTAAAACCGATAGCCCGCCCTGCCGCCGTTCTTCGCCGCATAGAGGGCTTCGTCCGCCTTTTTGAAGAGGGAACGGAAACTCTGCCCCGCCCTCGTCATCTCGGCGACCCCCATGCTGACCGTGAGGTCGAATTCCCCCACGGGGCCGCAGAGCGCCTTGAAGACACGGGCGATGATGGGATGGATATCCGCGTCGTACTCGAACACGATGAGGAACTCGTCGCCGCCGATGCGGGCGCAGAGATCGTGTACTCTCGTGCTGTGGACGAGGCGCTCCGACACTTCGCAGAGGACCTTATCCCCGAAGAGATGCCCGTAGGTATCGTTTGCGCGCTTGAAGAGGTCGATATCGAACACGGCGACCGCGTACTTGTGGGCGGGGTAATTCGCGAGCTTTGCGGGAAGTTCCTCCCCCGCGCCCTCGCGGTTCAAAAGCCCCGTGAGCGGATCGCGGATGGACTTTTCCTTGAGTTCGTTCATGGCAATGTGGGTGTCGTGGACATCCACGAGTTTGCCGATGGCGCTCTCGATCGCGGGGACGGCGCCGTCCGTCCAGAAGGCGCGCATGATGACGCTGTACCACCGCAGCTCTCCGCCGATCGCAAGCTCGCACTCCCGCCTGAATTCGGGATTTTCGGGGGATGCCCCCGCAAAAACCTTTTCAAGATCGCGGAACCAATCCTTGCCGAGCTGCTCTTGGAGCCTTCTGTCGTTTGCGGGATCGGAGATCTCCTGCTCCACGCCGAGCTTCTTCGCCCCCCACGAGGAGAGCTTTAAGATATTTTCGGAGACGAGGTATTCGAATTGGATCTCCTCGGTGAGTTCGGCGTAGAAGTTGTACTTCATGCGCTCGTAGTCGAGGAGCTTCAAAGTGCGCTCGGAGGCGCCCGCCGTCCCGCCCGTGTGGCGCACCGCCTCCGCATAGTTGCGGATCTCCCGCTGTGCCGCCTGTTCGCTCGCGTTGCGGGAGAGGGCCTCGCGGATCCTCTCGAACTCTTCCTCAAAGCACTCGAGAAGGAAGGGGTCGAACGCGCCGCACTTGCCCGCGAAGATCATCTCTTTTGCGGCTTCGGGGGAGAAGGGCGGCTTGTAGACCCGCTCGCTCGTGAGGGCGTCATACACGTCCGCAAGGGCGACGATCTGCGCCGAAACGGGGATCTCGTCCCCCTTCAGCCCGTCGGGATACCCCCTGCCGTCCCACCGCTCGTGGTGCCAGCGGCAAATTTGGTAGGCGTGCCGCACGAGGGGGTGCGTCCTGTGGGCGGCAAGTCCCTCGAGCATCTTCGCGCCGATCATGCTGTGCGTCTTCATGATGGCAAACTCCTCGTCCGTGAGTCTGCCGGGTTTGTTGAGAATTTTATCGTCTATCCCGATCTTGCCGATATCGTGGAGCGCGGACGCCATGCTGATGACGGAGATATCCGCATCGGTAAAGGGATAGCGGTCCGTCTTCCGCATGACCTTGCGCAGAAGAAGCTCGGTGATGGTGCGCACATGGAGGATATGAAGCCCGCTCTCGCCGTTTCTGAATTCGACGATATGGCTTAAAATATCTACCATGAGGCTGCTGTTTTGCTCTTTTTCGTTGATCTGCGCCTCGATAATGCCGATGAGGTTGCGCTGTTTGGCGTAGAGGAAGATGGTGTTGAGGACGCGTCTGTGGACGATGGAAGCGTCGAACGGGCGCATGATGAAGTCGGTCGCGCCCAGCTCGTATGCCCGCTCGATCTGCGCGGACGCCGTTTCCGCCGAGACCATGATGACGGGAAGGTCCTCGATGAGGCGGGTGCGGTTCATCTCCGCAAGCACCTCGAACCCGTCTTTTTTCGGCATGACGATATCGAGAAGCACGAGAGAAAACTCATCCGCGGACTTTCCGAGAATTTCGAGAGCCGCCTCCCCGTCCTCCGCCTCGGCGACGTCGAATTCGTCCGCCAGCATATCGGCGAGGATGGAGCGGTTCATCTCGGAATCGTCCACAATGAGGATCTTTTCTTTCGTTTTCCTGACCGCCGTCATACCCTTATTCGCCCTTCCCGAAAACTTTTTCGTCCTCTTTCGTGCTGATCTCGCGGCGCACAAGCCCCTGCTCGATGAGTTTCACGATGTCCTGATAAGGCTCCGCATAGTCCTCTTCGGGACGGTCGGTCTTGGGGATCCCCCTGTCCGCCATCACCTGTGCGATGAGGTCGAAGGAGAGGCGGAGACGCTTCTCGTTCTTGATGCGGAAAAGGCAAGGGGTATCTTCGTTCGACTTGTTGCCCGAGGCATCCTCCACCTTGTAGCGGCTGTCCGCATACGCGGCGGGGTCGAGGGGCAGGAAGAGGCAGAGGGTGCTGCCGCGGTAGCTGATCTTCGCGACGACGCCGCCCGTCCCCTTATACGTCTCCCTCTTCCAACTCATACGGTCGTGTACCTTCTTGTAGGAGAGGAGTTCGTTCTTGATGGCGGAATAGAATTTCTTCGTCTCGTCGTCCGATTGGATGACCTTGGCGCGGAAGCTCTTGTCGTAGCGGAGGGTGCCGCCCTCGACGGACTCTTCCTCGATGACCATGGGTGCAAGGACGGGAGCTTCCGTCTTCTTGTAGACGACGGCATCGGCGGCGACCTCTTCGCCCGCCTCCGAGCGGAGACCCTCAAAGGTCTCCCCGCTGACGATGAGCCGCTTTGCAAGCCCCTTGTTGACGAGTTCGTAGATGCCCTCGTAGGGGAGATAGTAGTCTTCGGCGAGACGGTCGTACCGCTCGGCGCCGAGCTTTTCCATCACGGCGGCGATGAGTTCGACGGCGCGCTTCTCGCGCATGTCGTTCTTGATGCGGTACATGCAAGGGGTGTCCTCAAAGGACTTGTTGGTGGAGACGTCCTCCACTTTATACCTGCTCTCCCCCTCGTAATCTGCGGGATTCAAAGCAAGGAAGAGGCAGAGGGTGTTCCCGCGGAACCCGAACTTTGCGACAGGCTCCTTGCCGAGACGGTAGGACTCCTTCTTCCAACTCATGCGGTCCTTGACCTTCTTGTAGGAGAGGAGTTCGTTTTTGAGGAGGGTGTACCAATTCTTTATCTCATCGCTCGACTGGATGAGGCGGGCGGTGAAGCTCTTGTCGTAACGGAGGACGCCCGTCTCTTCGCCTGCGGGCACGGGTGCGGGTGCGGGTGCGGGCTTCACCACGGTGACGGTGTAGGACGCCGTCTTCCCGAGGTAGCTGACTCTCACTTCGCGCTCGCCCTCTTCCGCCATATCGGGGGCCTCGACCTCGTAATCGGAAAGCTCCTCGGTGTACGGCTCCGCGTCGTAATCGGCGGTGACGATAAGACCCATGCAGTTGAATTCTTCCCCCGCCGTGAACTCGCGGCGCACCACGCTCGTATCGAGGGAAATGCCCACGAGGGCGCGCCCTTCGGCGACGAACACGGGATAGCTCTGGGTGAATTCGCCGTAGCGGACGATGACGTTCGTCATCCCCTTGCGGTCGAGATCGGGGGCTTCGACGGTGAAGTCCTCCACCCTCTCCTCATAAGGCTCTTCGTCGTAGCGGGCGACGACGCCGAGGCCCGAACAATCGAAGGGCTCGCCGACGAGGAAATCCGTCTTGACGACTTCGAGATCGAGATCGATCCCGATAAGGTGGCGCTCCTTCTTTGCGGGGAGGACGGTTATGTTGTAAAGCTCCACGAAATCGCCGTAGCGGACGATGACCTGCTTTTCGCCGGTCTCGTCCGTCGCGGGCGACTCGACGGAGTAGTTGTAAACTTCTTCGGAAAGCGGCTCGCGGTTGTAGCGGACGCGCACTTTAAGACCCGCGCACTCGAACGCCTCGCCCGCCGTAAACTCCTTGCGGACTGCGGAAGTATCGAGTTCCATGCCAACGGGGATGCGCTCTTCCTCCGCGACGACCTCGACGGTGTAGTACGCGGAGAAGCCGCCGTAGCGGACGGTGACGTTGGGCTTGCCCTCCGCATCGGTGCGGGGCGCCTCCACCGAATAATCGGTGACCGTCTCCGTGGAAGGCTCGCTGTTGTAGCTTGCGGTGACGACGAGGCCCTCGCAGTTGAACGGCTCGCCCACCTTGAACCTGCGCTGCACGACGACCGTATCGAGGGAAATGCCGACGAGGCTGTGTTCCTTCTCCGCGGCGGCCGCGTGGGTGACGAGGATGTTCTGCTTCTTCTTCGTGATGGCGTACTTGCGCATCGTGAGGAGGACGAACGCGACGAGCGCGACAGCGACCAACGCAAGCTGCACGAGCATGAGGATGAGAACCACCGTTGAGACTGTCATATCGAGTTCTTGGCCGAAAATGACGACGAGTAGATCCGACATAGTTTGCTCCTTCCCGAAATCTTTTCCGATATGCGGTGTTTCCGTGACGCGGTCCGCGCGTTCCGAATCGCGCTCGCGCGCGCATCGACCCGTATATGAAAACCGATCGGTATGCTTATTATAAAACAAACTTCGGCAAAACGCAAGAGTTTTACGAGGTGATTTTATAATTATTTTGATATGTGGTTGGAAAATCGGGATTTTTTTGGAAAAATCTCACCCCAAGTGGCGATTTTTTACCCTGTTCGGCACTTTTCCCCCGCGCACTCGCCCCCATGTGCGAAGTTTGTCCCGCCCCCCTGTATACGTCATGTCGCCCCGCCCTACCACGTCATGTCGCCCCGCCCGCAGCCATGAATGCTATCGAAGGGCGGCACAGAATGACGCGGTCCCCCGGCGCGGGGTGTACCGTGTATCACGGGCGAGGGGCACACGTCATGTCGAGCATCGTCGAGACATGACGCGGTTTTTCATGTCACCCCTCGACACGCCGCACCGCCCAAAGCAACGGGCGGCGCGGCGGCTCGGGGTGACGTATTGGGGCGTCGGGGTGACGTATTGGGCGGGCGGGCGCGGCGGGGCACACGTCATGTCGAGCATCGTCGAGACATGACGCGGTTTTTCATGTCACCCCTCGACTACGCTCGGGGTGACGTATTGGGCAGGCGGCGCGACCGACCCTTGCCTTCCCCTTGTGAGGGGAAGGTGTCCCCGCAGGGGACGGATGAGGTGGTGAACAATTTTATACACCTCATCACCGCCGCGAGCGGCGGAGCTTCCCCTCGAGGGGAAGCCAAGGGGTAAGGGCGGCGCGGCGGGGCACACGTCATGTCGAGCATCGTCGAGACATGACGCGGTTTTTCATGTCACCCCTCGACTACGCTCGGGGTGACGTGTTAGGCGTCGGGGGTGACGTATTGGACGGGGTGACGCATAGGGCGTCGGGGGGCGTATGCGGAGCAAAACAAAAGCTCCCCCAAATGGGGGAGCCAAGAGAGTAACCGAAAATAAAAGCTCCCCGAGAGGGGGAGCCGAGAGGCAATAAAGCATTATTCTGCCGAGGAGGTATCGAAGGTTGCGGGGAATCTCGCAACCGCCGCCGCAATATCTTCGCCTTTTCCCACCGCCTGCAGGAGCTGCCACCACGCGGTGCGCGCTTCCTGCCAATGGGGGGTGGTCTGGTAGAAATCGCCGAAGTACCGCTTGAAAATACCGTACTCCGTCATGAGGGCGTCGTTCTCATAGGGGTCGGGGCTTATTTCCCGCACCGGCAAATAGGAGGAGGTGGTGACGGCACGGGTGTAGTCCGTCTCCGTCACGAAGCGGATAAACTTCTTCGCCGCGTCGAGGCGGGCCTTGTTGCCGCTGTCGAAGATGCCGAGGCCCCAGATCCCCCCCTGCAGTTTGGGCGCCTCCCCCTCCTTCGAGGGGAACGCCATGGGGAGAATATCGATCGCGAAATCGGGGTTATCCATAATGTGGTTGGTCTCCGCCGCCACGTTCCAGCAGAAGGACATGGCGAGCTTGCCCTCGCAAAAGGCGTCCTGCTCGGCCGCGCCGAGGATGGTTTCGTCGAAACGGATCCCGTCCATTCCCTTAAGAAGGGTGAGCGCCTTGATATTTTCGGGGCTGTTTACGGTGTATTCGGTGTGTTCGGGGTTGGTGAACGTCCCCCCGCAGAGGTTGTTGACGAGGGCGCGGGTGCCCTGGTCTCCCCCCTGTCCTCCGCAGTAGACCGCGGCGACGTCGTCCTTGATGCCGTTTTCGTTATAATACGCCTTGATTGCGGCAACGGCGTTTTGGAATCCCTCCGCCGTCCACGTGCGGCTTTCTATATCGAGATATTGAAGGGCATCCGCCGCCTCGAAAATCTCGCGGTTGATCGCCATGCAGTGGGTGGTCATGCAGATGGGGACGGTGTAGTAGGTCCCCGATGCATCGCGGCAGGCAGCGGCGACGCTTTGGTCCACCGCCTTTGCCGTATCGCTCTCCCACAGGTCGTTGAGGGGAGCCATCACCCCGCGCGCGCCCCAATTCGCGACGAGCCGCTCCGGGCCTTCGAGGACGAGGTCGGGCAGTCCCCCATCCTTTATCGCGGCCTCGATGAGGGTATCGCCGCTCTGCGGATCGCTCGCGCCGTTGTAGTTCACATACTCGACGGTGACACGGATCCCGGGGTTCGCCCTGTGAAAGGCGGTGAGGATGGGAGCAACGGAGCTTGCCGTCCCCCATCCGCCGATGGGATAGGTCCAGAGGGTGATAGTCGTCTGCCCGCCCGTAGCGGGATCTTCGGGGTTATTCGGGGTGAGCGGCGCGCATGCCGCGCAGAAAAGAAGGGCGGAAACGGCAACAAGGGTCGCGATTTTCTTCATATTCACTCCTCCCCGCGGAAGAGGAACTCCGCGAGCAGTTTCTTGACGATAGCCATATCGATGGGCTTTGCGGTGTGCGCGTTCATGCCGCAGGCGAGGCAATGCTCCACGTCGTCGGAGAAGGCGTCCGCACTCATGGCGATGATGGGGACGGTCTTCGCATCGGGGCGGTCCATTTTGCGGATCGCCTCCGTCGCCTCGTAGCCGTTCATCTCGGGCATGCGGAGGTCCATGAAGACGGCGTCGTAATACCCCGCGGGGGAGGAAGCGAACATGTCCGCACAGATCCTGCCGTTCGCCGCCGAATCGACGGAAAGCCCGATCTCCGAGAAAAGCTCCTCGGCGATCTCGCGGTTCAGCTCGTTATCCTCGGCGAGCAGCACCCGCTTCCCGCCGAAATCGGCCTCCTCCGTCTCCGGAGAGGCGGGAAGGGCCTTCGCCTCTGCGCGCATCAAATCGAGGGCGACGCGGAATTCCGTGCCCTGTTCGGGGGCGCTGTCGAGTTCGATGGTGCCGTGCATCGCGTCCACAAGATATTTTGTGATCGCCATGCCGAGCCCCGAGCCTTCGATCTGCCGCACCCTGCCGTCGTCCTCGCGGGCGAATGCCTCGAAGACTTTCTTCTGGAATTCTTCGGACATGCCGATGCCCGTATCCCGTACGCAGAAGCGGACGCATACATATTGTTCCCCGCGCGGGGAGGGCGTCTCCGTGCAGGTGAGATAAATATTGCCTCCCTCGGGGGTGAATTTCACGGCATTGCCGAGGAGGTTCAGAAGGATCTGGTTGAGGCGCACGCCGTCGCAGCGGACGCTGTCGCACAAAAGCTCGCCCACTTCGGGGGTGAGGGTCTGCCCCTTGACCTGCACCTGCGGCTGGACGATATTGACGACGCTCTCCACCGTCTCCGTAAGCCCCACCGTGTCCTCGCGCAGATCGAGCTTGCCGCTCTCGATCTTGGACATATCGAGGATATCGTTGATGAGGCCCAAAAGGTGCTTGCTCGAAACGGCGATCTTGCCGAGGCAGTTTTTGACCTGTTCCCTGTTATCGAGGTTGGCGGAGGCGATCGCCGTCATGCCGACGATGCCGTTCATGGGGGTGCGGATATCGTGCGACATGTTGGAGAGGAACTCGCTCTTGGCGCGGTTGGCGCGCTCGGCGGCGAGCCTCGTCTCCTCGAGTTCGCGGACATGCCTGCGGGTGAGGTGCAAGTAGACGGCGAACACCGCAACGAGGGCGATGAGGATGATGCCGCAGGTGAGGACGGAGGCAATGCTCCACGCCTTGCCGAGGGAGTTGACCGTCGCATCGAGAGGGCCGTAGGGAAGGAAGAGGAAGAAGAACCAATCGGAGCCGGGGAGCTTGGTCTCATAGAGGAAACGGCGCTCGCCGTCGAGGGTGAATTCGACCGAATATTCCTCCCCATTTGCCATTTTTTCCTTGAGTTCGGCAAGGTATGCCGCCTTGTCAAGCTCCTCGCCGTCCTTGCGGATATTCGTGTATTTGTTCTCCACACGCTCGAAATAGTTGCTCTCGGGGACTTCCCTGCTGCCGTCGTGGAGGACGATCGAGCCGTCGTCCGTGACGATGATATAGTAGACGGAAGAACTCGCGGAGGTGACGGAGAGCATATCGCGGATATAGTCGACGGGGAGGGCGGCGACAAGCCCCACGCTCTCTCCCCCGTCCTTTAAGGGATAGGCGGCGGGAATGCCCATGAGGATGAGTTCGCTCTCGTTGGAATCGGAGCCGAGCGCCATCACCTCTTCGCCCTCGGTGAGCCGTGCGGCAAACTCCGCATCGGAGACGAGGGTCCCGCCGAAGAGCATTTCGAAGGAGCCGTCCGTCTTGCAATAGGCGAGGTGGTCGAACCCGCGCTGTTTGGCAAAGTTGTTGAGGAGGACGTGGCGGTTTTCCTCGTTCATCGGGCGGTTGGGGACGGCGTCCGTGAGGCTCCGCACCTGCGAGAGACGGAGTTCGAAGGTGGAATCGAAGTGGGTCGCCGCCTGTTCACTCATCGCCGACATGTAGAGCGCGCCGAGCTGCCCGATGGCGTTCGCGCCCCGCCTGTTCATGAGGTACGCCATAACCGAAAAAACCGCCACGAGAAGCAGCGAAATACAGATGATGCTGATGATCAGAAAGCGTGCGGTTTTGTTCTTCACGGAAGGTTTCCTCGGGTAAAATCAAGTGGCTTTTTCAGCGTGCGCGGTTCAGAAGGTTGCTTTGAGATAGAGGGGACAGATGGCGGCGGTGTTTTGCCAGAGCGTCTTGCCGTCCCCCGTGCAAATGGAGAGGGTCACGACGATCGCGCCGTTCGTCCCGTTTGCAAAGGAGAGGGTGCCGACCGAGACCTCGTCGTATGCGGCCTCGCCGACGGCCGAATAGGTCTCGGTCTCCGCCGTGCCGGAACCCGTCTCCGTGCGGAGGATGACGAGCCTCCCCTCCCGCACCGTCAGCGTGCAGCCGTCCCCGTAAGAGGCGCTGTCGTAGCGGAGTTCGGAGGAGGACGCGATATCTTCCACATTCTCGCCGTAGCTTATCTCGTTGCGCATGACGTCCATGAGGTCTGCGCCGAGGACGGCGGCCTTGGAGACCGACATCATCTTTTCGCTCGTGCCGAAGAGGGCGGAGGTGCCCACCGCCGCCATGGAGACGAAGATCGCGAGGATGGCGACCGCGACGAGAACTTCGACGACGGTCATCCCCTTTTTGCCGAAAAGTCTCTTTCTCATGGTTTAGCTCTTCCCCTGCTCTTTGTAGTTTTTGCGATAGGAATAAAGCTCGTCGTTGCCGTATTTATCGGTCTCAACGGTCGCGGAGTTCGTGCCGTCCGTGACTTCCACCTTCTGGGTGCCCGCATTCTTATCCGCCTGCTCCATCTGGGAGAGCGCCTCGTAGTAGGCATCGTCCTTCGCCTTGGCGGAGAGGTTCAACGTCATGGCGGAGGCGAACATGGTGCCGATCACGAGACACCCGAAGGCGACGATGAGAACGGCGATCAAAACTTCGACAAAGGTATCTCCCCTGCGGGAGCGCAATTTTTTCATGAGTTTACGCATTGGTCCCCTCCGTTTCTTCGACGGCGCCGCGCGAGATCGTCACGTCCGCCTTGTTCCACGTCACTCTCACCTGCTTGGAGTCTTTGATGGTGATGGACGCCGTTTCGCCGCTTTCCGTATAGCTGTAGATGGGTTCCCCCTTCTCCGCCGTCTCCTCGACCGTCGCCCTCCAATAGAGGTTGACGCCGTAGGAAGCGCCGTCCGCTCCGCGGTAGGCAAAGGAGAAGAGGAGGTCGTAAGTCGCATTCATCACGAGCTTCACGTCCACGGGGTTGCCGCCCTCGGGAACGACCGAGAAGGAGTAGTTGAGGGTCGAAGGCATGTAGCTCTCGGGGCTCGTCTTCCCCCCCTGCCCGTCTGCCGTGACCTTATCCACCGAGCTGTACCACTCGCGCGGGACGGAGAGGTAGGGCACGATACGGTCGCACTGCAAGAGGATCTCCTTCGCGAGCCACTTCTCGAGCGAATGGCGGGCGGAAGTGTCGGTCGCCGTTTCGAGATCGACGTCGCCATCCATGCGGTGCGGGATCTCGATGCGGTAGCCGCTTTCGCCGTACGTCGTCCCCGTGAGAGGGGCGAGGGTGTAGGCGCCCGTTACGGGATCGCGGGCATCGGTGAGGATGCTGAGGGTATATTCGTCCGTCGCGACCCGTCCGCCGCTCGCACTGTCATACGTCCACGCATGCGTGTAGGAGTGTTCGATCATCTCGGACTTGTAGTTCATGCCGTCGAGGAGGTCGGCGATGAGGAAGGCGGCGGAGGTGACGGAGTAGTAGGGCTGCCTGTCTTCGTCGGCGTGGGAATACCTGCCCGCGTTGGCGGCCGCCATGGTGAGGGCGGAGACCCCCGCGAGGGCGCAGAGCATGAAGAGGAGGATCGCCACGATGACGGACGCGCCGCGCCTGTTATTCAGTTTTTTCAAAACCTTTTTCATCTGCGCCTCCTTTTACAGCGATACGGGCTGAATGCGGTTGAGATATTTGAGCTGATCTTCGATTGCCGTACGGAGCGTCCGCATACAGCTCTCAAGTTTGATCGGGGCGCCGTTTTCATCCAAGACCTGCTTCCCCGACGAATCGGTGAGATAGCCGTGATAATCATCGCCCGAAAGTTTCGGAACGGTCTGCCCGAGCATGTTGACGGCGTCGACGATATTCTTGACCCCGCCCGTCTGCGTAGTGCCGTCGGAGAACGTGATCTTGTCTCTATCGCCCGCATCGAAGAGCAGGAACAGGTCGTTGTATGCGTCCTGCGCGGCTTTCAGAGCGGTGTTATATTCGCTGACGGTCGTCGCATTTTGCACTTTTGCGTAGGCGGTCGCCTTGTCTATGAACGTCTGCAGCGCCGTATTCGCCTTTGTCACAAGGGATCACACCTGCGTTTTATAGCTGCCCATGCCGCTGCTGCTCGTCCACATACCCGAATCGGTGGCGGAAAGTTCGATGATCTCGGCAATGGCTTCCTTTGCCTCCGCTGCGACATCCGTCGCCTCGCTTACGGTGTGGTAGGCGTGGTTGCTCTGGTCCTCTGCGATCATATCGGAAGTGAGCCAATCGCCGTAGTGGAAGAGGACGCCCGTCGCCTTATCGTCGGATTCCTTGCCCGTGGAGGCATTCATGATCCCCCTGCCCTTGATGAAGAGGTAGGGATAATACTTGGTAGCGTCGCCCTGTTCGTTGAAAGGAAGCACGTTGTTGTAAATGCCGTTATCTTTATCGACGTACGACCCCGAGGCCCACTTGCTGCTATACGCCGAAACGCTGTGGTAATCGTAGACGAAATCGGAGTTGATAAAGTGCTGTTGTCTGATCCTGCGAAGCTCGTAGGCGGAATAGATCCTGTGCCCCGAATCGCGCCCTTCCCAATTCACGGCGAGGAGCAGGTCGAAGTTCTTCACGCACTCCTCCTCTGCGGCTTTCACTTCGGCAGGGCTTAAATACATGGAGTACTCGAACTGATCCATTGCGCCGTCCAACCCCGAATTAACGACGGTGACCGTCTTATCGAGATCGTACATGACCGACTCGAAAATATCGCGGAACCCGCGCATATCTCCCTTGCCGAGGATATATCCGTTGTCTTTCTCGTAGTAGCCGTACGAATTGGTGATTGAGCCGCCGGACTCACTCTTCTGGAGTACAACGGTTTTGTCTACCTCGGTATTCTTGACGGAATCGAAAAAGCTGTAGAGAGCGTAGACGTCTGTATACGCCGTGGACGCGGCGGCCCGAAGTTGTGCGGGATCGGTGGTGGGCGAGGACGTCCCCGGCGTATAGTCAAGCCCCGAGACGAGATCGGATAGAGCCTTCACCGAGGATTTTGCCGTCGTCAACAATTCCGTGATCTGTGCCGTATAGGAACCCATTGTCGTGTCCGCCCAATCCGCAAGGATATTTTCAAGTTCCGTGAGGTATTTCGTCGTCGCGGTCATAAGGGCATTTTTCTTGGCCTGCGCCAACGTCTTCAACGAGGACGACGTCGTCGTTATCGAATCCAAAAGATCGCGGATCCTTCTCTTCGCCAAACGATCGCTATAGTAGCTGAACATTGCTTCGCCGACGCGGTCTACTTGGTAATAAGAATAATAGCTATACGATTCGCTAAATACCTTGCGGAGCAATTTATCGTAGGTATATTTATAGAGATACCCATTTGTATAGTCGTTGTCGGGCCCGAGAACGCGGGTAAGGAGCGCCTTATCGCCCGCTGCGTCGGTACTTGTACCGCCGATCAGTCTGTCGAGCGCATTGTGAGCGAGGTTGTAATAATACATGAAAGTATTATTCGTCGCTTCCTCATGCGCTCCGTCCGTTACTTGGATTTGAACCGTTTTCCCATCGTAGTCGCCGTCGTAGATATACTCGAGGGCGGTGTATGTTGTCACGGCGAGACAGCGTCCCGTAACATTCAGCGCATAATTATCGCCCGTGTGGACGATCATCTGCCCGTTTTCTTTCGTCGACTCGCTCTTCAAGTCAATGTATACCTGCGCATAGTTGCCATATCCGCCGTCGCGGTAAGGCTTTTTCGAAACGGGGGAAACCGCCGTCTCGTTGGAGAATTCCTTGATGAGATTTTCGAAATTCTTCTTCAGCGCCTCGAGGGCGTTGCGTTGCTTCGCCCAACGGAGTTTTTCCCGCGTCTCCTCGAGGAGCGCCTGCCGCTGGGTGTTCGCCGTTTTCTTCTGAAGCTCGGTCACGAAATTCTCCGCGACCCCGTGGATATCGTTGAAATAGTCGCTGTTCGAATAGGTGATCCCCTTCTGCGGGAAGTAGTAATTCTCGTTGTCGTACCCGTAATCCGCGCCGAGGACCACACGCGTGCCGTTCTCATCGTTCCCCGTGAGAAGCCCTACGTCCCCATCGGAGGCGAGCCACTCGAAGCCGTCCCCCTCAAACGTGCCGTAGATGGGGGTAGCGTCCCGTCGGCGCGCGTGGAATCCCATGTGTAGGCCGAACCCGACCCCACGCCGTAAATGACGGCGCAGTAGTTCCCCGTCACGCGGAGGGCGGACTTCATGAGGCCGTTCTGCTCGTCGACGCAGCCGATGATCCCCGCGGCGCTTACCGTTGCCTTTTCAATGTGCCCCGCCGTATAGCAAGATTCGATATAATACTCGTCGCCCGAAGGCTCGGAGTCCTGCAAGACGATGCCGACAAGCCCGCCGACATACTGCCCCATGAGGCTCCCCGCACCATAGGAACGCTTGATGGTGGAATCGCCCGTGATACAGCCGATCACCCCGCCCACATAGAGGGAGTTTTCGTCCCCCACGTTGACGGAGGCGGAATTCTGGCGGATGCTCTCATCCTCGCAGAACCCGATGAGCCCTCCCACATAGGCGCCGCCCGTTACGCGGTACAAATCGGAAACGTCCTTCCCGTTCTCCTTTTCGACGTACGTCTGGCAGTTGGCGATCTCGTTGGAATCGCGCGAGGTGCCGATGAGGGCGCCCACCCCCATCTCGTAATACTGCGCCACATAGTCGGGCATGTGCGAGTTCACGCTCGGGTTGACGAGGAGGATATCGTAAAGTTTTGCGTTGTTTGCATAGCCGAACAGCCCCGCATAGTAGGGAGCGTCCACATAGAGATGCTTGACGGAGAGATAGTTCCCGTAGTACTCGAACCCCTCATAGAGATTGATAGGGTCAAAGGGGATCTGCTCGCTGGTTTTGCCCGCTTTCTTCGACTTCCATTCGGGACAGTTGAAGTCGATCGCCATCATCTGCTTGGCTTTCGTAATCTTGCTCTGCACATTGGCGCGGTACTTGTACTTCTTGCTGATATCGGAGCTTCCGCCGTTATCGGTGAAGTAATAGCCGCCGCCGCTGCTCGCGTCTTTGTACGTATAGTTGCCCGCCGCGTCCACCGTGTAGGAGGGGAGATACCCCTCGAACTTGGAGTTCATCTCGGTGAGCTTGGCGAGGTTCTGCAGGTGCCGCCCGCTCGCGATGGTGACGGTGCTGCTCCCGTTGTAACTCTCGAACCAACCGTTGAAGGTGGCCGTGCCCATGCGGGGCATGAACGCGTTGTCGATGCCCGTGCCGTCCGCTTTCAAGCAGAACACGGTAACCGTGAGCTTGACGTTGTCGCCGAGCTTGAAGAGCTTTTCATGCGAAGAAGCATCGGCGCCCGCGTACCCCGCAAACGCCTTGGTGCGCCGCGCCCATGCCTCGAACTTCCCGCTCGGCGGCGTGTCGCTCGTGCCGTTTGCCGCAAGCGCATTGCGGATAACGGCGGTTTCGGTCAAGGTGTCGTCGGGCGTGTCGAGGATGATCTTATAGGTCACCCCCATCGAAATGTCGTCCGCGAAATTGTTGACGGGCTCGTCGCCGTAGGTATAGGTGCGGTAGATGGCCGTGTCGTCGTAGGTGAGCGCCGCGTGATTGCTACTGTCTTTTGCGTAAACCTCGTCCTTCTCGTCCCCGAGGGAGAAGCGCAGGGCGAGCTTTTTGCCCTTGAGTTGGCGCACTTCGGGGAGATAGACGGAGACGATGAGTTCCTCATAGTTGGAGACGGTGATCTGCGGCGTGGGGAGCTGGGCGGGAGCGACCTCCCCCGTGCCCGTTGCCTCAAAGCCGTAGTAGCCGATCTTCTCCGCCTCGCGTGTGGCGGAATCGTCCGCAAGGCCTTCGAGGTATTCGGCGGAGCGGGTCGGGAAGGGGGTCTCCCTCCAGAAGACGCTCTCGACAAGCCCGCTCTCTGCATGGAATGCGACGGCGTAGTACTTGCCCGCGATCTCCGTCTCGATGGAGCCGAAGGGCAGGATGAGGTTCATATCGGGATTAGGCGAGGTGCCGTCCCCCTCCTCCGTGTAGCTGAAGAGATACCGCATGCCGCCCGACGCGCCGTCCTTGGCTGCAGGCTCGCCGAGATCGCGCAGCATATCGAGCTGCCCCGCGTTGCGCAGAGAAGTCAAGCGGTTCTGCACCGCAGTCGCAATGGACTCGGCGTTGCGGTTGTATTCCACACGCTTGATTTTGAGCGGGCTGATGACCGCCGCGCCGATCCCCGCAAGCAGTGCGATGATCGCCACGACGATGAGAAGTTCCGTGAGGCTGAAGCCGCGCCTTTCGCGAAGTTTTTCCCGTATCTTCATACCGTGCCCCCCTTTCGGGCTTTTCCCTTTCAAAAACATTCTGTGTATCTCCGCGGGTTTCCCCCGCCGTTTCGTCTCTTTTTTCGCGCTTTCTTCCGCTTTTTCGGTTTCCCCCGCGCACTTCCCCCCCGCTTTCCTACGCGTTTTCCTTGCGCGTGCGGGGCCGCATTGCGATGCGCGCAGCCGCGCGAAACCTTTATACAGAGCGAATTATACTATAATATGCGGGGGTTGTCAATAAAAATTACGCAGGAATTTTTGCCCATGTTGGCATTTTTCCGCATTTTTCGCCCTTTTTCCAAAACTTTCACCCCCTTTTCACCCCGCCCTTTTCCGGCCCCTCTTCCCCAAAATCACAACATGGGGTCGGAAAACAAAAGGATAGCCCCGCGGAGCTTCGAAGCCGCGGGGCACGATCGTTCACAAAAGAAATTTTTTTCGGCGGGGCGCCGTACCCCCCGCGGCATTACTTGGAAAAGAAGGCGACGCCCACGCCGTTGGGACCGATATGCGCCCCGATCGCGCTGCCGATGAGGTGGACGGGGATCTTTTCGGGGTCAACGCGGTCCTTCCAGAGCGCCTCGCTGTCGTGCAGGTACCGCTTGAGGTAGTCGTCGGAAAGCCCCGAATACATGAGCGCGTAAGGCATGGAAAAGTCGATCCCGCCGCACTTTTGCACGAGCTGCTTTAGCAAATTATTGCTCCGCTTGCTGCCGATCGCCTTCCCTACGAGCCGCACCTCCCCCTCGATGACCGAGACGACGGGCTTCACCGAGAGCATCTCCCCCGCGAGCGCCGCCGCGCCCGAGATCCTGCCCCCCTTGCGGAGGTATTTCAGGGTGTCGACGACGGCAAGCACCTGTATCTTTTTCTTCTTTTCGTTCAGTTCGGCCGCGATCGCGCCCGCGTCCCGCCCCTCCTTTACAAGGCGCAGCGCATACTCGCCGAGGATCCGCTCCCCCGCGGCGGCGTTCAGGCTGTCCACTGCGATCACCCGCCCCGCAAAGCGCTCCGCCGCCTTCACGGCGCAGGCGAACGTCCCCGAGAGTTTGGAGGAAATGGTGATCGCGATGACCTCGTCTCCTCCTTCCGTCATGCGCCCGAACGCCTCGGCCCAACGGTATTCGTTGATCTGGCTCGTCTTCGGGAAGACGTCGCCCCCGAGAAGTTTCTCGAAGAACTGCCTGTGCGAAAGGTTGACCCCGTCCAAATAGGTCTCCTCCCCGAACCCGATCTCCATCGGGATCATTGCGATCCCCATCCGCTCTGCCTCTTCCTGTTCGATATCGGAAGCGCTGTCTATCAGAATTCTTACCATCTCACTCCTCTTGAAAAGTATAATATTTTTATGCAAATAAAATCCGATAATGGGTACGGTTTGCGCGGATTTTTCCATTTACCGTAATATTATTTGCAAACTTTTTTCGGGCCGCTTGCGATGCGCTCTGGTATGGGGAAGGGCGCCGCCCGCCTGCCTTTCCCCCATCCTCCGCGCGTTATCATACTCCTTTTTCGTTCGTTTGTCAATAATTTTAACATGAAAAACCTTCCGTCATACAAAAAAGCCCCGACGGGCCGTCGGGGCAAAAAGTTCGGCGTCTTTCCGCCGCAATCGGTTATTCCTGCTCTTTCCCCTCGGTGAGGCGCTTGAGACGGGCGCAGTCGAACTTGGGCGTGCGGTCGGGATAGAGAAGCCCGTTCACTTCCTGCTGTACGTCGGTAAGCTGGGTGTAGCAGAAGCCGCGGAACTCGGGGTGGGCGTAGATCCCGCGCATGAGGTTTGCGTAGCGGGCATAGAAGGCCTCCGCGTCCTGCGCGCCGTCGTTGTACCCCCAGTTGCCGTCCTTCACCTCCGCCGACATGGCGATGCCGCCGAACTCGGTGAGGAGGACGGGCTGCCCGCGGTAGGCGCAACCCTCCGCCATGAGCCGCCTCCCCTGCGGGTAGAGGGCGTCGTAGCGGTCGGCGCGGTACTTCTCCGCAAAGCGGCTGCTGTCGACGGAGTAGTCGTGGACGCCGAGCAGATCGGTCGTATCGGGGGATTCCCAGCCGTCGTTCGTGGAGACGGGGCGGGTGGGATCGAGCGCCTTGGTCATGCGGTAGAGAGCGCGGGCGAAATTCTGCCGGGCGGGGTCGGAAACGATATTGCGCACCCCCCAGCTCTCGTTGAGCGGGACGTAGGCGACGACGCTCGTAAACAGGCTCGCCTCGCGCACGATGGCCGCCCATTCGGCGGAAAGACGCTGTTCTTCCTCCGCGCAGAACTCATAGGCGGAGGGCATCTCGCACCATGTGAGAAAGCCCAACTCCTCCGCGTAATAATAGAAATAGGGATCCTCGAATTTCTGATGCTTGCGCGCCCCGTTGAATCCCATCGACTTGGCGAGGAGGATATCCTCCTTCAGCGCCTCTGCGCTCGGCGGCGTCAGCCCGCTCTCCTCCCAATAGCCTTGGTCGAGGATGAGCCTTTGATAGAGGGGCCTGTTGTTGAGGGTGACGTTGTTCCCGTCCGTAGCGATCTTGCGGAAGCCGAAGCGCGCCGCGGCGCCGTCGGCGAGTTTCCCGCCCCTGTAGAGGGAGAATTGCACGTCGAAGAGGACGGGATGATCGGGGGTCCATGCGTGTTCGGCGTCCACCGCGTTCTGCTCCTTCAGGTTGAAGGAATAGCGGGTGCGCTTGCCGTCAAGCCCGAAACGGACCCGTTTTACCTCCTCCCCGCGGAGGGAGACGGCAATCTCCGCCTCGTCCGCAAGACCCGCCGTGACGATCTCCCCCGAGACGGAACAGCTCTCGAAATCGGGGACAAGGGTGTGGGAAAGGATGGCGTCCTCCCCCACCCAATCGATCCAGACGCTCTGCCAGATGCCCGTGTTCGGGATATACCAGCAGGCGAAGCGCTCCCCCGTCCAGCTCTGCTTTCCGCGCGGGAAGACGGGGTCGAGCGGATCGTAACACCGCACGACGATCGTGTTTGTGCCCCTCTTCAGGAGTTTGGTGATATCCGCCGAGAAGGGCGTGTAACCCCCCTCGTGATACACGGCATGCTTGCCGTTGATCCATACGTCCGTCGCGTAGTCCGCGGCGTTAAAGGAGAGGAGGGCATGCTTGCCCGCCCTTGCCTCGAAGGTGCGCCTGTACCACACATAGGGGTGGAAGGCGGTGTCGCCGATCCCGCTCGCGGGGTACTGATAGGAGAAGGGGACGTTGATCTTGAGAGGCAGCGGGACCCGCCCCGTATCGTAACCCTTTTTATAGCCCTCGTCCCCGTCGTCGAAGGCAAATTCCCATTCGCCGTTGAGGGGGAGCCAATCGCTCCGCCGGAATTGCGGGCGGGGGTATTCTGTTCTCTGCTGCATGACCGTCTCCTTGTTCTTGTTATTCGGATGATGCACGGCCTCCGCTTTTGCGCGGCGGAGCGACCGTTTCTCGCGTTTTCCCTATTATAGCATATCTTTACGGAGAACTCAAGTTTTATTTGATTGCCGTTTAGGGAAATTTCGCACACGGGGGCCCGAAGGGGCGGCGCGGTAACCCCGCGAGGGACGGCGCAGTGACCCCGTGAGGGACAGCGCGGTGACCCCGCGAGGGACGGCCCCGAACGTCATTCCGAACGAAGTGAGGAATCTCGCCCTTTGTTGCCGGGAGATCCCTCGACACGCCGCGCCGCCCAAAGCAGTGGGCGGCGCGGCGGCTCTGGATGACGTGGTTGGGGAAGCCGAGCGGCGCGGGGTGGCGTGGCAGACGCACTCTTTCACGTCATGTCGAGCGTAGTCGAGACATGACGCAGCGGGTCATGCGGGCGGCTCGGGATGACGCGGTCGGGGGCGACCCTCACCCCTCCCCCTCCCCCTGACGCAGGGGGAGGGCAAGTTGTAGAAAACGGGCGGGGCGGGGTGACGTGGCAGACGTACTTTTTCACGTCATGTCGAGCGTAGTCGAGACATGACGCAGCGGGTCACGCGGGCGGCGCGGGGTGGCGCGGCAGACGCACTCTTTCACGTCATGTCGAGCGTAGTCGAGACATGACGTGGCGGGTCACGCGGGCGGCGAGGGGTGGCGTGGCAGACGCACTCTTTCACGTCATGTCGAGCGTAGTCGAGACATGACGTAGCGGGTCACGCGGGCGGCTCGGGCCGAGCAGGGTGAC
>CANRFW010000003.1 GCA_947630035.1 uncultured Clostridia bacterium | reverse complement strand
CCTGCCCCCTTTGAAGGGGGCGGGTGTCACGGTATAGCCGTGATGAGTGGGGGTTGCCCACGATTTTCCGTAAGCGCGAAAAGCGAGATTCACTCCGCCGCGCAAAGCGCGGCGTCGGAATGACGAAGAAGAGCGCCTCGGCGCTCTCCTTCGTTTGCCCTCCCCCTACGTGAGGGGGAGGGGTAGGAGTGAGGGTTCGCCCACGATATTGCGCCCTCATCCGTCACGGCAAAGGCAACCGCGACACCTTCAGCGCAAGGCACGCCTACGGCGCCCCCGAAGGGGGAAGGCTTTCTCTTCGGCGCCCGCCCCGTGTTTTCTTTACAGCGTGATTTGATCGGAGATCAAATGCAAAACGCGGTGCGTCAGAGGAAAATTTTGTTCAATCTCAAAGACACCGCGGAAGATATAATGCCGTCCGCCCGCGTTGCATTTTTCGAATGCCACTCTTTTTTTCATGTTAAGTCCGTCGTAAATATTGCTCGGGTACGGAGGAGCGCAGACATAGCGTTCGATGGCTTTTCCGTCTTGCCAAGTATTCGACCACCCCGAACGCACTTTTCCGTCGATTTCGACGATCCATATAAACGAGCCATTGTACAGGGAGCGGATCGTTCTCATCCACCTTTTATAGGTTGTACCGAGCAATGTATTTAATAGTTCCGCGTTTGTCTTGACATGGATAACTTCGCCCGCTTTCAACGTTTTCATGGATCCCTCCTTGTAATGATAACCCGACGGAGTGTTTATTCGTCATACGGGTCGTAAAGTTCCGGCTCCTCTTGTTCTGTTTCGTGCGGCTCGTCGGGTTGCGGAACTTCGTCGGGCGTTATGTCGGCGAGCAACTTTTTTGCCTGTTCAATTTCTTCGCTCTCCAAACTTTCGCCGTAGCCGTCGAGAATGATATTCAGCGCAACCGACGATAAATTCAAATCTATGATCTGTTTGGCGGCAGACAGCCGTTCCTCTTTTTCCTCGGGGGAATAGACCTCGGACAGGACGACGTCCCGCAGCGGCAACGTTTTGATTTGCCGATAGTATTTGATAAAGAACCGCATTCCGCACTTTTGAAGCAAAGAACGGCATTGCGCGTCTTTCCGCTGTTTTTCCGTCTCTGCCTTTTGTTTTATTTGTTCCGCCCGCCGTTGTGCCTTTTCTTCCTGCATCCGTATTACAAATTCAGGCGGAGTTTCCCTCCATTCTCTTTTGATCAAAATGCAAATGTTTTTTAAGAATGCGTCGGCTATATAGACAAATATGTGCGAGGGCAACATATATCCGCACATACGAGCCCAAACTCCCGGATTCGGAGCGCCGAAACAAAGAAATAAAAAACCATAGAACACAAGAAGGATATATGGAGCAAACGAAAGAATAATAGGAGTAAGGGTATTTGTAAAGTCGTTGAACGATTTTGATTCAGAGTACTTATACCATCTCTTTTCTTCCAACTGCTCTTCCAGCGGTTTTTCCGCATTTCGCTTGATGGATTTCAATGATCTTGCGGAATAAGAGAGAACCAAATTTGGAATCGCGATTATCGTAGCATAAAAAATTATGAGATTGTAAATGTCCGAGAACCCCATCGAGGGTTTGGGCGTGTGCAGAAAAGTTGCGCAGGCGTGCGCAACGATAGACACCACGGCAATAAAAAGCGAAACGACAGACAGACCCAGCACTATCCTAAAATACTTATAAATTCTTTTGTCCGAATAGGTTCTGATCAACGTGATTTTCCTCCTCCGAAAATAAAAAGTGCGCCTACCGAAGTAAGCGCACAAAAACACAAACCCCGATAGTCGCCAAACCAACCGAATAAGCAAGAACTTTTCTACGCTATTCCGGAAAGGGATTTGCATTTTATCAAATCCAAAAGGAATAACGTAAAACAAGCTAATTGCCCGTATAAACAAAAATTAGCTCTTGCCGATAATGATTCAGTTGGTTTGGCATATACAGTATAACACAAAAAAGGCGGTCCTGTCAAGCTGAATTTTTCGGGCGAAATGTCCGCCGAGAATCGGGGTGAAAATCCTCAAAAACCGATATATTTCAAATATCTATGCAATGACTTCCGGCCGTCGCCAAACGATTGCGGAATGCACGAAAAAACAGCGGGAAAATATCCCCGCTGTCTTTCGTTCTGTTTCCGGGAACCGAGCTGCCGTTACGGTTCCTCGTAATAATAGGAATAATCGATCCCTTTCATAAACAGTTCGCGGTCATGGATACGGTCGGTCAACGCACCCTCGATAAGTTTGAAAATATCCGATGCGTCGACGGGGCTTTTCCGCATGGCGTCGAGATAGGCGCGCTTGTCTATCTTGCTCCAATCGACGCACTTTTGCAAATTCTTTTTCAGAATAAGGTCGAGCCAGATACGCGTGCTGCGCCCGTTCCCTTCCATGAACGGGTGCGCGATATTCATTTCAACGTATTTTTCGACGATCTCCTCAAGGGTGCTTTCGGGCATTTTCTCAATGCGTGCGAGGTTTTCTTTTAAGTACATTGCAGGTGCAAAGGCAAAGCCGCCTTTTGCAAGATTCAACCCGCGAATTTGCCCCGCAAAGTCAAACAGCCCGCCGAAAATGTAGCCGTGGATCTGTTGCAAGCCCTTGACTGTCCCGACCTCTATTTCACCGATCATGCCGCTTTCAAACAGTTCGTATGCCTTCTGCTTGCTCTTTTCGTCAACGGTGCTGCCCATGCCCGAAAGCCAACGGACAAAACTTTCGCGGTTTTTGGCGGGGATGAGGGCAACCACCGTGTTGACGCCGCCCGCGTCTACCACGTCGGTAAGATAGGATTTCCCGTCCCGTGCCGTGAGTTTCAGTTGTCGACAAATTGTCGACAACTCATAATGACGACGCTTTAACGCATTCCAATAAGAGCGCGGATTCTTGCTCTTCGCGAGCGCCTCGGCGATATCGACAGCGCAGAACCACCATTTGGAATCCTCGTTGTCCCAAACGGCCCTTATCGGTATATCGTCGAAAAATCGGATCGATGTCTTGATCATGGAGTTGCGCGTGACCGCATCACGGAAAAAATACGGATATCTGCCGCGGGCGGGCCGTAACAATCAATAGTTCTCGGCTTGGATCTCGAAGTACGCCTGCGGGTGGTTGCACACGGGGCACACTTCGGGCGCCTTCGTCCCGACGACGATATGCCCGCAGTTGCGGCACTCCCACACATGCACGCCGCTCTTTTCGAAGACCTGCGCGGTCTCCACATTCTTCAAGAGGGCGCGGTACCTCTCCTCGTGCGCCTTCTCGATGGCGGCTACCCCGCGGAATTGGGCGGCGAGTTCGTGGAAGCCCTCCTCATCCGCTTCGCGCGCCATGCGCTCGTACATATCCGTCCATTCGGCGTTCTCGCCCTCGGCGGCGGCGAGGAGGTTTTCCTTGGTGTCGCCCAGCTCCCCGAGCGCCTTGAACCAAAGTTTTGCGTGTTCTTTCTCGTTCTCGGCGGTCTTCAGAAACAGCGCCGCAATCTGCTCGTAGCCCGCTTTCTTGGCGACGGATGCAAAATAGGTGTACTTGTTGCGCGCCTGGCTCTCGCCCGCGAATGCCTCGCGGAGGTTCTTCTCGGTCTTGGTGCCTTTGTAGGGATTCTTGCCCATCTTCTTTTCTCCTTTTTTGCGGGATCGTATCCGCAAGGGTATTGTAACACGGCACAGAGAAAATGTCAACCGGGACGCCCGAATTCTTTTTACGGCAGGCATGCGGGGAAAATCGAGAAAATTTTCGGAAAAATCGTAAATCGCATAAAAAATCGCTTGCAATCTTGCTCCGATTGTGTTATATTTATCAAGCAGTTCGGAAGTTTAGCTCAGCTGGGAGAGCATTTGCCTTACAAGCAAAGGGTCATAGGTTCGAGTCCTATAACTTCCACCATAACAGTGCGGAAAGCTCATTATGCGGGAATAGCTCAGTGGTAGAGCGCCACCTTGCCAAGGTGGATGTCGCGGGTTCAAATCTCGTTTCCCGCTCCAGACACAGCAGCGTCCGCACTGTTGTTTTTTACGGCGCCATAGCCAAGTGGTAAGGCAAGGGTCTGCAAAACCCTGACTCCCCGGTTCAAATCCGGGTGGCGCCTCCATCGTCGCAACGCGACGCATTTTTAACGCCCTTGCCGAACGGCAAGGGCGCACTTTATGCGTCGGTTGCTCCTCTTCGCGAAAAATCTTTGCCGCCCCCGCCTTGCCCTCCCCCTTTCGAAGGGGGAGGGGTAGGGGTGAGGGTCCCAATTCAGGGCGGCAAATCTTTTCCGCGAGTGCTGCGGAATTGCAATTTATTAAGGGGTTGCTTTATGGCAATCTCTTTGTCTTTTGCGCCTGCGGCTCCTCTTCGCGGAAAATCTTTGCCGCCCCGTCTTGCCCCCCTCTTTAAGAGAACGAGCCATTCCTCTCTTGCCCCCTTTCGAAGGGGAGGCCCCCGTCTTGCCCTCCCCCTTTCGAAGGGGGAGGGGTAGGGGTGAGGGTTCGAATTCAGGGCGGCAAATCTTTTCCGCGAGTGCTGCATAGTTGCATTTTTAACGCCCTTGCCGAATGGCAAGGGCGCGTTTTCGTTCAATTCTTCTTTGCGCGGTCCTTCTTCATCGTGAGGGAGATGCGGTTCTTTTTGAGGTCCACGTCAAGCACCCAGACGGTGACGACCTGTCCCACGGAGAGCGCTTCGGAGGGGTGGCGGATGAACTTATCGGAGATCTGCGAAATGTGGACAAGCCCGTCCTGATGGACGCCGATATCCACGAATGCGCCGAAGTCGATCACGTTGCGCACCGTGCCTTTGAGTTCCATGCCGGGCTTCAGGTCTTTGATCTCGAGTACGTCGGTGCGGAGGAGGGGAGGGGGGAGTTCGTCGCGGGGGTCCCGCCCCGGTTTCATGAGTTCGGCGGCGACGTCCCGCAAGGTGGGAACGCCCACGCCGCACTCCTTCGCGGCGCGCTCTGCACCGTAAACTTTGAGTTTTTCGGCGAGTTCGCCGAGCCTGCCCGCGCGCACGTCCTCCATCGTATAGCCGAGGAGGGCAAGGAGCGTCTCCGCCGCCCCGTAGCTCTCGGGGTGGACGGCGGTGTTGTCGAGAACGCGCTCGCTCTCGGGGACGCGCAGGAATCCCGCGCACTGTTCATACGCCTTTTCGCCCAGCCCCTTCACCTTGATGAGTTCGCGGCGGGAGCGGAAAGAGCCGTGTTCCTCGCGGTACTTCACCACATTTTCGGCGACGGAGGCATTCAGTCCCGAGACGCGGGCGAGGAGGGGGGCGGACGCCGTGTTGAGGTCTACACCGACGGCATTCACGCAGTCTTCCACCACGCCGCCGAGGGTCTCGGAGAGCCGCTTTTCGGGCACGTCGTGCTGATATTGCCCGACGCCTATGGACTTGGGATCGATCTTTACGAGTTCGGCGAGGGGGTCCTGCAATCTTCTCGCGATGGAGATCGCCGAGCGGAGGTTCACGTCGTATTCGGGAAATTCCTTTGCGCCGAGAGGGGAGGCGGAGTACACCGAGGCCCCCGCTTCGTTGACGATCGCATACGAGACCCCCGCACCATGTCCGAGATCCGCGATGAGTTCGTTGGTCATCTGCTCGGTCTCGCGGCTCGCCGTGCCGTTGCCGATGGCGATGTGCGCCACGCGGTGCTTTTTGATGAGACGGGCGAGCGTCTCGATGCACTCCCGTTTCTGCCGTTCCCCGTGGGAGGGGTAGACGACGGCGGTATCGAGGACCTTGCCCGTGCCGTCCACCACGGCGACTTTGCACCCCATGCGGTAGCCGGGGTCCAGCCCCATGGTCACGAATCCCTTCACGGGGGGCTGCATGAGGAGGGGCTTTAAGTTGAGGGCGAACTGCCCGATCGCGCCCTCGTTCGCCTTGTCGGTGAGGCTCGCCCGCACCTCCCGTTCGAGGGAGGGAGCGAGGAGACGCTCATATGCGTCCTCCGCCGCCCCGCGGAGGAAGGAGGCGGCCTTCCCCTGCTTTGCCGTCTTCCGCACGACAAGCTCCGCCGCGCCGAGGCGGTCCACTTCGAGGGAGACTTTCAAGGCTTCCTCCCGCTCGCCGCGGTTGAGGGCAAGCACCTGATACCCCTGTAATTTGCCGATGGGGGAGGAAAATCCGTAGTAGGTCGAATAGACGCCGTCTTTATCCGCACTCTTTGCCGCCTCCGCGCAGAGGAATCCGCGCTGTTCGTAGAAGAGGCGGAGCGCCTTGCGGATCGCGGCATCGTCCGAAATGTTCTCGGCGAGGATGTCGCTTGCCCCCGCGAGCGCTTCCTCCGCGGTATTCACCCCCTTTTCGGGGTCGACGAAGTTCGCCGCCTCGGCGGCGGGGTCCAGCTCGGGGTGACCGGAGAGGAGGAGGGCGAGGGGCTCAAGTCCCTTTTCCTTTGCGACGGTCGCCCGCGTTCTGCGCTTCTGTTTATAGGGACGGTACAAGTCCTCCACTTCGGCGAGGGTCGAGGCCCTGTCGATGGCGGCGGAAAGCTCCTCCGTGAGTTTTCCCTGTCCCGCCACGGCGTTCTTTACTTCGGTGCGCCGCGCCTCGAGGTTGCGCAGATACACGAGCCTGTCCGCAATGCCGCGGATGGTCTGGTCGTCCGTCGTGCCGTGCATCTCCTTGCGGTAGCGGGCGATGAAGGGGACGGTGTTTCCCTCGTCAAGGAGCTGTACGATATTTCTCACATGCTGTTCGGGTTTTGAAAATTCGGCGGCGAGAAGGGAGACGATCCGCTCCGTCTTGGCCTGTGCTTCTTCCATAGGGTCCTCTCTAATTTGCGACGACGAACATGACGACAACGACGGCGATTGCGATTGCGAACAGCACGGAGTAGGTGACGATGCGGGCGATCTTGAACTTCTTCTCGTCCCTCCCGCCGTAGCCGAGCGGGGTGAGTTGCCCGTGGCAGAAGGGGCACTCCGTCATGTGGTCGAGTACCTCTTTCCCGCAATGGGGGCAGGAGACGATATGTCTCTCCATTGCCCGCTTTCTCTTCTCCGCGCGCTTTTCCTCGCGCGCCGCCTTCTTTGCCGCTTTTTCTTCGTCTTTTCTCATGGGGGAATTATAACATATACGGAAAAAAATTGCAAGCGTTTCCTCCCCGTTGACAAAACCGCCGCGCCGTGCTACAATATTTTACGGCGGGGGGAAAAGACCCTTCCCGCACGGAGGCACCCATGAAGAAAGACAAAGCGCTCGTTCCCGTAAAGGACGCCGAGAGCAAAGGGCAGGGGACGGAAAACAAGCTCTCCATCTATGAATACGAGAGGAAGTACGCCCGCAGGCAGAACACCCGCGGCGCACGGGGGATGCTGCGGCTCGCCGCCGTCATCGTCGGGCTTGCCCTTTTCGCTCTCCTCTTCTTCGTCTCCCTCGAAGTATATAAAGTGAACGAATATGCGGGTTACGTTGCGGGCGGCGTCTTCCTGCTCCTCTTCATTCTCCTCTATATCGTGCCCGTCGCGCGGGTGATGAACGCCCCCCGTTTCGAGACGAACGTCAATGCCTACTCCGCCCGTGCCGCCAAGCGGCACAATAAGAAGGTGCGGCGGGAGATCGCGGAGAAGATGATCGAACTCACGGCGAGCGTGGACGGCGTCGGCTGGTACGATTCGGAGACGGTCGCCCGCATGGCGGACTGCCTCCGCGAGGGGGACGACGAGGGCTTAAAGCGCAACCTCACCCGCCTCTACGGCGGCTCGGTGAAAAAGTCCGCAAAGGATCTCATCTTCCGCAGTTCGATGCGCTCGGCGACCTACTCCGCCCTCTCGCAGACGGCGAAAATCGACACCCTCCTCGTCGTTTTCGTCAATTTGCAGCTCGTGAAGGACCTCGTCTTCCTCTATGGGTTCCGCCCCTCGGACGCCCGCCTCTTCCGCATTTTCTGCTCCGTGCTTCAGAATGCGCTCGTAGCTTACGGCGTGGGGGGGATCAACCTCGGCGGCACCGTCGTCAAGACGATGGGGGACGCGGTCAAGAGCATTCCCTTCCTCGGTACGGCGATCTCGGCGATCGTCGATTCCTCCGTGCAGGGGCTTGTCAACGGCACCCTCACCACCGTCATCGGCTATCAGACCATCCGCTATCTCGCAACGGAGTACCGTCTCCAGAACATTCTCGACGGCGTGGACGTCAGCGAGACCCCCGAGGAATTGCAGGAGGCGTGCAGCGACCTCGAGACGCAGCTCAAAAACAAGAAGAAGTTCGCCAAGGCGGTGTGACCCCGCCCAAGGAGGGAAGATGTTCCCCGACGTCACATTCATAGGGCTGGACCTCTATACATGGATGCTCCTTTTGGGCATCGTCGCGGCGCTCGTTCTCTTCCGCGTGTTCTGCGACAGGCGCAAGCTCCCCGTAAAAGTCTTCAATTTCTCCCTGCTCGTCGGGCTGGGCTCCATTCTCTTCGGCTATTTTTCCGCCGTTCTCTTTCAGGCGGTGTACAGCTGGCGGGAGACGGGGGTATGGGATTGGCAGGGCGCCACCTTCGCGGGGGGGCTCATCGGGGCGGCGGCGTTCTTCCTCGCCCTCTACTTCGGGATCGGGCACTTCCTCTTCAAAAAGAAGGAGCATATCTATCATCTCAACACCGTCGTCTGCTGTGCCTTTCCGTGCATCGTGGCGGCGCATGCCATCGGGCGGATCGGGTGCCTCTTCGCGGGGTGCTGCTACGGCGGAAGGACGGAGAGCTGGATCGGCATCTCCATGTATGTCGGCGGGCAGTGGGAAAAAAGGGTGCCCCTGCAGCTCTTCGAATCCCTCTTTCTCTTCGCCCTCTTCGGGATACTTGTTTACTTCCTCATCGGGCGCAAGAGTCCCTATGTCCACATTTACTACCTCTTTGCCTACGGGGTGTGGCGGTTTGTCGTCGAGTTCTTCCGCGCCGACGACCGCGGCGCCTCCATTCTTCCCTTCCTCTCCCCTTCGCAGACGGTCTCCCTCCTCATGATCCTTTTGGGGATAGGGCTTCTCCTCTTCCGCCTCTTCTGGTTCGACAAATACTGCAAACGGCTCGGCGAAACGATACAAGGTGAAACGGTTGAAAAAGATTAAGATCGCAACCTATCTCCTCTTTGCGGCGGCGGTCGCGGCGATCGCCGTCACCCTCTTCGTGCCCTTTTCGGCGGATGCGCGGGTAGACGCCCTCTCCAAGGGACTGCTCTCCCGCGGGATGCTCTCCATCCTCCTCATCGTCCTGCTCGCGGGGGCGGGGGACTTGAAGAGCGATTTCACCCGCTTCGGCAAAAAACTTCTCTGGTGCATTCCCTGTTTTCTCGTCGCCATAGCGAATTTCCCCTTCGGCGCGCTGATAGGCGGCGGGGCGGCGGTGGACAGGCCCGATCTTCTCCCCCTCTTCCTCTTCGAATGTCTCGCCATCGGGCTCATGGAGGAGCTGTTCTTCCGCGGCATCGTGCATGCGTTTTTGCGCAAAAAGCTCGCCGCCCGCAGGGGGGGATATATCGGGAGCGTCCTTTTATCCTCCGCCGTTTTCGGCCTCTGGCACCTCTTCAACCTCCTCGAGGGGGCGGGGGTCGGCGCCACGTTTTTGCAGGTGGGGTACACCTTTTTGCTCGGCTGCATGCTCGCCGTCCTTCTCGACAGAACGGAGAACGTGTGGCTGTGCGTCGCCGTCCATACCCTGTTCGACGTCGGGGGCAACCTCGTCTCCTCCATAGGGAGCGGCTCCCCGTGGGAGCTTTCTTTCTGGATCGTTACGGCGGTCTGCGGCGCCCTCTGCGCCGCCCATGCGATCGCCGCAGCCGTCAATATCTCCCGTAAAAAATAGCCCTTTTCTATTTTCATCGATCATTGCCGCGCCGCCCCGTTTTGGGGCGGCGCGGCGCATATCGGGGGGGCATGTACGGGGTATGGCGGTAAAAAAGGAAAAAAGAGGGGAGGTTTCCGTAAAAATCTTTTGCGCCTTTTCGTGTAAAATGCGGGCGCGCGGCGCGAAACGGTTGACACGCGCGGGCGTGGGATGATATAATACAGACTATGGTATTTTGGATTATATGGTTTTTGCTGGGGATCGGCATCGTGATCTTGTTCGCGTGCTTCTTCCTCCCGCGGATCATGATGAGGACGCACGCGGCGACCCTGCCCATCCGCGACAGGGCGATCGGCCGCGGGGCGGACAGTCTCGGCGCGGCCCTCTACTACGAGCCCACCGCCGCCGTCCGCCGCTATATCACATGGTATCGCATCGGCCGTGACGCAAACGGCGCCTATTTTCAGGGAGAGTGGGCGAGAAAGATCGCCTGCGCGGTGTATGAACTCGTCGTGTACGGCGCGGGCAACGAACTCATCGAGGTGCTTCGCGTGAAGGAGAAGTTCAACGGCGGGCGGCTGACCCGCGTCACGCGGCTCCCGAAGAAGGCGGACTTTATCACCCTGCGCCTCTGCTATGTGGACGATACCCCCTTCCCCGTCGAGCGGAAAAAGCTCAACGGGCGGTACTGCGCGTGGCTTGCCGCGCTCTGCTTCTCCCTCGCCGTCACGGTGGACCTCCTCGTGTGGCTCGTCTCCATGTTCGTGTTCCGCTGTATGGACGGGTTCACCTTCACCTATTCGCCGCCCCTGTGGATGTGGGCGGCTCTCCTCGGTTCGACCGCGCTCGCGGTGATCGCCGTCACCTGCGCCTTTTCGCTTGCGCGGTTCTTTTTGATGCGCAGAAAGGGGGACCCTCACGATGCCTGAATTCAATCCCATTGCGGCAAAACTGCCCTATCCCGGGGGATTTCCCGTCTTTTTGTCCCGTTACGTCATCTTCGGGAACGCGAAGAAGCGGGTCGCCCTCCACTTTTTCAACGCCAGCGAGATCGAGATCTCGGGGGTGCGGTTCTATCTCGTGGAAAAGGACGAGAAGGGCAACGAGCTTGCCGTCCGTCCCTTGGAGCGGAACGGGCTTGCCGCCGAACGGGGCGGGGAGTTCGCCGTGGCGGACGTCACGGTAAACCGCAACTGCGTAGCGGTCGAGGCGCGGATGGAGTCCGTTCTTTCGGGCAGTTATGAGTATGTGTTCGAGGATGAGAGCGTCACCCTCCGTTACGGCGCACGCGAGAGGGGGAAGGAGGTGGGATTCCGCCACAAGTCCACCCACTCCGTCTCCAAAAAATCGGATAAGTATATTCTCGCCGCCTTCGGGCTTTTGCTCGGGTTCGCCCTCCTTGCGATGGGGCTTGCATGGCGGTTCGGATTTTTCAAACAGGCGCAGCCGCGCGAGGCCGCGGCGGAAGGGAGCGTAGCGACTTATGTTGAAGCATAGCGATATCATCGGGGCATTGGAACCCCTTCAGAAGACGGCTCTCGTCTCCTCTCCCCTCGAAGACGAGGCGCTCACGCAGGCGGGGCTGCCCGCCGCGGGCAAGGCCTCTCTTTCCGAGCTTGGGAAGAAGAGGGGGGTCTCCTATCCTTGCGCCGCGCGGACATGGAACCTTGAACTCGTCGGCAAGATGACGGAGGAACTCGTCTCCGAGGCAGGCGGCGCGGGGGCGCGTCTCTTCGTCTCTCCCGACCTCAAAGCTGCGATCGATCCCTACAAAGAGGCCCTCTCGGAAGACGCGTTTTTCAGCGGCGAGATGGGGGCGGCGATCGTCGGCGCGACCCATGCGGCGGGCGGGGCGATCGGGCTTTCCCGCCTCTCCCTCGACGGGGAGGACCTCTCCTATCTCGACAGGCGGGAGAACCCCGGCACGGTGCATGAACGCGTCTCCGCCCCCTTCCTGCGCGCCGTAAAGGAGGAGCCGTGCGAGGCGATCTTCCTCACCCCCGAGCGGGGAAAGGCGGGGTATGCCAACACCAACCGCGCCCTCTTCTCGGACTCCGTAAGCGGCTATTTCGGAAACGTCTTTACGGTGGCGGAGGAAGTCGCGCCCACGGCGGATTCCCTCACCCTTCTCCGCGGAAAGGTCGCCCTCGGCGGGGCAACCCTCCCCTTGGAGCGCGCCGTCATGCGGTACCGCCAGCTCAAAGGGTACCTCGACGAGGGGAGCATCAACGAACGTGACCTCGAGGACGCCGTCCGCGAGGGGGGAGCGCTCGAAGAGAGCAAGCTCGACGAGGCGGCGGATGAGATCGCCGACTTCGCCCTCCGCCTTGCGGAGCATACGCCCGCGGGGGACATGGGGGAGGAGGCCCGCCAAAGGGTCGCCGAAGAGTGCATCGTCCTCCTCAAAAACCGCGGCGTTCTCCCGCTTGCGACGGGCACGCGCATCGCGATCGTGGGGGACGCCTATTCCGATCTCACCCCGTTCGGCGCGAGGTTCACGGTCGCGGGGCGGGCGCGCGGGTACGAACCCGCAACCGACAGGAGCGATACCTACCTCCCCGAAGCGGTGCGCGCGGCAGGGGAGGCGGAAGTCGTCCTCGTATTCCTCACCCTCGGGGAGACGGGCAAGAGCCTTGCGATGCCCGCCAACCGTCTCGCCCTCCTCGATGCCCTCAAAAATACGGGCAGGAAAGTGGTTGCCCTCGTCGCGGGGGATCTCCCCGCGGACATGAGTTTCGACAGCGACCTCGATGCGACCCTCGCCGTCCCCGCAGACGGGCCCTATGCGGCGGAGGCGCTCGCCCGCGTCCTCATGGGGGAGACGGATGCCGCGGGCAGGCTCACCCGCACGGCGTTCGACGGGGCGGACGGCTACTTCCGCGTGTGGAAAGCGAATAAAGACGCGGGCCGCATGCGGGTGGGGGGATTCCTCGGCTACCTCCGCTACGACACGGCGGGGGAGAGCGTGCGCTATCCCTTCGGCTACGGATTAAGCTACACGACCTTCTCCTACTCGGGGATCTCCCTCGATGCGAACAAGGTCTCTTTCACCGTGAAAAACACGGGCAAGCGTGCGGGGTGCGAGGTTGCGCAGGTTTATATCGGCGCCCCCTCCGTCTCCCACGTCTCCCCCAAAAAGCGGCTCGCGGGCTTTGCCAAAGTGTATCTCGCGCCGGGGGAGAGCAAGCGGGTCACCGTACCCCTTCCCCTTTCGAGCTATGCGACGTTCGACCCCCGCACCCTCTCCGACAATGTGGAGAAGGGGGTGTACCGCGTCTACGTCTGTTCCTCCGCCCTCGATATAAAACTCTGGGCGAAGCGCAACCTCGCGGGCGTGGAGCGGGAGAAGACGGAGGAGACCCCCGCGGAGTTCTTCCCGGGCGGGGACTTCTCGAGCGCCAAGAACGTGCGCAGGGAACACAGGCTCGGCAATGCCTACACGGGCAAGGTGCCCCAAAAGCTCAAGACGGCGCGGAAGGCCGCCCTCTTCGCCCTGCCCGCCCTCGCCTATCTCTTCTTCTTCCTCGTCACCATGCTGGTGTTCTCGTATACCCTCGACTACACCCTGTTCTTCTATATCGACGATCCCGCCGTCGTGGAATGGCTCCTCTATATCCTTGCCGTGGCGGTGATCGGCATTCTTCCCCTTCTCTTTACCTTCAACCGGAAGCGGCTCGTGCGGTGGAAGGCGGCGGCGCTCGTCGTCTGCCCCATCCTCATGTTCGTCTGCTTCGTCCTCGGGTTCATCCTCATCGCAAAGGACGGGGGATACGCCGAGAGGCTCGCCCTCCGCATCATCTCCTGCTTTGCCGTCGGCGCCCCCCTTGCGGCGATCGTCGCGGCGATCGTAGACAGGGCGCTGCGCAAGTACGACGGCGGGGTGAACAGCTGGGCGAAGTACTATCTCGAGCGGGAGCCCGAGGCGTTCGTCACCCCCGAAACGGAGTTTGAAGAGGCATTCCGCCTCGCCTCCGTCTCCGTCCGCACGGAGAAGCGTAAGAAGCCCGAAGAGGAGGAGCCTCTGCCCCTCCCCGACGTCCCGCAGTTTTACGACCGTCATCTCGATTTTGCGACGATGCTCCGCGATTGCAGGCTCTTTGCGCAGGAGCGGGGGCTTGTCGTGGGGGAGAGCGCCCTCCGCGCATGGCTCGCCGCCCTCGTCTCCGCACAGCTCATTCTCGTCCCCGCGGGGGACGGCGCGGCGCTCTGCTCCATGGTCGCCGAGTATTTCGGCAGGGGGGCGTTCATCGACAACGGCGAGAGCTACGCTCGCGGCGAGGATCTCTTCACCCATTGGAGACAGAGCGAACGCATCTATGTGCAGACGGAGTTCAGCGCGGCGCTTGCCGCGGCGAAGAGGGAGAGCGCGTTTTTGCACACCGTCCTCATCCGCCACGCCGACCCCGTCCGCGTGATGCAGGCCCTCGCGCCCGTCGCGGAGGTGTTTGCCCGCAAGAAGACGGCGATCGTCATGCCGGACGGCACGCAGGTCATTCTCCCGCCCAATCTCCGCCTCGTCGTGGAGATCGAAAAGGATCGGGTGGAGCGGCTCCCCGCGGGCATCGCGGAGGTCGCGGCGGTGCTTTCCCCCAAGTGCAAAGACGGGGAGGTCGCCGCCAAAAAGACGATTTTGCAGACGGTGGGCTTCGAGCGGTTCTCCGCCCTCCGCCAGACGGTGCGGGACGAGTATCCCCTCGGCGAACAGGCGTGGAAGAACGTGGACGCGCTCGACGCGCGCTGCCGCACGGGGCATATCGGAAATCTTCTGTGGGTGCGCACCGAACTGCACGCCTCCGTTGCCGCGGCATGCGGCGCGGGGGAGACGGAGGCCCTCGACGAGGCGATCGCCTGCGAGCTTTTCCCGTGGCTCTCCGAAACGTGGAACGAGGAGGAGTGCGGGGGGACCCTCGACGATGCTCTCCTCGGCATCTTCGGCACGGACGGCATTCGTCTCACGGAGGAAGCACTCAAAGAGAAAAAGGGCGGTGAAGACGAATGAACCTTCTCATAGCATTGGAGGATATCTGGAGCGTCCTCACAAAACCCATCTTCGTAGTCGTCTATATCGCGGTCGTCGTCCTCTTGATGCTCGCCATCGTCATCTCGGTGATGGTGAACGAGCATAAGTTCTCGGTGTACGCGCGCCGCCTCGGCAACAGCGCCGACAGGGCGGAGAAGGCGGAGCGGGAGGCAAAGGGGGGTTCGCGTTTCGACATGCTGAACCGCATCGACGCCGAGCGCGCCACCCGCCCGCAGACGGAGTTCGCCCCCGTGGGGAGTTTGCGCGAATTCTGCGACGAGTTCCGCAACTTCGCCGCGGGCAAGCTGCACCTCTACTACACCATCGATACCATCCGCGAGTTCATAGCGGGGCTTTCCGTCTCCCATATCCTCATTTTGCAGGGTATGTCGGGTACGGGCAAAACCTCCCTCGCCTATGCGTTCGGCGAATTCGTGAAAAACCCCTCCACCGTCATTCCCGTCCAACCCATGTGGAAGGAGAGGAGCGACCTTCTCGGCTACTACAACGAGTTCACCAAGCGGTTCAACGAGACCCTTCTCCTCGAAAAAATTTACGAGGCGAACGGGCGGAAAGATATGTACATTACCATTCTCGACGAGATGAACATCGCCCGCGTCGAATACTACTTCGCGGAGTTTTTGTCCCTCCTCGAGCTTCCCAATTCGGAGGCGCGCTACCTCGAAGTCGTCTCCGATAAGTGGGAGGACGACCCCGCCGAACTCAAAAACGGGCGGGTGCATCTTCCCGACAACATGTGGTTTTTGGGGACGGCGAATAACGACGACTCGACGTTCGCCATCTCGGATAAGGTGTACGACCGTGCGATGATCCTCAATATCGACGTGAAGTGCGAGCCGTTCATCGCCCCCGTCTTCCGCGCCGTACCCGTGGAGGCGGAGACCTTTTCCTCCCTCGCGGCGGACGCGGTGCGGCTCATCGGCGTCTCGGAGGAGACAATAGCCCTCCTCAAGGAGTTCGACGGCTATCTTGCCGCCCACTACCGCATTTCGTTCGGCAACCGTATCATGAAGCAGATCACGAGCTATCTTCCCGTCTACGTCGCATGCGGCGGGGAGGAGCTGGACGCGCTCGACGATATCCTTGCGAAGAAGATCCTCCGCAAGCTCGAGACGCAGAACACGACCTACCGCACGGCGGAACTCGAAGCCCTCTGCGAAAAGCTCAACGAGCTGTTCGGCGAGGAGAGGATGAAGAGGTGTCTTGCGACGGTGCGGCGCATCGCGAAGAACGGATAAGGTGGCAGCATGACGCAGATCGACCGTCTCTACCGCGCATTCGGCGGATTCAGACAGGAACTCGAAAACGACAGGCAGATCCTCTCTTTTGCCTCCGCGCTCGCAAAGGCGGAGGAGGGGGACGTTGCCGTCGTCACCCATAATCTCTGCCACGTCGAAGAGGAGTGGGTGGCGGCGGTCGAGCGCGGCCTCGAATTCATCGCGAACGCCATCGGGGAGGATAGGCAGTTCATCCGCTCGGAGGGGGAGGTAAAGCCCATCGAAAAGGTGCGCAACGTCTCCCGCGAGTCCGTCGTCCACCTCTCCCGCCACAGCGACCTCATCACCCGCGAGCCGGCCGAGGACGATATCGTCCCCGATAAACTCTACACGGTGGAGAGGCTCAGCGACTATGCGGTGTACGAAAACCGCTTCCTCTATGCCCTCATCACCCGCATCCGCGATTTCGTCCAATACAGGTACGATGCGATCACGAGCGCCTATAAGGCGTATAAGGGGGAGCTTACCTCCGAGAAGAAGGTCTCCGTAAAGGGGAGAAAGTTCGCCTTTTCCCTCCGCCTTTCGGACGTGCAGGACGATGCGCTCTCCTTCCCCACGGACGGGGAATGCGCCGCCTATATCGCCCGCATGGAGAAGATCTTAAAGAGCGTTGCCCACTTCTTGCGCACCCCGCTCATGACGGAAGTCGCCAAGGCGGATAAGATAAAGTCCAAGATAACCAAGACCAACGTCCTCCGCATGGACAAGAATTTCAAGGAGGCCGTCTCCCTCTATGAGTACCTTCTCGCCTATGAGGGGGAGGGCTTTACGGTGGAGGAAGTCGTCACCCGTCTCGATCCCGTCTCCGAAGAGGTGGCGGGGGAATTCGCCCTCGCGCCCATGCTCTCCGCCTTTCTCGTGTTCGAACACGGGCTCGGCATCGAGGAGAGGCTCCGCGAGGAATTCGAACTCGAGGAGGCGAGGCGGGAAGCACAGCGGCAGGCCGAACTCGTCGAAAAGATCAAGGCGCTCAAAAAGCGGGTGGAGGAGACGGGCCTCGGCATGGAGGAGTACATGATCCTCCTCGAACAGCGCAACGCCGTCCTCGAACTCGACAGCAGGCTCTTGAAGGAAGCGCAGGCGGAGATAGAGGAGATGAACCGCACGATCGCCGACCTCCGTGCAAGAGAGGAGGAACTCGTCCTCGAACTCGGCGAGATGAGTATGCAGATCGAGAACCTCAAAAAGGAGATGGAGGAGGCGGAAGAGCGGCACAGGCAGAAGATCGAAGAGATGCGCCGCGAACGCGCCGAGGCGGAGGCGGAACTCAAAAAGCAGCATGCGGAAGCGCTCGCCCGTGCCGAAAAACTGCGCACGGAGGAGGTCGCGCGGGTCACGGCGGACTGCGAGGCCCGCATCCGCGAGAGCCGCGAGAAGATCGCCGAAAAGGCGAAGGAAGTCTCCCTCGCCCGCGAAGAGCTTGCGGCGGCGCAAAAGGACCGGCAGCATGCCGAAAAGGAGACGGAGCTTCTTGAGGCACGCCTCACGGCATTGCGGCGGGAACACGGGCTTCTCTCGGGGGAAGACTTCACGACGGAGGAGGGATTCAACGCCCTCGAACACGAATACGAAGTCCTCGGCAGAATGGTGCGCGAGGAGTGGGAGGGGGTCAGGAAGATGCTCCGCAAGGAGTTCTACGGCAACCTCCGCGCCGTCATGCAGAAGAAGAACGCAAAAAAGAGCAAGGAATACGGCGCCATGAGTGCCGCGTCCGAGAGAAGAAGGGCGCGCGCCTCGGAAGAAACGGAAGAAAGCGCAGAGAGCAAGGAGAGCTATGAAGGAATTGACGACAGCCGAAAAGACGGCGGCACGGATCAAGCGTAGAACGCGGCGGCGCACCGTCTCCGTCATCCTGCTTCTCGTCTCCGTCCTCTTGGTCGGGGGGTCTTTGATCGCGCTCCTTTTGCTCCT
This sequence comes from uncultured Clostridia bacterium, assembly GCA_947630035.1. Lineage (GTDB taxonomy): Bacteria > Bacillota > Clostridia > Christensenellales > Borkfalkiaceae > Gallimonas. The sequence goes on along the minus strand of CANRFW010000003.1, from coordinate 21,372 downwards.
CCACACCAACGGGAAACTTGCGGAGATCCTCACCGTCATCTCGGACGTGGTCTTCGAAAACGAATTTTTCCGCACCCTCTTCATCTTCTGGATGCTCGCGGTGCCCCTCATCCTCATCATCCTCCTCGTCATCAATATCCTGCGCAGGCGGCAGTTCGGCTACTATCACAGGACATGGGCGGACGTGGCGCAGCTCGCCCTCGGGGCGGATAGAAAGGCAGCGGCGGCGGAGGCGGCAAAGAAGGAGAAGAAGAACCGTTTCAGCCGTCTCAACGAGATGATGCCGAGAGACGATGCGCCCAAGGAGGGGGCGGTGCGCTCCCTCGCGGAACTGTGCGAAAAGTTCCGCGTCTTCGCGGCGGCCGATCTTCACCTCTACTACACCGAGGCGCAGATCCGCGAGTTCATCGCGGGGCTTGCCGTCTCCCGCATCCTCATTCTTCAGGGCATGTCGGGCACGGGCAAAACCTCCCTCGCCTATGCGTTCGGGGAATTCCTCGGCAACTCCTCCTCCATCGTCCCTGTCCAACCCATGTGGAAGGAGAGGAGCGACCTCCTCGGCTACTACAACGAATTCACCAAGAAGTACAACGAGACCCCTCTCCTCCGTAAAATGTACGAGGCGAACGGGAGCGGGCAGATCTATCTCACCGTCCTCGACGAGATGAATATCGCCCGCGTCGAATACTACTTTGCGGAGTTTCTGTCCCTCCTCGAGATCCCCGATCCCGAGCTTCGGTACCTCGAAGTCGTCTCCGACAAGTGGGAGGACGACCCCAAGGGTCTCAAAGAGGGGCGCATCAAACTCCCCGAGAACATGTGGTTCATCGGCACGGCCAACAACGACGACTCCACCTTCTCCATCTCGGATAAGGTGTACGACCGTGCGATGATCGTCGATCTCGACGTCCGCGCCGTCCCCTTCGGGGGTACGGAGCCTGTGCCGTCCGTCCCCGTCTCCTATGCGGAATTCAACCGTCTTTCGGAGAATGCGCAGAAGGGGTACGAACTCACGCGGCGCAACGAGCGGCGGCTTGCAAAGCTCGACGCCTTCTTTGCCGACCGCTTCCGCATCTCCTTCGGCAACCGCATCATGCGGCAGATACGGAGCTATATCTCCGTCTATGCGAGCTGCGGCGGCGGGGAGCTGGAGGCGCTCGACGATATCCTCTGCAAAAAAGTCTTGCGCAAACTCGCCTATCAGGACCTCTCCATGCGGAAGGGGGACCTCGACGAGGCGTCCAAATATCTCGAAACGCTCTTCGGCGAGGAGAGCATGCCCAAGTGCCGCGCCTATCTTGCGCGGATCGGGAAGTAGGGGAGGGGAGCGATGAAACGGATACGGCCTCTCTATCTTATCGGTGTCTTCTTAACGGCGGTGCTTATCCTGCTCGGGAGCATCTCTTTCATCGCGTCCTCCAAACACCTCGATATCCTCAGCGAGGACAGCCGCAAGGCGTTCTGGCAAAACCTCCTCGAGTCCTTCGATTGGGAGAATTTCCCGTGGGATACCTTCCCCTTCGAGGACTATGCGGACTTCCCTTGGGATAAACTCCCGTGGGACGATCTCCCCCTCGATTTCGATTGGGATAAGATCCCTTGGGATAACCTCCCCGACGATTTCCCTTGGGGGGACGTGCCTTGGAAAGACGCGCCTGCCGACTTCGATTGGGATAAGATCCCGTGGGATAATCTCCCCGAAGATTTCCCGTGGGAGAACCTCCCGTGGGACAACATGCCCGAGAACTTCGATTGGGGGAACGTCCCTTGGGATAACCTCCCCGAGGACTTCCCTTGGGACAAAATGCCTTGGGACGATCTCCCCGAAGACTTCCCTTGGGATAAAATGCCTTGGGATAATCTTCCCGCAGACTTCCCGTGGGATAAGGTGCCTTGGCAGGACTTGGGCGAAGACTTCCCGTGGCAGGATCTGCCTTGGGAGAATATCCCGCCCGAAATGCTCCCCCTCCTTGGGATCCCGTGGCTCCTCGTCCCGCCCGACGCCGTCCCCGACGGCATCTTCCCCGAGGGCTTCTTCCCTTGGGAACACGAGCATCAGGTAAACCCCCTCGTCCCGTGGGTCGTCCAAAAGGAGGCGACGTGCAGCGAAGCGGGGGTGGAGATCAACTACTGCCTCATCTGCAAACAGACGATCGAGCGGGATATCCCCGCAACGGGGCAGCACGTATTCGACAGAAATCTACAGTGTACCCTCTGCCACCGCTACCGCCTTGTGTGCGCGAGCGAATCGCACACGGCGCCCTACGGCGACACTTCCGACCTGCAATACGAGGAGGCGCATATCGTCACCGACCGCTCCGCCGCGATCGATCTTTCCGCGTACCGCGTGGAGTACTTCGGCTTTGCCACCCTCTCCCATGTCGGCAGAACGGCGAACACCTTCTCCGTCCGCGTGTACGACAGGGAGGGGAACAACGTCACGGGGAACTTCATCGTGGAGAGGATCTTCGGCACCCTCGAACTCGGCAAGCGGGAGATCGTCATCCGCACGGAGTCGGCGGAAAAGCCGTACGACGGCACCCCGCTCGTCTGCATGCGGTGGACCGCCGAAGGGCTTGCGGAGGGGGATCAAATCGTCGACGTCCTCTTCGGCGAGGGGCAGACGGACTACGGCTGGCGGTCCAACGAGATCATCGGCTTCCGCATCGTGAACGCCCTCGGCGAGGACGTCACCGCCTACTACGCCGTGCGGATGGAGTGGGGCAAACTCACAGTGAGACCCGAGGAGAATTGAGATGCTGTATACGTCCTACCGGGAAAAACTTGCGAAGCGGGCGCGCGCTTTCGAGCGCGTCTGGCGCTTTCGCTTGCTCTTTTTGGCGGGATTTCTCCTCCTCCTTGCGGGGGCATGCGCCCTCATGGGCGTTGCGGGGGGCGTGACGGCGGAGACCGTTCCCGAGACCCTCGTCTACGGCCAGCCCATCTCCGTCTCCGCGGAGACGGTCTTCGGCAGGGACTACGGCTTCGAGTACCGCGCTCTCGGCACGGAGGCGTGGTCGGAAGAGGAGCCCCGCACCGCGGGCGAATACGAGTGCCGCGCATTCGGGCGGAGCGTCGTCGGCACCAAGCGGTACGGCGGCACCCACCTCTTCCGCATCGAACCCGCCCCCGTCTCCGTACAGGCGGCGACCGACCGCCTCGTCTTCGGCGAAAAGCCCACCTTCACCGCGCAGCTTCAATACGACGATACCCTCTCCGTCACCTCCTATACCCTCGAGGAAGTCTCTTCGGGCAGGCTCTCCGTCAAAGCGGATGAGGAGGGCGTCGCCGTCTACAACGCGGAGGGGGAAAACGTCACCTCTTCCTACACCTTCAACCTTGTTTCCCGCACCGTGACGGACGTCCGCCGCAACCTCGTCGTCACGACGGCGGATGCCTCCTTCGAATACGACGGCACCCCCCACTCCTCCCGCGAGATCGTCCTCGGCGGCAACGGGCTTGCGGAGGGGCACGATTTTGCGGCAACTTTCCCCGCTCTCACCGAGGCGGGCCGCTGCAAGAACCTCCCCGAGGAGTTCCGTATTTACGACGAGAACGGCGAGGACGTCACCGTTCACTACAACATTACCTTCGAGGCGGGGGAGCTTGCCGTCAATCCCCGCAAGCTCGTTCTCTCCACCCCCTCCGATGCCTTCCCCTACGACGGGGCGGAACACACCTATAGCGGCTACACCCTCGAGGAGGGCGAACTTGCGGCAGGGGATGAGATCGTCCTTTCGGAACTTCTCACCGCCACCGCCGCGGGAAGTTACAAAAACGCACCCCTTGTCGCGATTTTTGCGGACGGGGTCGAAAAAACCCGCAACTACGAGATCGAAATGCAGCCCGGCACGGTGGAGATCGAAAGGCGGCAGCTCACCGTTACCACCTCCTCGCCCTCCTTCGTCTACGACGGCACGGCGCACACCTTTGAAGACTGCACCTCCTCCGACCCCGTCCCCGCCCACCGCGTGGAGTTCTCGGGCTACGTTTCGGCGGCGGAGGTGGGGGACTATCCCAACACCGTCCGCACCGCCGTCTTCGACGGGGAGGGGCAAGACGTCACCGTCAACTACAGGATAGAGGAAAACTTCGGCACCATTACCGTCCTGCCCCGCCCGCTCTCCCTTCTCACCCGCACGGAGACCTTTGTCTACGACGGCACGGCGCACACCTTCGGCGCCGAGACGGTGGAGATAACGGGGGGCACCGCCCTTGCGGAGGGGCACACCCTCTTCCTTACGGGGACGTACTCCTTCACCGAGGCGGGGGAGCATGCGAACAGCCCCCGCATCACCGTCCGCGCCGCGGGGAGGGACGTCACCCGCAACTACACTTTGGAGGCGGAGTACGGCACCGTCACCGTCCAAAAGCGCACCGTCGCCGTGGAGACCCTGTCGTATACCTTTGAGTACGACGGGACGGCGCACACCTATCCCGAATTCAACGAACTTCCCGCGGGGGAGGGGAGGTACGAACACGCCGCGGGGCATGTAGTTACCGCCCGCGCCGTCGCCCGGATCACCGACTGCGGGAATATCCCCAACGAGCTTTCCTTCACCGTGAGAGACGGGGGCGGGCGGGACGTCTCCCAAAACTACACGATAACGCCGACCCTCGGCACCCTCTCCGTCACGCAGAGGGCGGTCACCCTCCGCGCAGGTTCAGGCACGTTTGAGTACGACGCGCGCCCCCACTCCGTCCGCACATGGACGGAGGAGAGCGGCACACTCGCTCCCGGCCACCGCGCAGAGGGGACTTTTTCGGAGTGGACGGACGCCGAAACCTACGTCAACAGTCCCGCAAATTGCCGCATCCTCGACCGCAACGGGGAGGACGTCACCGCAAACTACGCCGTCCATTGGGAGAGCGGCACCGTCACCATCGAAAAGCGCAAAGTCACCCTCCTCACCGACTCGGAGACGTGGACGTACGACGCACGGTCCCACTCCAAGCGCAGCTACACCGCCGCGGAGAACACCCTCGTAAACGGCCACACCGCAGAGACGGATTACGCCTCCCGCACGGACGCGGGCGACGAGGAGAACAGGACCTCGGGCGAGACTTTGATCTACGACGAAAACCGCAACGACGTCACGAAGAACTACGAGATCACATGGCGGTTCGGCACCCTCCGCATTTTGCAGCGCCCGCTCACGGTGACAACTTCGGGGCACAGCTGGATGTACGACGCGCAGTCCCACACCGAAGACGGCTACACGGTGGAGAACCTCGTCGGCGAGCATGCCTTTCATGGAACGATCGCCTCTCTCCCCGAAATCAAGGGGGTGGGGTCGAAAAAGAACGATTTTATCTTCTCCGAATTCACCGTCTCGGCGGGGGAAGAGAACGTCACGGCGAACTATAAGATCGAAACCTATGTAAACGGCGATCTCACCGTCACCCCCCGTCCGATCACGATTGTCACCGAGACGGAGGCGCCCCGCATTTACGACGGTATCGCGCGGGCGTACGAGCATGGCCGCCCCGAATATCCCGACGCCGCCAAGCTCGACGGCCACGAGGTGACCCTCCGCTTCCTCGTCCCCGTCTCGGCGGACGTGGGAGAATACCCCAACCGCTGTGAGGCGACCGTGACGGCGGGAGGGGAGGACGTCACCGCAAACTACAGGATCACCTATTCTTTCGGCACACTCACGATCACGCCCCGCCCCATCCTCGTGGAGACCAAGGGCAGCTCCTTCCTCTACGACGACACATGGCACGAATACCGCGGTTACGAGGTCCTCGGCGAGCCGAACTACTATCCCCTCGTCGAAGGGCACACCTTGGATATCACCGCCTCCACCCGCATCCGCGACGTCGGCACCCTCGAAAACGAGTTCACGGCGGGCGTTCTCGGGGAGGGGAGGTCTCTCTCCCGCAACTACACGATCGAGTACCGCTGCGGCACCCTCGAGGTGACCCCCCTTTCGGTCACCCTCCTCTCGGGCAGCGATTCCTTTGAGTACGACGCGCAGCCCCACTCCGTGCCCTCCGCCGAAGCGGTGAAGGAGACCAAACTTATCGAGGGGCACCGCGTTGCGGCGGATTATCCCGCCCGCACCGTTGTGGGCGAGACGGTGAACAAGCCCGAAAATATCCGCATCCTCCGCGCGGACGGCACCGAAGTCAAGGAGGAAAACTACACAAAGACGTGGGAATACGGCACCGTCACCGTCACAAAGCGCGCAGTCACCCTCCGCACCGCTTCGGGGGAGTGGACGTACGACGCACAGCCCCACGCACAGCAGAGCTATATCGAGACGGAGAATACCCTTGTGAGGGGGCATACCGTCGAGACGGTCTACGCCTCCCGCACCGACGCGGGTGATGAGGAGAACAGGGCCTCGGACGGGGATACCCGCGTCTACGACGAGCAGCACAACGACGTGACGGAGAACTACACGATCACTTGGGAATACGGCACGCTCACGATAAACACCCGCCCCGTCGTCGTTCTCACCAACTCCAACGAGTGGCAGTACGACGGAAAGGCCCACACCGAGGAGGGCTTCACGAGCCATGCCCCCGAGGGGCGCGAGGACGGCGGGCTTGTCTCTGGGCACAGCATTCAGCCCACCGAAATCGACCCCACGTCGGTCAAAAATGTCACAGAGGGTACGGAAAACGTCCTCACCGTCACCTATACGATCGTGGACGGCGCGGGCGCGGACGTCACAAAAAATTACGATGTCACCTTCGAATACGGCACCTTGGTCGTCACCCCCCGTCCCATCTCCGTCGAGACAGGCTCGGGCGTGTGGGTGTACGACGGGGCGTACCACTTCAATGAGACTTGCAAGGTCGGCGCGCCCGCGACGGGGCAGACCGTAGAGGGCTATACACCCGTTCCCGATACGGCGCTCCGCGTGATCGACGTCGGCGAACCCCGCCCCAACATGTTGCATGTGACCCTCGTCATCCTCGACGAAGAGGGGGAGGACGTCGCCGCAAACTACAAGATCGAATACAAGTACGGAACACTTCAAATTACTCCCCGCCCCATCACCGTGAGATCGGGGGACGGGGGCATCACCTACGACGGCGAGCCGCACACCTTCGAGGAGGGTTGGGAGGCCGTCTATCCCGAGGGGTATCCCGCCCTCGCGGGGCACGAGGTGCGGCCCCGCTTTACCGCGTACACGCGTGCGACGACCTTCCGTAACGAGTTCACGACGCAAATCTTCGCGGGGACGAAGGACGTCACGAACAACTTTACGATCACGCAGGAATACGGCACGGCAACCATTTACAGGCGGAAAATCACGATCACGACGGGGGACGGCGAGTGGGTGTACGACGGCAACGGCCACTCCACCACCGCATTTACCTATGAACAGGCGGAGGGGGACAGGGGACTTGCCCCGAGCGATGCGATCCGTTCGGTAACGGGTACCACCGTCACGGATATCACGGATAAGGACGACGAGGTCGGCTATGTCCCCAATGCGGGATTGGATGCGATCATCCGCAACCGGGACGGCGATATCATCAACGAGTGCTACGAGATCGAGTGGAAGGAGGGCAAACTCCGCGTGAAGACGCCCATCATCATCCGCGTCTTCACCCTCACCAAGGAATACGACGGCGAGCCGCTCACCTACAGCGAGAGGGACTACCTCGTCGTGAAAAAGCCGCCGGACGTGGAGAAGAGCTGGATCCATGCGATCCTCGGCGGGAGCATCACGGCCCCCGGCTCCGTCTCTCTCGAGACGATCCGCAGCTCTTGCTCGGGGACCGTTTCGGACGGCGTCACCGATTATACCGCGAGGAACGCATTCATCTTCGAGGGGGCGGAGGAACCCCTCAAAGTGACGAGGCGGACGATACAGATCGCCACCCTCTCCATCGCCCGCACCCGCGGCGACGAGCCTCTCTACGGCACCGAGACCGATGCGGGCGGGGAGGTCTATTGGCTGTCCCGCGGCTCCCTTCTTTCGGGGCACTCTATCCGGTGCGAGGTGACGGGCGTCCTCATGCCCGAGGAAGACGAGGCGGAGAACACCCTTTCGAATATCCGCATTTACGATCGGACGGGGCGGGACGTTACCGAGTATTACAGGATCGAAACGCTCTACGGCACCCTGCGCTGGCTCCCCGACGAGGAGGAACCCAAACAACCCGTTTCCCGCCGGCTCCCGAATGAATAGGCGCCGCAACGCCCGCTTCGAATAATCTTCTCGGCTCCCCCGTTTGGGGGAGCTGTTTTCGATTACGCCTTGGCTTCCCCTTGAGGGGGAGCTGTCACGCCGCTCCGCTTACTTCTTGGCTCCCCCTTTTGGGGGAGCTGTTTTCGATTACGCTTTGGCTTCCCCTTGAGGGGAAGCTCCGCCGCTCGCGGCGGTGATGAGGTGGTAGAAATGGGATGCCTTTTTATACACCTCATCCGTCACGGCAAGGGCAGCCGTGACACCTTCCCCTCACAAGGGGAAGGCAAGGGGCGGGCGGGCGAGATTCCTCGACACGAGCAATCGCCGCTTTTGCGGTGCGGCGATTGCTCGGCTCGGAATGACGTGCGAGGGCACGTCGCCCCGCCCGCCACGTCACCCCGAGCGTAGTCGAGGGGTGACGGTATCACCGCACGTCATGTTTCGACTGCGCTCAACATGACGTGTGCCCGTGCGCCGCGACCATGCCCCCGCGCGTCATGTTTCGACTACGCTCAACATGACGTGTGCCCGCGCACCCCGTCACGTCATTCCGACGCCGCGCCTTTTGCGGCGGAGGAATCCCGCCCTTACGTCCTCGTCCTTTGCGCAAAAGAAAAAACGGTCCGTATCGCCAACGGGCCGTTTTTTCACCCCATGTCGCACTTTTCGGCAGAGTCATCCCCCTCCGTGCCGCACTTTTCGGAAGAGCCGCCGCCGGTTTTTGGTCACGGAATGAGGTCCAAAGAGAAGAGATCGCTCGTCGGATAGGCGGCATCCCATGCCTCGGTCCCTACGTACCGCAGGCCGCAGATCTCCCCATCCACCCGGATCTTGCGGAGGCGGAGGATATTCTCCTCCTCCCGCGCGAGGGGCAGCCATGTCCCGTCCGGAAGGAGGGCGTCCAAACAAAACTTTTTGGTGAGGCGGGGCGGGACGATCGCCCGTTCCCGCACTTTCGGAATGTGGCACCGCTGGGGGTACATTTTGAGATCCTTGCTCTCTTGGCAGGTCCGCGCAATGTCGTCGTCGAAGAGGAGGCGCACGCCGCCGGCATGGGTCTTTTCAAAGCGGAAGCACACCTCTTTTTTGAGGGGGATACGCACGGCGGGCGCCGCGAACTCCCGCTCTTCGCCGTTGAAGAGGGCGGCCCTTTCCTCCTTTGTCAGGTTGTTTTCGGAGGAGAGCAGGGCGGGGGAGAGGACGCGGGGGGTGTGGAGGAGATAGCAGTCGTCGTCCCGCAGCGCCTGTTTGAGTTCGTTTACGGGCACGCTGCCGAAGCCGCAGCTGTACTTTACGGCGAGAGAGGCGCCCGTCCCCACCGCCTGCCCGAGGAGGGCGCACGTCGCCATCACGCGGGTGGAGGAGAGGGCGAGGTGGGTCACGCTGATGTTCCGCCCCGCAAAGGCGAGGTTTTCGAACGCCTCGGTGTAGAGACACCGCCACGGGATGGGGTACGGCCCGGGGATGGGGTGGAAGGTGTTCGGCTTTACGCCGCCGAAGAACCCCCGCGGGTCGTGATCGTCCATCGTCCACCCGCCGTATGCGACCTCGTCTTCAAAGGGCCGCCCCCCGTCGATATCCCTCTGGCTCAACACATACGCGCCGCGGTACCGCCTCGTCTCGCGCTTGGCGGGGTAGTAGCCCACAAAGTCGAGGTCCCAATTCTCCGCATCGTAGTTGCCGCTGTTTTTGATATAGTCCCACACGCCGTAGGCATCCGCGAGGAGTTCCCTTTGGATATCCTCCGCATCGCGCAGGGTATCGCGGGTGCCGCCCCGCTCGATCCACCAGAAGTTGTTGGCGGTGAACCCCGTGCGTTTTTCGGTGTTGAGACGGTAGCGAAGCTCTTCGGGGTCTATCTTCCGCGCAAAGGCGGGGGGATCGTAGCGGACGGGGCCGTCCGTCTCCCTCGCCTGCAGGAGGACGCTGTTGCCCATCGTGCAGGGATCGGGCAGCTCCCGCCCGAGCGATTCGCCGTACTCCTCCGTCCTCTCCCTTCCCCTCATCACGGGGACGGGCAAGAGATCCGCCAATACGCTGTCCCCCGAGCAGTCGGCAAAGAGTTTCGCCTTTACGAGAAGTTTGGTGTATGTTGTCGTTTGAAAGGCCTCGAGAGCGAGGATGCGCCGCCCCTCGAAGCGGGCGCCCGTGCAGACGGTGTTGAGGTGCAGCTCGATATTCGGCTCCCCTTCGATGAGGCCGTACAGCACCGCATCCCACATGGGGTAGTTCATATCGGGATTGAGACGCGCGTTTTTGAGGGCGATCTCCTCGAGGATGCCCCCCTCGCGGTAGGCGGGGAAGTGGTCGCTCGCGCCGCGGACCCACATGCGCACCTCGCTCGAAGCGTTCCCGCCGAGGACGGGCCTATCGTGAAGGAGGCACACCCGCACCCCTCTCCTTGCCGCGGCGACCGCCGCCGATATTCCCGCAAGCCCCGCGCCGATGATCGCGAGATCGCACTCCGTCTGTTTTTCGGGGAACATTTCCGCCTCCTTTTTCATCTTTTCAAATTCACAATTTTTCGGAAAAATCTTCCATTTCGTCTTCGTTTTTATTATAATGGAACAAAAAACGGTTGTCAAGTGTCTTCGAAGAAACCGTTTTTGTTTCTCTTTCACATTAGCCACATAACACAATTTTTCTGTGTTATAATAAAATCACAGAGCGGGGATAGGATGAAGACGGAAAAAGTCAGCGCCGAAAATGTGGGATCGATCGCCTTTATGCACAAGCCGACCGATTTCGTAACGAGACACAAACACGAGAACTGCGAGATCGTGTATTACAGGCGCGGCCGCGGGACGACCTCGGTATACGGCGCTTCGGGCGTCACCAATTTCCCCTACGAGGGGGACTCCGTCGTGATCATCCCCGCGGGGCTTGAACACGAGGAATACGCCGCCGAGGAGACGGAGATCGTCTGCAACTGTCTCGAGATCCCCGGCGCCCAGCCCTCCGAGGCATGCTTCTTCAAGAAGAGCGCGCGGAGCGGGGAGCTGTTCTCCAAGATCGAGACGCTCATGCTCGGCATCCACGAGAAGTACGCCCGCTACAAAAAGGGGAAGGACCCCGTGCTTGCGGCGGAGATAGGGGACGGGCTTACCCACCTCGGCGTCGCCGTGTTCCGCCTCATCAACGAGAGGCAGAAGGGCAAGACGAAGTACTTCACCGACTTCGTGAACGTGGTGAAAGAGTATATCCGCGGGCACTATCTCGAGAAAATCAATTTCGCGATCCTCGCGGAGGACAGCGGGTACTCTTACGACAGGTTCCGTCACATTTTCGTGGAATATACGGGCATGACATTGTGGGCATACCAGCAGAGTGTCAGGCTCAATTACGCAAAGCGCATGCTCGTCGTCACCGATTGGCAAATCGAAAAACTCGCACACAGGTGCGGATTTCAGGACAGCGCGCGCTTTTGTCATTGGTTCGGGAATCTTGCGGGGGTCTCGCCGCTCCGATACCGCAATATGAATAAACTCATCAGATGGGGCGTTGTTTTGAATTTGACGGACATCAGCAAGAACGAAAGAGCAAATCTCATGATCGATACCGATCTCGGCTGCGACTGCGACGACGCGCTCGCACTCGCGATCGTCAACGTCTTCCACAGGGAGCGCTACGTCAACGTCCTGTGCATGACGCACTGCATCGCCGACGAGGACGCGGGCAGGTGTATCGACTTCATCAACCGTTTCTACGGGAACGATTTCGATATCGGGATCGCGGACAAGGCGACCTCATTTTCCGGGGCAGAGAAGTATCTTGAACGGTACGTCTACAAACTGCGCGGCGAATTCGACCGCAGCAAGAAGCTCTATGAGGCGCTCCCGCTCGTCAAGAGCAAACTCCGCGCGGCGGCGGATAAGTCCGTGACGATGGTCTTCATCGGGCAGCTCAACAACCTCGCCGCCCTTCTCGCGGACGAAGAGGGCGCGGCGCTCGTGCGGAGCAAGGTGTGCGCCATCAACATTATGGGCGGCAACTTCGAAGAGTACGGGGAGACGTTCTGCTACAAACAGACCTCTTTCAAGGCGGAATTCAATATCGGGCTTGACGTAAAGGGGGCGCAGGCGGTGGTCGCGAACACCGATCTCCCGCTCACCTTCCTCGATTTCAACCAGGGGATCGGCGTCCTCACGGGCAAGGTCCTCAAAGACTTCTCCCAAAATCCCGCGGCGCGCATCTACAAAATGTTCGGCGTGGAAGACAGGGAGAGCTGGGACGTCATCACCGTCCTCTACACCATCCTCGGAGGCGGGGGCATGTTCGAACTCTCCGATAGCGGCACCGTCCATGTGGACGATGACGGCAGGACGACGTTCACCCCCGGCGAGGGCAACCACAGGCTCCTCCGCCTGAACAAGGCGAAAGAAGCGACAGAACAGATCAACGAAATCATTATGAGAACGAACGAGGTGATTGTATGAAGAAACTGAAAACCGCACTTTCGGCGGCCCTCTGCGCCGTCCTCGCCCTCGGCTTTGCGGGATGCGGCGGCACGTCCTCCGACCCCAAAGTCCTGACCTACGCCGTCTGGGGCAGCTCGGACGAGATCGCCCTCATCGACGAGGTGATCGAGGGCTTCGAGGCGCTGTATGCCGACGAGGGGTACACCGTCAAGAAGGAACACTATTCGAGCGATTACTACGGCAATATCCAGCTCGCCTACTCGGGCAAGAAGGATATCGACCTCATGTGGATGCAGGGCGGCACCATCGAGAGCTATATCCGCGACGGGCTGATCCTCAACCTCCAGCCCTATATCGAGGCGGAGTATAACGACGGGCTTTCCTTCACCGAGTCCGACCTCTGGGCGCTCAACGATTACTACCGTTACGACGCCGATACGGAGAGCATGGGTTCGGGAGATCTCTATGCCGTCATCAAGGACTGGTCGCCCGACTTCGCGATGATCTACAACAAGGACCTCATCGACGAGTTCAACGAGGAGCGGGGGAGCTACACCGCCGCCGTCAAGCAGAAGGCGGAGGACAAGCTCGCCGCGATCGACGCAAACGATCCGCAGTACGCAGATCTCCGCGGCACCAAAGTCGTCGGGAGAAAGCTCGCGGAGATCGTGGGCTATCCCACGGACGACGGCGTCTATCCCTCCGAGCATGTCCCGATGAGTTGGAAGCAGAGCGAGCTTATGTGCTTCCTCCTCACCACCTATAACAGCAGCAATATCCGCGAAATTTACGGCACCATTCTCGACACCGACGCCCTGAAATTCGCGCAGATGCAGGTGGAAATGTCGGGCGAGAAGCTGTATACCGAAGACGGCAAGACCTTCAAATACAGCACGACGGGCGAACAGTCCGAGAAGATGCTCGATGCCTACACCCACTTCGTCAACTATCAGAAAGGCCCGCTTGCAAGCACGGGTATCTTCGGCACCTCCTCGGTGAGTTCCGATTCGGACTTCCCGAAGAGAAACGTCGCCGTCGTTTGGTACGGCAGATGGAAGTTCGCAAAGCCGAGCTGGAAGCAGGTCAACTTCGGCATCGCGCCCCCTCCCACCAAGGAGGGCGGGAAGGACGTGAACGGCGACGGGGAAGAGGACAGCGGCAACGTCTACTGCTCCTCCGTTGCGATCGGGTTTGCGATCAACGCCCGCTCCAAGAAGGCGGACCTCGCGTGGAAGTTCATCCGCTATTACATGACGGCGGGCACCAACGTCACCCTCTCCAAGGGGTTCAATCTCCCCGGCAACAGGACGATCGCGCAGTCCGATAAATTCCTGCACCCGACCGATGCGAAAGAGGCGAAACTCAACGAGTGGTACGTCTGGCTCGCCGACTACACCCACTCCCTCACCTACACGAAGTATATCGACAACGCCGTGGCGGACGGCGCCCTCAAGAGCGCTCTCGGGACGGCCGTCCACAGCGACGATCCCACCCGCGACGCCGTGGCGCTCGCCCTCCGTACGGCGGGGCAGCTCATCAACCAGGAACTTCAGACGGCGCTCATTTAAGGGAGCGCGGCGCCGCGGCAGCCCGGAATGCCGCGAAAGGAGGTTTGCATGAGATCTTCGGACATGGCATCGGAGACCGTCCTCCCCGCACAGGGAGAGACGCCCGCCCCCGCCGCTCCGGCAAAGAAAAAATGGCTGACGCGCGGAAGGCTGCGCACGGCGAAGTTCTTCCTGTTCATCTCGCCGTGGCTCACGGGGCTTGTTCTCTTCTCCCTCGCGCCCATGATCCTCTCCCTCGTTTTGAGTTTCACATGGGGGACGAAGATCGCGACGTGGACGAGCAAAGACCTCATCTTCTCGTTCCGCAACTACGCGTATATCTTCACGCAGGATAAGATCTTCCTGCGCTCAATCCTCAATACCTTCCTCTACGCGTTCATGCGCGTCATAGGCGGGTTGCTCTTCGCCCTGCTCCTTGCCGTCCTCTACAATCACGACCTGTTCGGCAAGAAGCTCTACCGCACGATGGCGTACTCCGTCTCCCTCATTCCCGTGGCGGCGGCGTCCTCCATCTGGATCCTCCTCCTCAAAGGGGATTCGAGCCTCGTGCAGCGCATGCTCGCGGAGATCGGCATCCACAACTTCGACCTGTTCTCCAAGAGTACGGCGCTCGTGACCGTCGTCTCCCTCGATATCTTCTGCGGGCTCGGCTCGACGATGATCGTCATCCTCGCAGCCCTGCAGGGGGTGCCGAAGGAACTCGAGGAGGCGGCGATGATCGACGGCGCGGGACGGGTGCGGCGGTTCTGGACGATCACCGTCCCCATGATAAGCTCCGCCCTCATGTTCGCCTCGGTGACGGGGTTCATCGGCGCCCTGCAGACCTATGCGAAGGTACAGCTCCTCACGGGAGGGGACCCCGAGTACACGACGATGACGATGACCATGTCCGTGCTTTCCCGTTACAAGGCGACAAACGGGAACCTCGCCCTCGGCTATGCCTGTGCGGAGGCGTGGGTCATCTTCGTCATCATCATGATCTTCACCCTCATCTACCTCAAACTGCTCAACAGGAAGGTGTATTATGGAGATGAATGAGAACGCCGCGGCGGGGCCCGTCCAAAGCGCCCCCGCCCAAAAAGACGGCATGCACCGCGTGACGCCCGCGAGGCGGATCACCGTGAAGATCCTTCTGTACTTTTTCACGATCGCGATCTCCGTCGTCTTCTTCCTGCCCTTCGTGTTCATGGTGTACGGCTCCCTGCAGACGTCCTCCGATACGGTCACGTCGTGGCCGCTCACCCTGCCGAGCTTTGCAAACATCGGAAACTACCTCGAGGCGATCAAGGTGATGAACTTCTTCAACGCGTTGAAGAACACCCTCTTCATCCTGTGTACGTCCACCCTCTTGCAGGTCTCCTCGTCCGTCCTCGTCGCCTACGGGTTTGCGCGGTTCAAGAACAAGTACACCGAACCCTTCTTCATCCTCCTTCTCTCGACGATGATGCTCCCGTGGATCGTCACCATGGTCCCGAGCTACGTCATCTACTCCGAACTCGGGTTCATCAGCAATCCCTCGGTCATCGTGCGGCAGCTGCCCCTCATCCTTCCCGCCATCACGGGGAGCGCGTTCAATATCTACATGCTGCGCAACTTCATGCGCGGGATCCCCCGCTCCATCGACGAGGCGGCGGAGATGGACGGCTGTTCCTCCCTCGGCATCCTCATCCGCATCCTCCTGCCCAACATGAAGCCCATTCTCGCCACCATGATCGTGTTTGCGGTGACGGGTTCGTGGAGCGACTACGTCGGCCCGAGCATCTATCTCAACGACAGGGAGCTTTTCACCCTCGCCCTCTCGATCAGCAACTTCTCGGGGAGTACCTCCTCCACCGAAAAGCAGCTCCTCATGGCGGGCTGTACCCTCTACACCCTTCCCCTTCTCGTGCTTCTTTTCAGTGCGCAGAAGGTGTTCATCAAGGGGATCGTAACGACAAGTATCAAGGAGTAACCACATGAAAAAGATTGCCGCTGTTATCATGGGCGCCGCCCTCCTTCTCACCGCGGGATGCTTCGGCGGAGAGGACCCCGCCCCCGGTCCCGAACCGGACGAGAACGCCGTCATCGCCTCCGAGATCGTGAAAAATGCGGACGGCACGGAGACCTTCTGCGTGGGAGGGGAGCCGTTCTTATACCTCGGCGCGGAGGCGCGCTTCGAGGCGTACACCAACTGCGACGAGACCCCTTCGTCCGACTACGGCAAGTATGTCAAGCGGGCGGCGGAGCTTGGGTTCAACGTCCTCGCCGTCTCCGTCGACTGGGCGGATATCGAGCCGGAGGAGGGGAAGTACGACTTCACCGTCATCAACAATATCCTCCGCTTCGGGGAGCAGTACGGCATCAAGATCGAGCTTTTGTGGTACTCCGCCCTCATGTGCGGGGACTCCCACGAATGGCACCTCCCCGCCTATATCTTCAACGAGACGCCCTGTTACACGATGCACAGCGAGAACGGCGGCGTGGAGCAGCCCTATATCACGGACTCCACCATCTACGGGATCCAGAAGTTTTTGAAAATTTCCGACCCCACCTTCATGAAACGGGAGGCTGCCGTCGTCAAAGCGCTCATGGAACACATTTACATGTGGGAGGAGGCGCGCTCCTTCCCCAAGGTCCTCATCGGCGTGCAGGTATACAACGAGGCGGACGCCTTCCCCGAGAAGCGCGTCGACCAGTACGACGTCTGCGAGAACGGCAAGCGGCTCACAAACGATCAGGCATGGGAGGTCGTCCTCACGGCGATGGAGAACTGCGCGAAGGCGTTCAAGTCCTCCCGCTACAAGGTCATCACCCGCACCAATCTCTTGCGCCCCGACTGCATCGATCTCCAATGGCCGGGCTATTCTCCCATCGCGCGGGCAAAAGAGGTCTTCGCCCTTCCCCATCTCGACGCGGTCGGCTACGATCCCTATCTCAACAGCCCCACCGAACTCAAGGCGTCCATTGAGTACTATCAGCGGGAACTCCCCGAAAACTTCACCCATATCGCCGAAAACGGCAGAAAGACCAGCCAAGGTTCTGGGGAGGGGACGTATGAGAACGGCGAGGGGGAGATCCTCACCGCCGTATCCCTCAACTGCGGCTACATGCTCTACGAGCTGTGCAGCCCCAAGTTCTTCGATAAGAGCGGCTACCCGCAGGGCATCATCGACCCCTACACCCTCGAGGACTATTCCTACACGCCCCGCATCGCGAGCATGTGCAACGCCCTCCGCAAGGTCTCGTCCGTCGCGGCAAGCACCGCCCCCGAGGACTTCGCGGCGTTCAATATCGATACCGCCTCGGGCAGGGAGAATTGGAGCAAGAAAATTGTCGCGGGGGGGGTGGAGTTCTCCTTCTCGACGAACGCGGGCGCCAAGGGCTTTGCGATCGTGAAGGACGGCTATATCTATCTTTACAGCTCCGCGGCGGCGGAGGTAACTCTCGGCAACGGCACCTTCGAGGGCGCAGAGTACGGCGGCTTCGAGGGCGGCGCATGGAAGACGGAGGGGAGCGAACCGCTCTCCGAAAACAAACTCACACCTGCCGAAGGGCGGGTGTACCGGGTGAAGATCGCCTCTCTTGCGGGCGAGCTTGCATCCACGGCAAACACTTTTAAGGGGTAATTTTATGAAAAGAGGTAATAGTATGAAAAAGATCCTTCTGGCACTTGTACTTGCAAGCGTTCTTGTCCTCGGCGCGGCATGCGGCGGAGGCGGCAACAATAACCCGCCCGCTCCGACCCCGCCTCAGGAGACGGTCGACGATCCCACCCTCGATACCTACGAGGGGGACGGCAAAGTCGTTTACGATACGACACTCTTCAATGAGTGGGCGAACGACAACCCGTTCACCATCACGGCAACCGAGAAGGGGCTTCAAATGGAGAGCGTACAGCCCCGTAAGACGCCCTGCTCCAAACAGCGGTTCCCCATTGAGAACGGGCAGAAAGTCTCCTTCACCTTCTCTTTGCCCACCTATCAGGAAGACCTCACGGGCAAGACGGGCTTGGAGCGCTTTATCGATACGGGTACGGCGATCCGCACGAACACCATTTACGATATCATCCTCCGCGAACAGACGGCGGAAAAATCGCAGATCCAATTCCGTATCTACGGCGAGACGAGCGAAACTTCCGTGAACACCGAATCCTGCAACACGCGCGTCCTCGTCGGGCCGAACGGCGCGAACGTCGTTTGGGAATCCGGTTGGGCGACCACGACGGAGACGAACGTTGTCCCCACGCACAGGATCACGGGCAGCATGCGCGAAAGCTCCTCGTTCACCTTTGTGTTCGACAAGGAGAATATCATCTCCACCTATCTCGACGGCGACACGACCGAGCTGAAGCCCCTCCTCAATGCCTCTGTTCCCGAAGAGAAAGCGGTCATCGATAAGTGCAAAGAACTCTTTGCGGACGCGAAGTCCGTCAATATCACCGTCCGCGGACAGGGCAAGACGAAAGACGATCTCGAAAGCGCGGGCATTAACGACCGCGAAGCGACGGAGTGCATCGTCTTCTCCGAGATCTGCGGCCAGAGCCTTCGCACGGCGGATACCCGCATTGCGGACACCGCGGCGCCCTACGTCTCCGATCCCGTACTCATCGAGGGCGGCGAGCTTGCGGCGTACAACACCTACACGCTTGAGATCAAATCGAATGAGGCGAACGCCCCCGCGAACAGCACCGTTATTTACTCGAACTTCTCGTCCGACGTGCTTTGCTGGAGTTCCCTCGAATCGTGGCTGAAGATCACCTATCCCGACGGGACGACCTCGAACATCCGCGGGCTGAAGTTCTCCACCAAGGAGGCGGGGACCTACAAGATCGCCGTCACCGTCCGCGACGGGGCGTTCAACACCTACACCTCGAACGCACTCACCGTTGAGGTAAAGGATACCTACCGCATCAACCTCGAGGGGACCATTCCCGAGACGGCGGCGAAAGGCTCGAGCTTCACACTCCCTTCTGCCTATGTCACCAATGCGGAGGGAAGCCGCAAGGATGCC
Source organism: uncultured Clostridia bacterium (assembly GCA_947630035.1). Taxonomy (GTDB): domain Bacteria; phylum Bacillota; class Clostridia; order Christensenellales; family Borkfalkiaceae; genus Gallimonas. The sequence continues at coordinate 2,244 of CANRFW010000003.1, read as the reverse complement.
GAGGGCAACGACTACACCTACACGGTGGAAGTGGAAAACCCGCTCGGGATGCCCGTGGAAGTCGATGAAGACGGCAAATTCACCTTCACGTTGGGCGGACAGTATGTGATCCGCTACACGTCGGAGAGCGCCGACGGGTCGGATACAAGGGAGTACAAAGTCACCGTTTCGTGATAGCGGAAACCGATAAGGGAAAATAAGGAGGGAAAATCATGAAGAAGGTTGCATTGCTCTCCGTGACCGCTCTTCTCGCGCTCACCTTGGGCGCGACGGTCGGCACGGCGGCAAAGACGGCGCGGGCGGACGAGGCATTCCCCGCCCCCGCGACCGTCACGTCGGAAACGCTCAATGCGGGCACGGTCACGGAGAACCCGTGGAAAAAGACGTTCGACTATTGGGGCAACGCGGGCACGGTGCAATACACCGAGGACGGCGCGATCATCTCGGGAACGGCGGCAGACAACGCCGCAAATATCATCAATGGACCCGTGTCCATTACAGACGGTAACAGACTCGAATTTGTGTTAGAGCTCCCGCTCCACGACAAGGCGGGCACTTCCGTGGCAGAAGCGACGCAGATCACGCAATACCGTATCATGCTGTATCACGGAGAGGATGAGCTCCTCTTGCAGTTTGCGATCTGCGGAAACGGCTACAATGCCTCCCATCAGACGTTGACCGCGAAATATGCCGTCAACGGGCATATCGGCAACAACGACGGGGTATATGCGGACATCAAAGTCCCCAAGAAGGTAGCCGAAGTGGGCGGCGGATTGAAGATCGGATTCAGCAAGGAGGAGGGCTGGCTCACCGAAGTGTTCGAAAACGGCAGCGCGACCTACAAGCCCGTCTCCACCGCTCCCGAATATCTTGCCGCGCTCGCGACCTTCGATGTCAACTACATCACCCGCGTCCGCATCCAGCGCATTTGGGACGGCACTCTTACGAAGACCAAACTCGTAATCAAGGAGTGGAACGGGCAAAATCTTTGCCTGAAAGACGGCAAGATCACCCTGAACAACCATGCCCTCAACACCTCGTTCTGCGAACCCGAAGAGACAAAATTCTGGGCGGGAGACGAATATTTCTTCAAACTCGCGGGCGTTAGCCCTGACAGCAAGGAAGCGAGCACCGTTGCAAAACCGGACGGGGCGACCTATTGGGCAAAAGTCGTAAAGAGTCTCATGGGTGACTTCGGCGGCGATCCCGATGCTCCGTATGAAGGCGAGACGGGGATCTTCTTGAAGATCAAAGGGCCTCAAGGGCAGGAAAAAGTCACCGCTGTTACGGAAACGAGTTGGGACGAGGATAAGAAATATTGGGAGAAGGGGGCGGAATTTACTCCGTTCTGTTCGGGCAAACACACCCTCGAGGTGGCGCTCGTCACGCGGAAGGGCTACACTTCCTTCCACACCTACACCTTCACGGCGTACGAACACCCCGTCATCAAACTCGATTCCGAACTCGATACCGCGCCCAAGTACTGCGGGAAGGAAGTCACCCTTCCCACGGCAAAACTGTATGGCGAGAACGGGCAGGCAACTTCCGAGCCCGTGACGACGGCGGTCACGTTCGGCGAAAACGAGAGCGTCACCCTCGGTGCGGACAACAAACTCACCCTCGCAAAGGTGGGGACGTACACCGTCAAATACTCCGCCTCCCTGAACGGGCAGACGTATGAGAAGACGATAACGGTCGAATCCGTCGCGGACACGGTGCAGAGCATTGCGATCACCGCACAGCCCGCGAAGACAAACTACCTCGACGGCGAGGAGTTCGAGAAGGCGGGCATGGTCGTCACCGCGACCTATGCAAGCAGGAAGGAGATTGCCGTCGACGGCTACACCGTCGATAAGACCGTCCTCCATGTCGGCGATACCTCCGTCACCGTCACCTATGAGACGAAGACGGCGACCGTTACGGTAACCGTCAAGGCAAGGCCGCAGATCGCCCTCTCTTCGGAGAGCGTCACGGGCAAAGCGGGCGAGGAAGTCACCCTTCCCGCCGCCACCTTGAAGGACGGGGACGGACAGGATATCGAAGGCGTTGAGATCACCGTGACCGTCAAGCGCGGGGAGACCCCCGTAGCCGCGGAGGGCGGCAAGTTCACCCCCGACGAGGCGGGCGACTACACCGTCACCTACACCGCGGAATACAAGGGCGCGACCTACACGAAGGAGATTACGGTAACCGTTGCCGCGGCGGACCCCGTGCCCGATCCCGACCCCGACCCCGATCCCGACC
>CANRFW010000002.1 GCA_947630035.1 uncultured Clostridia bacterium | reverse complement strand
ACTCCACGATATTCGCGGGGTCCTTCATCTCCGTCACGTAATCCTCGCGCTTATACGAGGCGCGCTTCTTCTGCAGCGCCTTCACCGTGTTGCGGTTGTCCCGCGCAATTCTCCGCGATTCCTTCGCCCCAATATAGTGCTTCTTCTCCGCTTCGGAGGGGACGGGCCTTTCTTCCGCCATTCCCTTACCTCCTTGCCTTCGGGTCGAACGCATCCCGCAGTCCGTCCCCTACAAAGTTGAATGCGAGGACCGCAAGCACGATACAGATGCCGGGTGCGATCCACAGTGCGGGGTAATTCATGAGGACGGTATTGTTCGCCGCCGCGTTGATCATGTTCCCCCATGTCGCGTATTCGGAAGCAAGCCCTATGCCGAGGTAGCCGAGAGTTGCCTCCATGAGAATGATGGAACCAAGCCCGAGGGTCATCGAGACGATGAGCTGGGGCATGACGTTCGGAATGAGGTGTTTGAAGATCTTCCGCCACACGGGAAGCCCGCTCGCCTCCGCGCTTATCATGAACTCCTGCTCGCGGAGGGACAGAATTTGCCCGCGCACGATGCGCGCCGTTCCCGCCCACCCGAGGAGGGTGAGGAAGGCGAGCATGATGATGAGGCGGGGATAGCCGTCTACCCCGCGGTTTTGCAGGACGACGCCCATGATCATGAGGATGGGGATCTGCGGCACACATTGCAGGATATCCACGATGCGCATGATGAGGTTATCCACCCACTTGCCGAAGTACCCCGCAAGTCCGCCGAAGAGGACGCCGAGAAGGGTCTCGAGGACGACGACGACAAGCCCGATCGTAAGAGACACCCTTCCGCCGTACATGAGGCGGGAGAAGACGTCGAACCCCTTGTCGTCCGTGCCGAGAAGATGGGTGGCGGAGGGCGCGAGGTAGTTATCGGGGTCGGAGTAGGTGACAACGTAGAGGGTGTGTTCCTCGCCGTCCTCCCCCGTCACGGTGAAGGGGGTCGCAGCCTCGACGCGCACTTGGTCCGCCGTGTCCTGTTCGCCGTACACAAAGGGCAGAAATTGGAACACGGGTCCCAAAAACGAGAACACCAAGAGGACGATGAGGATGACAAGCCCCACCATGGAGAGCTTGGAGCGGAAGAACCGCTTGAGGACGAGCCGCGCGGGCGAGAGGGTGCGGGCGGAGACTTCCTCCACTTCATCCTCCATGAGAGGCTCGGCGGTCTCTTCGATTTCTTCGGGCACCCCGGGCGCCGTCTCCTCAGGAGCGGGGGAGGCAAGAGGTTTCTTTTCTTCTTCCATATCTCTTTCCTCCTTACTTCGTGAGTTTGACGCGCGGGTCGACGACCGCGTACATGAGGTCGCTTAAGAGGGTACCGATGACCGTCATGATGGCAAGGAACATGTTATACCCCATGATGAAGGGGATATCCGCCACGATGAGCGCATCGTAGGCAAGTTTGCCGATGCCGGGAATGCCGAACACCTGCTCGGTGATCATCGCCCCGCCGAAGAGGGAAGGGAGAATTCCCGCCATGAGGGTGACGAGGGGGATCATCGTGTTGCGGAAGGCGTGCTTGTAGATGACGGCACGTTCCGAAAGCCCCTTTGCGCGGGCCGTGCGGATATAGTCCGCATTGAGGACCTCGAGGGTGTTCGTACGCGTGTAGCGCATGAGGGAACCGACGGAGAGGATGACGAGGACGAACATGGGCAAGACCATGTGCCAGAGGATATCGGCGAACTGCACGAGCCAATTCGCCCCGAAGGACATGCTCCCCGTAAGCCCCGAGGGCGGGAAGATGGGGATCAGCCCGCCGCCCGTCGAGAAGACGCGGATGACGATCGCCCCGAGGAAGAAGGTGGGAAGGGAAATGCCGATCATCGTAAGCACCGTTACGGTGTAGTCGATGAACCCGTATTGGTTGGTCGCCGCCTTGATGCCGAGAGGGATCGCGATGAGGAACTCGAGGAGGGTCGCCACGAGGGAGATCCCGAAGGAGATGCCCATATTTTGGAGGATGACGTCCGCCACGGGCTTTTTATACTTGAACGAGGTGCCGAGGTCCCCCTTGATGAGGTTGCCGATCCAGCGGAAGTAGCCGCCGATGATGGCGCCCGTCTTATCCCAGAACCCCGCGACGGAGTAGCGCATCGAGAGGGTATAGGTCCCGCCGTTGTCGCTGACGAGGGTGACGGAGTAATCGCCGTTCACGGTGAAGGTGCCCGCGTCCACCCTTTCGGTGCGCGTACCCGAATAGCCGAGATCGCCCCCCTCCTCGCCGTTTTCCTCCGTGCTGTCGCCGTAGGAGACGACGCGCTCGAGGATCCACGAGCCGTAAACGGATTGCTCCTTATCCCCCTCGTGCGAGAACCCTATGCGGTATTTGCCGTAGGTGAAGACGTCCTCCGCATACCACTCCGCGCGCGCCGCCGCCGTATCCACGAGATTTTTGTAATCGGCATCGTGGACGTTCCTGCGGAAACGCTTGCCCGCGAACTCATGGCTCTCGCCGCCCTCGCTCTCCCCGATGCGCGCATCGAGGTAGGCATCGGGCATGTTGAGGCCGTAGAGGTCCTTGATATGGTCGAGGTCCGCCCTCTTCATGGTGCCCTGCGAGAGGGCGCTCGCGTACTGCTGATCGAAGTAATCGACGGGCATGAGCCGCGCGATCACGTAGATGATGACGGAGACGCCGAGCAGGATCACCACCGCGAGGAGGAGCCTCTTTACAATGTACTTGAATGTATCCATTCCTTCTCCCGTTTTGCCGAAAGGGTGCGGTTAGCCGTTGTATTCGATCTCCCAGATGCGGGCGAGCAAGCTGTTATAGGGGCCGAGGTCCGCCTTGGCGGGCATCGTGCTGCGCTTGAGCTTGTTCGAATTGAAGGCGAAGAGGTCGACACGCTGATAGGTGGGGAACTCCACCGCAAGCTCCATCACGAGGTCGAGCGCGCTCGCATAGATCGCTTTGCGCTCGTCCTGATTGTCCGTCGCACGGCCGTCTTCGATAAACTCGCTGAGTTCGGCAACGATCCCTTGCTCGACGTTGTAAAGCCCCTGAGGGTTCTGCTTGATCTGCGGATAGCCCCAGTTATTGACGCTCGTCGCCTTGGAATCCTTGTGGTAGACCTGATACATATCGGGGTCTACCGTCGAGGTCCACGCCGCCGCCCACACCGCGAGCTTCCCGGTGGTGAGGTCGGAGAGGGCCGTCTGCGAGGTGGTGACCTTCACGTTGAACCCGTGGGCGTTGAGAAGATCCCGCGCGCGGAGGAGCATGGTGTAGGCGGGGTGATCGGTACTCGAACCCGCAATGGTGAAGGTGTAGTCGAGCTTATCGATGCCGAAGCCCTTGAGGTTCTTCTGATAGACGCCGTCGCTCCCCTTGGTATAGCCCTCCGCCCTCACGATCGCCTCTATGGTCTCGCCCGTGGGGTCGTAGCTGTAGCTGCCGTTCCATCCTCCCTCTACGCCCGACGTAACGCCGCGCTTCGCCGCATACTCCGTAGCGCCCTCGGGATACGCCCAGTTCGCCTTGGACATGGAGCGGTAGATGCGCGATGCGAGGTTGTTGGGATAATAGTTGTTGAAGATGACCGTCGGGTTGAGCGCCTTGATAATGGCGCGGCGGATATTGATATTGGGCACATAGCGGGGGTTGAGGCCGATATAGCCGTAGCCCGCCGTGTCGATCGTCTCGGACGAAATGCCCTTGTTCTTGAGACCGTCGACGCGGTCCTTATTCTCCTTCGAAGCGCTCGGGTCGGCGAAGTCGATCTCCTGCGCCTGTAAGTTGGTGATATACTGGTCGGCGGGCACGACGGAGTACTGCATGTACCTGATCTTGGCATCGTTCAGTCCCTTGCCGACGGTGTGGAAATAGGTGTTGCGTTCGTAGTAGACGTGGTTGTTGCTGAAGAACTGCCCGTCGTTTGCCGCGTCGCCGCCGCCGTTTTTGGACGCCTTATAGGGACCTGCCCCCTTGGGAAGCCCTATCTTTTCGGGCGCGTTGACGACCTTCTCCATGAATTCGGTGCTGGCGGGCTTGAGGCCGAAGCACACATCGTCAACCGTGCCCGCGGTCGCGGGGTTGCTCGCCACGTCGCCGTTGAAATCGGCGATATAGTCCTTCCCGTCCAATGTGCCCGAGTAGTAGTTGAGGGGGGCGACGAGGAAGGAGAAGTTGTAGATGGCCTTGGGATCGACGCCGCGGATCTTGATCTGGAGGATATCGCACGTCTCGCCGAGGGCAATTTCGCCGCTGTCCCCCACGATCTTATCGGCCTTGAAGGTGGTGATGCCGCTGATCGTCTTGACCAAGCGCTCGCCCTGCTTATCGAAATACGCCTCTTTCTCCTCGTTCGCGAACTGCGTGCGGATGGTCTCGGCGGAGGCGGAGAAGTTCACGACGCGGCTGAGTTTGCTGGGATCTACTTCGGCGATTTGATTTTGGACATTGTCGGGATCGTCGCGCAACGGAACGGGGAAGTAGCCGTTGAACACCGTCTCGATCGCCCACTGTTTGGTGAGTTCATCCTTGTCCCCCTCGTTCTCGCCGAGGTATTCTTCGAGTTCTTCGGTACGATCCGAGACGGCCTGGCACGTCGGGTCGAAGATATAGTTGCCGTCTGCGTCCTTTTCGGGGGTCGTGCCGCCGGCCTTCTTCTTCCAAAAGTCATCGCCGCCGTCCTGCCAAAGGAAGACCTGCCACGCCTCCGTGAACTGCTGCTTCCTGTAGTTCTCCATGCCCGCGACGACGTTGTTCCAGTCGCTGTTGAGTTCGTCCCGGAACTTCGATTTGACGACCCCGAAGTCCGCTTTGGCCTGCTGTGCGTCCGCGGCATGCTCCGCCCAATACGATTCGTAGGTATCGGGGTGCGCCCTGTCCGCATTGTTGATGCTCTTATAGTAGTCCCGCACATAGTCCTGCAAGTGGAGGATACGGGTCTCCGCCGCATTGAGGAACCGCTCCTCGAACTGCTCGGAAGCCCCCGCCGTCGTAAGGGCGCCGGGATCGTTCATGCGGTACTGCTCCAACCCCTCGATCTTGGTAGAGTAAATAGTGGAGGAACCCGTGTAGTTGATATCGAGGTAGACGTACAGGTTGAAGAGGACGTCCTTTATGGTGAGGTCGGTCCCGTCCGAGAACTTGATCCCGTTCTTGATGGCGAACTGATAGGTGGTGACGCCCACATGCTCCGCATCGTTCGGGTCGTCATGCGCCTCGTTCATGTCGTACTTGGTGGCGTAATTCTTCACCGCGCACATCTCGTTGTCGCCGCATACGATATTGCCGTTTTTATCGGTATTGAGCATGCCGATCTGCGTCCAACTGATGATATTGGAGTCGTACACCGAGGTGGAAAAGAAGGGGTTGAACACGCCGTCCGGCGTCTGGATGCCCATCACGAAGGGATCCTTCTCCATGTCGTAGCTCCCCTTGGGGCCGCCGCACGCGGCGAGCGTTCCCGCCGCCATCACGGCTGCAAGGGCTACGCCGACCATTCCGATCTTTTTCATAATTTTATCTCCTTAAAAAACTTCTGTTTCGATATATGGGTGCGGATTTTTTGCATACGGATGCGCTATTCCGCCTCATCGACCGTGACGTCTTCAAAGTTGCAGTCCGTCACCGTTGCATGATTTTCCCGAATGAACTTATAGCCCGTCACCTGCGACGTGTTGCCCTCCAAAACATTCCACTTCACGGCGCCGCTTACCGTAACATTTTTGAGGGTCGCCCCCGCCGCCGCGGAATTTGCGAGCATGCTTACGGTGAAGCGGCCGTTCCGCGGGATGGTGTAGGAGATCTCCGCCGAGATCGAGATATTTTCGATGACGGTCTCCCCGCCGAGATCGCCGAAGAGGGAGAGGTTTTCCTCCGCGGCGATTGCCGTAGCAGTCACGGAGATCCCCTTCACAAGGCAGCCGTTGCCGTTTATGTGCCCGTTGTAGCTCTCGCACGGGGTGAACTTCTCCCCCGTGAAATCGATCTCCGCAACCGTTTCGGGGATGAAGATGTTCGCCCCCGCGGAGAGCGCTCTCGAGAAGAGTTCGGCCGTCGTGACGATATCCCACGTGCCCGCGATGAAGCGGGCATACACCACCGTGTCCCCCGCCGCATAGGTGCCGTCCCATGCAAAGGGGGTCGTAAACGCGCCGTCCGCGTAGTAATCGACGAACGTGTACCCATCCTTTTTGGGGGAGAGGGCAGCCGAGGGCCGCGAGATGCGGGCGCCCTCCGTGACGGTACGGCGGGAAAGCTCTCTCCCTCCCTCCTCCTCGAGGACGACGAGCGCGGGACGGGAGACGTATTTCGCATACAGGGTGATATCTTCGGTGACGGGGTCGGAAAAATCCCACTTCTCGCCGAGGTCAACGTACTTCTGTACTTTGTACCCCTGCGCTTTTTCCTCTTCGGTGTACTCCTTCGCCCGCCCCCACGGGATGCGGTTTTCCGTTACGACAGGCTCCCCCGCCTCGTCCAGCTTGGGGAGATACCAGCCCTCGAGTTCGTACGTCGTATCGAACTCGGCGAGCTTGAAGTCGCCCGCAGCCGAGGGCGCGACCGCGTAGGGATACTCCTCCGTGACCCCGATATACTGCTCCTTCTCGTAGTCTCCCTCGAAGGGATAGTTGTAGTTGAACGTGACGAGATGGGCATACGGTTTCTCACCCCCGCCGCATGCGGCGAGGGCGGCGCAGAACGCCGCCGCGCAAAGCGCGATGAGGATCCCTTTCCAAAAGTTTCGCTTCATGTGCTGCTCCGTTGAGGAACTTTGTTCCATTATACCCCGAAGGGGCCGTCCTTGTCAATAAAATTGACGCGGCGGCGCGCATTTCGCTTCTCCCCTTGCGGGAGTTACGCCTTCTTGTGCTTCCGCTTTACGAGCATCACCGCAAGTCCCGCGGAGAGCCCGCCGAGGACGACGACGCCCGCCGCGACCGCAATGCCCGCAATGGCTCCCGCGGAGAGCCCGCCGCTGCCCGCGGGGCGTTCCTTGACGACGATCGTGTACGTCGCCGTGAGTCCGCCGTAGGAGAGGGTGAGATCGACGGGCACCTGCTGCTTGCCGTAATCGGTGAGAGAGAGGTCGAGATTGCCGTTCTCGTCCCGCCTGCCGTCTTCGAGGGAGAGCTTGCCCGTCTTGTCGACGGTGTACCCCGTGACGATCTCCTCCGAGCCGTCGCTGTAGACCGCCGTGACGACCATGCCCGTCTTATCGAATTTCTCGCCGACGTAGTACTCCGTCTTTTCGGGCCTCGACGAGACGGTGAGCTGTGCGATCTTCACCTCGATGCCGAGTTCCGTCTTGATGGCGCGCGCCTCTTTCTCGACGGCGTAGAGCTTTTCCACCGTCTCCGCGGTGAGGAACGCACGCTGGCGCGCCTCGGAGATAGCGTTGTATTTTGCACGGATGGGGGCGATTTCTTCCGCCGAGTACCGCTCGATCTCCGCCTTTTTCTCCTCTGCGGAGGAGAGCGCCGCGATCCTTGCGCGGAGCGCCTCGGGGGTATCGAGCGCCTCGATGCCGTCCATCGTCTCGCGGGTGTTCCGCTCGGGCGCATACTCGGTGAGGTCGGCGGAGAGCAGGTTGCCCTCCTCGTCGTAATGGGCAAAGTATGCCATCCACACCTGCGAGAGGTCCTCGTACCCCACGCCGTTCTCGGGACGGTGGAGGTTCATGCCGAGCATGTAGTAGAGGGAACGGGCGAAGTAATCGGTGAAGTTGGAGTAGTACATGCCCGTGAGCCACAAGCCGTAGTAGGAGACTCCCGCGTTGGGATCGGTGTAGTTCTCTGCGAAGATGCCGCCCTCGTCATACGGGGCTTCGAGAACGGGCGCTTCCACCCCCTCGAAGTAGTAGTCGGTGAGGCCCATGAAGACGGCTTCGCCCGTTGCGGTGTCGGTCGCGGGGCTGCACGTCCCCATGAAGGCGTACCCGCCGATGGAGCGCACCGTGTAGGGAATGTGGATCTCGGTCAAGGCCTCCGTGCCGAGGAAGGCGGCGTAGCCGATGCGGACGGTGCCCTTCTTCACGGTGTAAGACGTCGCGGACTTGCCCGCGGGATATTGCTCGAGGACGTACCCGTTCGGATGGCGGGAATACAGCACGCCGTCCTCCGAGAAGAAGACGCCGTCCCCCTCCACGTTGATGGAGGTGAGGGTCGTCATGCCCGCGAACACGCCCCCGCCGTATACGTTCGTGCGGCGGCTCTCGATCGTCTCGGGCTTGCCGCTCGTCGCAATGCGGGTGAATTCGTCCTCATACACATAGCTCTTGCCGAAACTTGCGGGGAGGGTGACGGAGGTGAGGCTGTTCTCCATGAAGGCGGACTCGCCGAGGATGACGGCGTCGCCGAGGGAGATACGCGTAAGCCCCGCGTTGTAGAAGGCGCCCTCGCCGATCGCAAGCCCCGGAAGCCCGAGTTCTGTTAAAGTCTCTTCCCCGATCTCCCCCTTCTTGCCGATCCGGAACGCCTTGGTCCGCCACTGCGCATCGTTCTGCTTAAATTGGAGGGACAGGGCTTGGGTATTCGTCGCCCCCTCCTCCCGCATAAACGCCTGCGCGCCGATATACGCCGCGCCGCTTAAATCGATGTCGTGGAGGTAGATGGTGTTGAGGAAGGCCTGATCGCCGATGATGAGGTCGTCGCCGCCGCCCGTAATCGTGACGACGCGGAGGCCGTATTGATCGGTGACCCCCCGCCTTGCGCTCTCGAGGAAGGCGCCAACGCCGATGCCGTGCATCGTGGAGGGAAGGGTGACCCCGACGGGATAGACGTCCATGAAGGCATAGGCGCCGATGACCGTTGCGCCCTCCGCAAAGGTGACGGTGAAGTCCCTGTTGCGCACCCCGCCGCCTTCGGCGCGGTTGGCCCCCTCGAAGACGGAGATGCCCATTGCGGTGACGGGGCCGAGGCTTACGCCCGTGATGCCGCCGTTATTGCGGAAGGCATAGGAATCGAGAGTCTTGAGCTTGGGAAGAGAGAGTTCGCCCGCGATCTTCGCGTTCGCAAACGCCGCAACGCCGATCGCTTCGAGGTTCGGCGCGGTAAGCTCTGCGAGCGCCGTTCTGCTGAAGGCATAGGCGCCGATCTCCTCCGCGGAGGTGAGGGTTGCATTCGTGAGCGCAACGCACCCCTTAAAGGCATTTTCGCCGATATGGGTGACGTTTTCGAGGTTGATATCCGTGAGTGCGATGCAGCCCGCAAAGGCGCCCGCGGGGATCTCGGTAAGCCCCTCGGGGAGGGTGACGCTTTTAAGGAGCGTGCAGTTCTCGAACGCCTCCGCGCCGAGTTCGGTGACATCCGAAAGGGTGACGGAGGCGATGGGCGAGCCTGCAAACGCGCCCGCGCCGATCTTTTTCGCACCCTTCGGAATGGAGATCTCCGTGCTGTTTTTCCCCACGGGGATGCACTCGAGCCGCACGCCGTCCTCCTCCGTAAAGAGGATGCCGTCCTCCACCGAGTGGACGCCCGTGTACCCCGCGCCGAGTTCGAACGCCGTGAAGAGAGTGCAGGCGGGGACGGACTTTATTTTCTTGTCTTCCTCGTCTCCTTCGTTGGACTCATTGAAGCCGAGGAAGGCGCTCCCGCAGGAGGTGATCTTCGTCCCCTCGGGGATAACGACCTTTTGAAGGTTCTCGTTGCCGCCGAAGGCGTATTCGCCGAGGGCGTATTCGCCGACGGGGAGGGTAAATTTCGTAAAGCCCGTCTTGGCAAAGGCGTAATCGCCGAAGTAGTAGAGCGGGTTCGCGGCGGTATTCCCGAACGTCACCTCGAGGTTCGAACAGCCGTAGAAGGCGTAGTCGCCGATGCGGGAGACGGAGAGAACATATTCCTCTTCTCCCCTCTTCTCGCCGATATGCTTGAGGTTGGTGCAGCCGCGGAACATTTCCGTCCCGATCGGCGTGTTGTCGTCCGTGATCACCGTCTCTATGGACGAGGCGAGAGATACTTCGATCTCCGCCCAGCCGTATTCGGTGGGGATATAGCGGGGCGCCTCGCCGAACACTCCCCTGCCCGCAATGCGGAGACGGGAGAGGTCGATTTCTTTGAGGGAGGTACAGCCGCTGAACGCATAGTCGAGAACGGTCGTGATGCGCTTGGTGAGGGCCCCCTCCGCGTCGACGAGGTCGGTGAGGGCGGTGCAGTTACGGAAGGCGTTCCTGCCGATCGTGACGGAGCCGACGTCCGTAAACCACTCCTCTTCGGGCAAGTCCTTCTTGAAGGGGTCTTTCCCGTTGGAGAAGATGACCTTTTCGAGCTTTTCGCACCCCGCGAACGCCGAGACGCCGATATAGGTGCAGGCGCTCGGAATGGTGACCTCTTCGAGGTTTACGCACCCCTTGAATGCCTCGTCGGGGATCTGCGTGAGGGTGTAGGGCAGGACGAGCTTCGTAATCTTTGTGTTGTATTGGAACGCCGCCGCGTCCATGTACATGATATTGTAGTCGGAGGGGATATCCACGACGCCGTCGTCCCCGTCTCCGTAGAAGTGATAGAGGCGGTAGCTCTCGATATCGTACTCTTCGTTGACGTGGATGATGAGGGTCGCGTTGACCCAGTTGAGGGAGGCGGGGGCATCCTTTATGGCGACGGTGACCGTCGCATTCCCCCTCCTCTCGAAGGTGAGTTCGCCGTTCTCGTTGATCCGTGCCGCCGCCTCCGAATCGGTGGAGAAGGTGAACTCATAGTTCTCGATCTCGGCACAGTACCAAGGGGTGACGCGGGGCTTTAAGGTGACAGGCCCCTCCGTCCATGTGACGGAACCGTCGGGATTGTAGGTGGGCGTTCTCTGCGTCTGCCCGGGGTTGACGACGAGCATCCCCTGCAAGGTATCGATATGGTTGTTCTCGTTGAGGACGGAGGCAAGTTCGATGCCCGTCGGCGTCGGCTTGCTGCGGGGGGTCCCCCCTATCTTGACGTTGATCTGCGCGAGGACGACCCTGCCGATCGTCGTCTCCTGCGTCTGCGAATTGTAGACGGGGGTATCCATCACGACGTCGAAGAGCTGTTCCCCGCTCCCCTCGATCGCGAAGATCTCGCGGACCTTGGAGACGGCGATGCGCTCCTCCGTATTGTGGGGCACGATGACGACGGAACCCGCATCCGCCGCGGAGGGCGCGGTGACGACGTTCACGTTGTAGTTCTCGTACTGCGCAATCGTGAGATCGTATTTATTGACCTTGCCCGTCGTGCCGTCGGGGCGGGGCACGTCCGCCGTCCCCGAGAGGGTGAGCTTGCCGTCCTCGCCGAGGGAGGCGGTCTCCGCAAAGCCCTTCGCCTCGCGGATATCGAAGAGGAAGATATTCTGGTTGAACGCGTAGTCCTCGACGGCGAAATAGATGCCGTTCTTAAAGTACCCCGTGCCGCTCTCCATGTCGGTCAAGATCTGCTCGTAGTAATCGGTAATGTCGAGGCTGACCGTCGTCATCTCCCCCTTTTCGCCGTAGGCGGGGATGGGGTATTCGGTGAAGAGGGTGAGCGTCCCCTCCTCGCCGTCGAGATCGCCCGGCATGTCGAGAAGATAGCAGGGCATGGCATCCATGACGTATTGGTTATCCTGCACGTCCACGTCGAGGTAGATATTGTACTTGGTGACGCCGTTCTCGCGGTAAGGCTCGTAGCGCACCCTGTAATCGGTGTACACGGGACACTCGGTATCGACGGTGAACTCGAAGGAGAAGGTGTTCTTCTTCGCGTTCTCCCCGCCCGCGTAGTCGAGGGTGCCCACCATGTCGAGGCGGTAGGTGACGTTGCTCGAAAGCCCCCAATCGATCGGGTTGACTTCGATCATCACCGAAGCGCCGCGCACGCCGCCGCCCCCGCCCGTGAAGGACTTGCTGATATTTTCCTCCCGCTTGGTGTAGACGAGTTCGCCCGTCGTCGTATCGGTGATGGTGACGTCGAGATACTTCGCCCCGCGGAGAAGCCCCGTCGAGATCATGTAGAGTTCGTAGACGGTGCGCGCCTCCTCGGTGTCGAACGCGGAGAGGGCGGCCTTGCGCTCCTCGGGATAGATCTCGTTGTCGAACTCCGAGACTTCGTAAAGATAGGAGCCGAGGGGCACCACATAGCCCTCGTTCCAATAGAGACCGAGAGGACGGGTCGCCTCCGCGGTGGGCTTCAGCTTATCCTCCTCTTCAATGGAAGGATCGGCGTCGCTCGCCGCGATCTCGTACATGGTATAGTCGAACATGGGCCCGTCGAGCCAATCGCCGTAGAAGGCGAGGAAGGGAATGCCCAAATCGACGGTGGCGTCCCCCGTCTTTTCGAGACGGACGAACCCCTCCACATACATGCCGTTTTCGAAGGAGCGCTCGATATAGTCCCTGTCGTTATCGGAGAGGGAGATGCGCACCCGCACGACTGCCTCGCTCCCCGCGGCGACGGTGACGTTCGTTGCGGGGCTGCCGTTCACCCAGAGTTCGATCTCGGGGTCGAGCATATACGCCTTTTCCGCAACCGTCTTCAAATCGCTCGCGATGGTCTCCGTCATCACATAGTACTTGGGCGTGTAGGTGAGGGCGGCCTCCTTGAGGTTGTGTACGGTGAACGTCATGTCATAGACGCCCGTGCGGGACTTGTCGTCGCCGAACTCCACCTTGGTCTTGTCGAAATCGACGCTACCCGCCGCGGTGTAGCCCGCGGTCGTCCCCACTTGGTCGTAGGTGTTCACGCCCTCTTTTATCTCGCTCTTCACCGCCTTGACGGTGAGGTACGCCTCGGCATCCATGGCGGCCTTGATGCCGCCGAGCCCCGCGCCCTGTTTTCTCGGGGAGTAGGGATCGCCGTCCTCGTTGAGCGCCATCGTCGCCGAACTCATGAGGAGCTGGTAGGTGAGCTTGACGAGCTTCACGTTGTCCACATTGCCGCTTGCGTCCGTCACGAGTCCCTTGTACTTTGTCTTCGCGTTCTGCTTCACGTATTGGCGGAGGAGGGCCACCGCGCCCGCCATGTTGGGGGTCGCCATCGAGGTGCCGCTCTGCGTGTCGTACCCGCCCGGGACGGAGGAGACGATCTCCCCGCCGTGCGCCGTGATCTCGGGCTTTAATTTCAGATCGGGGGTGGGACCCCAGCTCGAGAAGTCGGACATGAACGGCCCCGCGAGGTAGTCGCCCGCGAAGGTCACATAGCCCGTGCCGCCCGAGACCGCGTCCACGAGCTTCTTGCCGTCGTCCATGCCGACGGAACAGGTGGGGATGGGGTTCTCCACGTCGCCGAGGGACATGCGGATGGTGCCCGAGACGTTGTTGTAGATGATGCACCCCGCCGCGCCGTTCGCCTTGGCATAGCGCACCTTGTCGGAGAAGTTGATGTCGCCGCGCTTGACGAGGGCGATGGTGGGCTGCTGGGCGAGTTTTCTGCGGATGGAGTTGGTGTAGTTGGAGGTATCCCCCACGCCGCCGATGACGACATAGGGAAGGGATAAAGGCTTGGAGCGGTCTACCTCTTCCTCCGTCCACTCCTCGTACGCATCGTAGAGGAGCTTGATGAAGTCGTAGGTGTTGCCGTTGCCGTCCACCGTCTCATTGATGACGATGGTCTCCGCCTCATCGGGATTTTTTACGTCCTGCCCGATCGCGAGGTACTTGGATTTCACCCCCTGAATGGAGGCGACGGAGAGGGCGGAGTAGTAGGTGGAGGGAGAGCCGACGACGCCCGAATCGGGGTTGGAGGTGAGGTTGGAACCGTTCTCGCCGCCGAAGCCCGAGGAATAGTCGTTGCTCGCCGCCACGACGAGGCTGACGCCCGCGTTCTCGACGCTCTGGTAGACCTCGTCCATATGGTCCTTTTCGGCGGGGATGGTGAAGCCCGCGGAGGTGCCGAGGGACATGTTGATGACGTCCACCCCCATGTGGACGCTGTCCGAAACGGCGGCGAGGATATCCACGCCGTCCGCCCCGCCGAGCATCTTGCTGTCGAAGTTATCGGTGAACACCTTGCAGATCATGAGCTGCGCCTCGGGCGCAACCCCCTTGAAGGTGTAGCCTTCGCCAACCTCGCGGCTCTCGTCCCTGCCCGCAATGATGCCCGCGACGTGGGTGCCGTGGTTGGAGTAGGAAGGATAGACGTCGGGATCGTCGTCCGCATAGTCATAGGCAAAGGGCACTTTGGAGTTATAGTACACCTGATCGACGGTGAGGTTCGCCGTCGTCGTCGCGGCGTCCAACGTGGGAAGGAGTTTGGCGACGGCGTCCCGCGAAAGGCGGGGCTTTTCGGGCATCTTGGCAAACGCCTGATGGGTGAAATCGAGACCCGTATCGAGAATGGAGACGACCATGTCCTCGCCCTGTACGCTGTAGGGCGGTGTCGCCACGTCGTCCGAATTATAGATGCCGGTGGGATAGGCGTTCGCGTTGTTGTTCACCGTCTCGGGCTGCGCGTAAGACTCCGAATAATAGGCGTAAGAAACCCCCTTCATCTCCGAGACCGCGCCGAAATCGCCGTTCTCGATCTTGAGGGCGACGCCGTCCACGAGGTCGGTATAGCGGTATTTGCACTCGAAGCCGATCCCCTCCTGCTTTAAGGAGGAGAGGAAGGCGCGGTGCTTTTCGTCGAGGACCTTCTTGCGGTTGACGGCGGCGGGAGTCTTGACGAACTCCGCATAGGAAAGCTCCTTACCGCTCTCTTCATAGAGGTCCATGAGGCTGTCTTCGCCGAGTTCGACGATGACCCAATGCTCCGCATCCTTGGCAAGGGTATTCTCGGTGACGAGGTTGCGGTTGAGATATTTCGCACGGAGGTTATCGGTATTGAACTGCCCCGTAACGAGCTGCACCCCTCTTCGGATCGCCTCCGCCGCAGGGGATATTTTCGCCCCCGTGGGTACGGCGGCGATCGCCCCCGCAACGAGGGTCGCACCCATTGCGACCGACAGCCCGCGGATGCAGAATTTTTTGACGTTAGCCTTCATGAACAACCTCCGATGGTGGTGTATGTTTCGCACGATTTTTTTGCTTGTATTTCACTGCGCGGATTCCCGTCCCTCATTCCGAACGGAGCCGCAGGCGGAGTAAGTGAATCTTTCCATGAAAGATACGCTCCGCCGCTACGCGGCGTCGGTATGAGGCGCGGGGGGTAACGTGCGCCTGCTCGCATGCCCCCTCCGTGGGAGGGGGGTAGGGGGGTGGGTTCGCCCCCGATATACGGCGCAAAATCTTTTGGAACCACGTCCCCCTCGACTGCGCTACTTCGCCTGTGGCTCGTGCCGCCCTTCGATAACAATCATAGCTGCGGGCGGGGCGGGGTGACGTGGTACAAACGCGTCATGTCTCGACTGCGCTCGACATGACGTATATAGGCGGTTACGCGTGCCCCGATTACCGCGTCATCCTGAGCCGATAGAGTAGGAGTAAAAACGCAAAAGCCCATCGTGCGAAGGATCCCGAAGTACGAAGTCCGCAAACCATACTCGTCGCTTTCATCCTCGGGATTCTTCACCCCCACCGAATATTCCGAATGGCGAAGTCAATCGCGGGGGTTCAGAATGACGCGTTGAACAGGCGCGCGGCGTCGGTATGAGGAGGGGCGAGGTTCCTCCGCCGCAAAGGGCGCGGCGTCGGAATGACGTGTTGGACAGGCACGAGCGGCGTCGGAATGACGCGGCGGGTAGCGCGAATGCGGCGGCGGAAAGGGCGCTTCCTCCACGCGAATATTGTGTCGCGCATGTACGCGAGAAAAAGGAACGCGCTTTGGCGCGCAATACCATCCTACCACATTGGGGATTTTTTTGCAACCGATTTCCCCTCCTATCTCATAATTTTCACAAATAATTCGCTTGTATGACCGAAAAATTGAATAAATGCAAAAAACGGAGGGCAAACCCCCCCGTTTATACATTCCGCTCTTACTTGGACCCGATCATGAGGCGGATGATCTCCTCGTCCGTCCTCTTCATACCGTACCGCGCGAGGTCGCCGACGTTGCGGATGGTGCGTTCCACTCCGCCCTCCACGATGCCGTCTCCCCCCGCAAACACACTCCCCCGCTTGCACATCTCCATGCCGAGAAGCCCCGCTTCCACGGCGGAGGCGATCTTCGCCGCACAGCTCGATTTCGCCCCGTCGCACACGATGCCCGAGTCGATCGCGAGGGCGTTGAGGACGGTCCCCGCAATTTCCTCGCGGCTTCCCCCCGTGAGGTAGCACACCCCCGCGCCCGCACCCGCGCCCGCACTCACCGCCCCGCAATAGGCGGAGAGCCTGCCGATGCGCGTCTTCAAATGAATGGTGATGAGGTCGGAGAGGAGGACGGCGCGGTAGAGCTTTTCCTCGCTTGCGCCGAGCATCTTCGCGTAGACCATCACGGGGACGGAGGCGGTGATGCCCTGATTCCCGCTCCCCGAGACGATGACGACGGGCAGGTTGCACCCGTTCATACGGGCGTCCGATCCCGCCGCCGCGGCGGCCTTGGCGCAGTTATGCACCTCCTTCCCGAGGGAGGACAAAAGCACCTTCCCGACCCGTGCGCCGTAGTCGTTTTTGAGACCCTCCTCCGCAATTTGCCCGTTGTAGGCGATCTGGCGGGCGATGAGAGGACGCACGTCTTCGAGGTCCGCACACTCCGAAAATTCGCAAATTTCCTCCACCGACATGGGGCGGTCGGGTTCGGCACCCTCCGCCTCCTCCGCAAGGCTTATAAACGCCTCCCCGTTTTTCTCGAGACGGATGACGTTGGTGTGGTGCCCCTCGATGCGGGCATAGGCGGTATCCTTCCCGCAAAAGACGCGCACCCCGATATCGAAGATACGGTCGCTCTGCATCCTCCCGAGGGCGATCTCCGTCTCCGCGAGGTATTTCGCGATCGCGGGGAACTCCCCGTCCCCCACGCCCGAGAGGACCTCGAGCTTCTCGGAGGCCTTTCCCGCGACGATCCCCGCCGCGGCCGCCGCCCGTACCCCGCGCATGCCGCCCGTATTGGGGACGACGACGCTCTTCACGTTCTTGAGAATATTCCCGCTGACGGATACCTCCACCCGTTCGGGAAGGTGCCCGAGCGCCTCCCGCGCAAGCGCCGCACAGTAGGCGACGGCGATCGGCTCCGTACAGCCCATGGCGGGCAGAAGTTCCTCTTCGAGCGCCGCAAGGTATCGTTTGTATACGCTTTTTTCCATGGTTTCTCCCTTATCTTTGCCCTCCTATGATACCCCCGCGGGGCGGAATTGTCAAGCGGAAATGAAAATTGCCCGAAGAAAATACAAACCGCTTGACGAATTTGCGCGCGCAGATTATAATGGATAGAAAAGGAGGTGCAGCCGATGGACGTAAAAAATAAAAAAATACGCCTTGTATACGGCATTCTGCTCGGCGTACTCACCGCAGCGGTCGCGCTTGCCTTTCTCGTCGCCGCCGCCGATATCTACTACGGCGGACCCGATCCCGCGGGGCATAATTATACCTATGCGGCGCTTAAGAGCCACCTTGTTGTTCCCCTCTCCCTCATGGGGGTGTGGATCGCCGCGATCGTCGGGGGATTTATCGTGAGCGTGCTTCTCCCCGTTTCGGAGAGCCGCCGCCCCCGTGCGGACGAAAAACTTGCGCTCGCCCGCCTCAAAAAGAGACTGCCGACGGAGGGCGGGGAGGACTTTGCCGCCGCCTGCGCCAAGATCCGTTTCCACGAAAATCTCCGCATGGTGCTGTGGTGCTTCGCCCTCGCCGTCTGTCTCGTGGGCGCGATTTACGGGCTTGTGTATGTGTTTACCCCCTCCAACTACTCCTCCGCCGATTTTAACGGCGACATTCTCCGCATGGTGAAAAACGTGATGCCGTGGGTGGGGATCGCGCTTGTATTGTGCATCGCCGCGCAGACAGCGGAGATCTTCTCCGTCCGCGCCGAACTGAAGGCCGCAAAGCTCGCAATCCGCACGGGAGAGGCGGAGAGCGTGCTTCCTCCCGCAGAGAAGAAGCAAATCGACCCGAAACGGCTCCGCGCCGCAAAACTCACGGTGCAAATCGCGGTGATCGCCATCGCCGTCGCCCTCATCGTTGCGGGTATCGTGAACGGCGGGGCGGGCAGTGTGCTTGCAAAAGCCACCGACATTTGTACCGAATGTATCGGACTGGGGTGAGAAAATGAACAAGAACGAACTCAAAAACTTGCCCGCTCTCCCCTCCCTCGCCCTCGCCGCGATGGGGCTTGTCCTCCTCGTGACGGGCCTTGCCATGCCTTGGTTTAAGGACAACGGCAACCTGTGGCTCTTCGCAAAGACCCTCACGCGGGAGGAATTCCCCGTTCTCCCCGCCGAACTCTTCGCCCTCCTTTCCGCGGCGTGTACCCTCGCCTCCCTCGTCCTCCTGTTCATCCCCGGGAAGGAAAGGGCGCAAAAAGGGCTGTTTATCGCAAGGTGTGTTGTCTCGGGCGCGGCCATGCTCTTCTCCCTTCTCGCGCTCGTGCTTGCCGTCGTGTATGCGGCGCTCTGCGGCATTTCGACCCATGCGGGTCCCTACCTCTCCCTCATCGGGACGGTGACGGTCGGCGTCGCCCTCCTTCTGAAGCGCATCTCCAAGCGCAGACTCATTCAGGTGTACGCCGCCCTCCTCGCCAATGCCAACATTGCGGGATTTGCGGGCGGGCCCGTCTCCATCTATGCGGGGGCGACAAAGTACGCCTGCGTGCCCGGCCTCAACTGCTACTCCTGCCCGGGTGCGGTGGGTGCGTGCCCGCTCGGCGCCCTCCAGAACGCCTTTGCAAACTCGGGCACCCGCGCCCCCTACTATGTGATCGGCATCCTCGCCCTTCTCGGCATTCTCCTCGGACGCACGGTGTGCGGATTCTTGTGCCCCGTGGGGCTCGGGCAGGAACTTCTCTATAAGATCAAGACCCCCAAACTCCAAAAGAGCCGCTACACCCGCATCCTCTCCTATCTCAAATACGTTTTCCTTGCGATCTTCGTCATCGTCATCCCCATCATGTACGGCATGGGGGGAGCCGCCGTGCCCGCCTTCTGCAAATATATCTGCCCCGCGGGCACCTTCGGCGGAGGGGTGGCACTGCTCTTCAACCCCAACAACGCCGAATACTTCGGCCTTACCGAAGCGGGCGGCATGCTCGGCCCCCTCTTTACATGGAAATTCGCCCTCTTCTGCGTGATCGCGGCGGCGTGCGTCTTCATCTTCCGCGCCTTCTGCCGCTTCATTTGCCCCCTCGGCGCCATCTACGGCTTCTTCAACAAGATCGCCCTCCTCGGCGTGAAGCTCGATAAGAACAAGTGTACCGACTGCGGGCTGTGCGTGCAGAAGTGCAAGATGGATATAAAACGGGTCGGCGACCATGAGTGCATCAACTGCGGGGAGTGCATCCCCGCCTGTCCCGCCAAGGCGATTTCGTGGAAGGGCGCTTCCCTCTTTGTACACGAGAACGCAATAGCCCCCGTCCCCGTGGAGGAAAAGCCCCTAAGCTCCCTCCTGCAACCCGCACCTGTCTCCGCAAATTCCGCCCCCATATCGGCAATTTCGGCGGCTCCCTCCGCCCCTTCCGCTCCCTCCGCGCCTGCGCCCGCGCCCGCACAAAAGAAAGGGCGCAAGACGGGCCTCGCCCTCCGCATAACGGCGTATGCGCTCGCCTTCCTGCTCTTTCTCGGCGGTTTCCTCTACTACAACGTATTCGCGGCGGAGTCCGTCTCCTTCGGCTTTGAGGCGGGCGACCGCTTTTCCGATTTTAAGGTGGAGACCGCGGACGGGAAGACCGAAAAGTTCTATAAGAGCGTGGGCGGCCGCACGGCGGTCCTCGTCGTGTGGGACGGCGCCGACCCCTCCCTCATCCGTTCGGTGAAAGAGGCGCAGGAGACCTTCTTTGCCGAGTACCCGCAATTCGAAGAGGAGAGCGCCCTCTATGCCGTGAGCGCGGAAATTCCCGAGGGGGCGGCTACGGAAGAGCTGCTCGCCCTCGGCGTCACCCCCGTTGCGGAAAACGAGGGCGGCGCCCTCTTTGCGGCGCTCGAAGAGAAAGAGATCGCCCTCCCCGTGGCGTTCGTCCTCGACGAAACGCACACTATTCTTACGATCGACGACGGCACGGGCACCCAGGCCGAGCGCGTAAACACGGTGAAAGTTCCGTTTACCCGTCCCCAGATCGGCTATCTTTGCCCCGACTTCACCCTCCCCCGCTACGGCTACGGCGAAAACGGAACGTATGCCCTTCTCGAGGAGACCGTCTCCCTCTCCGCCCTCCGCGGACAGGTGGTCGTCGTCAACTTCTGGGGGACATGGTGCGGGCCGTGCATCGCGGAACTCCCCGACTTCAACAGGGCGCAAGAGGAACACCCCGAAATCACGATCGTTGCGATACAGGGGAAGGCCGACCAGCCCGTACCCGAATTCATCACGGACAAGATGAAGTGGGCGGATTACTCCCTCACGTTCCTGCAGGACACCGTGAACGGAGATACCTGCGAGACCTTCGTGAAACTCGGCGGGGCGCGCCTCTGGCCGTACACTTTGATCGTGGATGGGGACGGAATCGTCTCCTTCAAAAACCACGGCTCCCTCACCTACGAGAAACTTATCGAACAGATCGAAGCCGCGAAAGCATAAATGCGCCGCCCGCCTCCGCGGGCGGTTTTTTACTCCCCGCGCCGATCGCCGCGGTTTTTTTACTCCCAGCGCCGCCCGCCGCGGCTCTTTTGTACGTCATTCCGAACCGTTTCAAACGCCCGCCCGCAAATTGCGGGCGGGCGTTTGAGACGTGTGAGGAAACTCTGTTTTGAAAAAGATGAGATTCCTCCGCCGCAAAGGGCGCGGCGTCGGAATGACGCGGTGGGCCGCACGGGCGGCGTCGGAATGACGTGTGTGGGCATCGGGGTAACGTAGGGTGACGCGTGAGGACGATTGGTACAGGCCACACGTCATGTCGAGCATCGTCGAGACATGACGCGGTGGGTCGCACGGGCGGCGGAGGAATGGCGTGGTGGGCTGCATAGACGGTGTCATGAAAATTCGCGGCGAAAAAGCCGCCCCGCGATCGGGGCGGCTTGTGTATTTTCCGTTTCTTCGCGGCAGCGCAATGCGTATTTGCCGCAGCCGCTTATTCGTAGTAGCCGCAGCCGGCGAGCCACTCGTAGCCCTCGGGCAGCACTTTCATCATCTTCTCCTCAATAAACGATAATGTCCCCGCGTCCCGCGTCACATACAGGCGGAGGAATTCCGCCCACTCCTCGGTGCAGGGGTATATGCCCGCGTCGTTCGCGTGTGCGATATACGTCTCGACAAAGGAGATATAGTTGTAGCGGTAGGTCTTCCCGTCGCTGAAAATAAAATTGCCGGGGTCGGCCGTGTTGATCGTGTCGAATGCGGTCGGATCATCCGCCGTGTACCCGAAGGGGCGGGCGGGCGTCTTGATGAGGGCATAGAGAAGAGGGCCGTCCGCGGCGCCCTTGTGATAGTAGCCGTCCGTGCCGAGGACGGGCGTAAAGTCCATGCTGAACGTCTCGATCGCGTCGGGCATGATGAGGGTGCCCGAGGGGGTCTCGAATTCCTTGAACTGCTCGGTGACGGGGATGACCGTCGTCTCGATCGGCTGTTCGGGGACGTATTCGCGCTCGTACTTGAAGACGAT
This sequence comes from uncultured Clostridia bacterium, assembly GCA_947630035.1. GTDB lineage: Bacteria > Bacillota > Clostridia > Christensenellales > Borkfalkiaceae > Gallimonas. The sequence goes on along the minus strand of CANRFW010000002.1, from coordinate 32,091 downwards.
GCCGAACGCCTTTCCCGCAGAGGCGGGATCGGAGATGCCGATCTCGAAGTAAAGCACGCCGCCCGCGCCCTCCATGTCGCGCTCGTCGCACTTGAATTCGTACTTGAAATTCTTATCGGTCTCCGAAATGTTGTCGCTGCCGTACTCCCCGCCGAGGTTGCGGATGCCCCCGATCGGGTTCCCGAAAAGTTGAGTGACGCAGGGGTCGGCGTCCCCCTCCGAGGAGACGGAAAAGATGCCCGTCTTGCCCGCACCGAACGCGAAATACACCTTGCTTTCGGCGTCCGCCACGGTGACGGCGTACCTCCCCTCCGTGACCCTGTAGGGATCGAAGCTCGCCCCTACGATGCTGTTCGTCTTCCCGCCGTTCTCGACGGTGCGGTCTACGTCGTACTCGCCGAAGCCCGTGCCGCCCGTGGGGGTGGAATAGGAAGTTCCGCCCTCGGGGCCGCATGCCGCGAGCGGGACGAGAAGCCCTAAACACAGGGCCGTGGCCGTTGCCCAAATCTTTTTCATGGCGCCTCCTTATGCAACCGTTACGACGACCGTCACGCTCTTGCCGAGTTTTACGGTCACTTCTTCATAGGTGATATTGCCGGGCAGGGCCATGCCGTCCGGCGTATACAGGTGGACCACCACCTCCTCAACCACTTCATCGGTGGGGTTGCCCGTGACGGGATCGGTGGTGTGAAGGGCGGGAACGACGACCTTGCCGTTCTTATCTACCGTGCGGAAATTTTGATCGCAAAAGCTGCTGTTGCCCGTCGCGCAGACCTGCACCGTGACCTCGGTATAGGCGTTGCCCTCCGCATCCTTTACATACACGGTGTAGCCGTCCGACTCGCAGGCATAGAGGGACAGGGACGCGAGCGCGAGGGTGAGAAGCGCGCAGACGAGAACGATTTTTCGAAAGAACTTTTTCATGGGGATCACCTCCGTTGATGCTTTCATTGTAGCACGGGCGGGAAATTTTGGCAACCATATTCCAAGCCCGATTTGAAAAAAACCGAATTTTTCCGCAAATATTCACAAATGCGGCGCATAAATGCGCATATTCGAGGGCCGCGGTGGCGTATTGGGCGGGATGACGGGCGAAAGCGGCGGCACCCCGCATGTGTACGTCATGTCGCTCGTATACGTCATGTCGAGCGCAGTCGAGACATGACGCGGTTTTACATGTCACCCCTCGACTACGCTACTTCGCCTTACGGCTCGTGCCGCCCTTCGACAACAATCATAGCTGCGGGCGGGACGGGGTGGGGTGACGTATGTGCGCCAACGCCCGTTTCGCGCGTCATTCTGAACCCCGCCCATTGTTTTGAGACTACCGCCCGTTTCACGCGTCATTCTGAACCCCCGCGTACTACTTCGTTATGCGGAATACTCGTTGGGGGTGAAGAATCCCGAGGATATAAGCGACGAGTATGTATTGCGGACTTCGTACTTCGGGATCCTTCGCACGATGGGCTTGGGCGTTTTATTCATTCTGTATCGGCTCAGGATGACGCGGTAACCCAACGCAGGGCATACCGTGTATACGCGGGCGGGGCAGGATGACGCGGTAATCGGGGCACGCACGACCGCTTGTATACGTCATGTCGCCCCGCCCGCAGTTATGAATGCTATCGAAGGGCGGCACGAGCCGTAAGGCGAAGTAGCATCGTCGAGACATGACATTGTTCATACCGTCACCCCTCGACTGCGCTCGGGGTGACGCGTTGGGCGGGACGGGGCGACGTGTTAGGCGGGACGGGGCGACGTGTTAGGCGGGGCGGGGTGACGTATTGGGCGGGGCGGGGTAGCGCGCCGCGCGGGACGCGGCGGGCGCGAAACAGCCCCGCGGAGGCGGGGCTGTAAGATTTGTGTGCATGCGGCATTGCCGCTTTGTGCGTGGTGCGTACCGTTCGGTATCTTGCTTTTCTTGCGGTTTTTCGCACCCCATTGGGCATTTTCGGGGAATTATCCCTTCGCGGGATCCGTGGGACCCATGTACTCGAAGTGCCTTACAAGGCGGATCCAATCGGTATCGAGGCCCCTCCAGCCATAGCGCTGCGCGTAGATCGAGAGGATCTCTTTCAGCTCGTTGTTGAGGACCACGCAACCCGCGTCTTCGCCGTGTTTGCCGCCGTCCGTCGTGCCCTCATTCGCCTTCGCCGTTGCAAGGTATTCCTCGATCTTTGCGGTGTAGTCTTGGCGGTGTTCCCTGTCCACCCAATCGCAATGAGTAAAGTCAAAGGCGCAGAGGTACCGCTCGCGGAGGAATTTCACAACGTCCCCCACCGTGGTGCAATTTCTGAACGCAACGAGGTCCGCCCCCTCGATATACACCGATTCGCCGTAGCCGTAGGTGCCGTTCGCAATCTGGTCGGCAAGGTTCAGGTAGTCGCTATCCGAAAGCGGCTTGCCGTCGTTGATCGTCGCAAGGGGGGTCTCCGCCGTGCTTGCAAAGTCTATTTTTCTCGCGAGCGCCCAGTTGATGATCTTCCTCACTCTTTCGTAGGCTGCCGTCTCCTCCCCCATTGCAAGCGCCTCTTCGATGGACTGATCGGGCGCGAAGGGGGTGCCGTTCACGAAGTCGACATAGAGCGGGTCGTCCCTATCTGCCTGCGACCTGCCGTAGCTGTCGAGTATGGGGTTGCCCTGTTCGTCGCGGAGAGCGTCGTACCATGTCTTGGTCTCCTCATCGTATACGGGGAAGACGTACATGACGTTGATCACCTCGCCCGTAGTGAGGTCTCCCTCGTCCGCAACGGTGGCATACTCGCCCTCCGCCGCGGCGTTCTGCCAAGAGTAGTAGCGCTCCCCGAGGTACTCCACCGTGAAGGTAAAGGGCACGCCGTAATTGACGATATCCGCGGGGCCGAGGGCAATGTAGTAGGAGGTGTCCGCCTTCATATAGTAGGTGAGGATGAGATTGTAGTCCCCTCCCTCGGGCGGGAGCGCCTCGCGCGCCGCATCCGTTTCGGTGAGGAGGGTGCCGTCCCCGAGACGGAGCCAGCCCATCGTGTCGTACAGCTCTTGGCTCTGCGTATGGATCCTGTAGGCGCCCGATACCGTGGGCGTGAAGGAGAAGCGCATGCCGCGGGGCATGAGGATGCGGTCGATATAGACGTCGTTGCGGTACTCGTCTTTAATGGTCGGGTTGCCCGTGTAGGGCTCCTCGCCGGGCTTGGTGTAGTGGACAAGGTCGGGCACGGTGTTGCCCGCGCCGTCGCGCACATAGATATCGTCTTCCGCGGTGTAATATCCGACGACGGGGATCGCCATCCTGTCGGTGAGGCCGCGGACGGGGTTCTCGTCCTCGGTGTTGATGCCGTCGTCCTTTTCATCGGTGCCGAAGTGGGCGAACCACACGCAGAACTCGAGCCAGCTCTTCTTTTTGTCCGCCCCGCCGATGACCTTCTCATAGAAATCGGTGAGGAGCCCTTTGAGTTCTTCGTCGACGACGGTCAGCCCGTAGAGGCGGGAATTGTTGGCGCCGACGAGCCACTCGGAGATGCGGGCGGTCTTGTCGAGATCGGGATCCCAATCGTCGCTATCGGAGGAGACGGTGTTGAAATCGAAGTAGCCGAGGACCGAGTAGTTGGAGATGGAGTTCTCGTTGTCGACCCGCGTATTGAAGTTGGTGATGCCCATGAGGTCGGCGAAGATATAGGAGCCGCTTACCCCTTCCTTGCCGTCGTCATAGTGATAAAAGCCCTGCTCGTCTATCTCATAATCCACATAACCGTCGTAGTTCTGCCCGTTCCACTTGTAGGAAGCGGGGCGGGCGAGGTCGAGAGAGGGAATATCGATCTCGTCCTCCGAGATGAGGCGGATATTCTTTACCTTTGCCATGTCATCCCCGGCCGAGGACTGCTGGTCCTTCACATAGAGGAGCATGAGCCTGTGGGTGCCCGCATATTCGGCGACGAGGGGATAGCAGGTCTGCCAGCCCGTGTTCGCCGTGCCCGAGAATTGGTACATGAGGGCATTGTCCACGGCGACGTAGAAATAGTCGTAGTCCTCCGAGGAGATGAGATAGTCGAAGGCGAGAATGTACTTCGCATCGGGATCGTTCCGCACCCCCTGCTCCACCTCGAAATCGACGGTGACCGTCGCGAAGGAGAGATCGGTGCCCGTGTTGGCGGGATAGATATAGGAGCCGTCCCCGTCCGAACCGATATGCCAAGGCCAGCTGAGGTCGGCGTCGCCGACGCCCTCCATCGTGATATCGAAGGTATACGTTCCGTTGAACCCTGCCCCGTTTGCCGCCGCCGCGAGCTGGGCGGAGGAGGGCCTTTGGATATTTGCGGGGGGCGCGGTGTATTCAAGCTCTTCCTGTCCCTCACCGCCGCCGCCCAAAAGGTAGCTGTCCTGCCTGTAGTTCGGGTCGCCGTATTTTTCGAAGAGACGATCGAAGGTGCTGCGGTCGGTACTGCCGACATGGCGGTAGACGAGGCAGCCGTAGCGGTCGATGACGACGGTGATGGGCGCCTGCGTGACGTTGAAAGAATAGGTGATTCTGGTCGCCGTGCCGCTGTCGAGAACGAGGGGCATCGTATAGCCGCCGTCCGTCTTAAACTCGAGAATGCCCGCATTGGTATCGGGTCCGCCGATGATATTCGCGTCGATGCAGAGAAGCCCGCCCTCGCCGTGGGCGGTGTAAGACTCCTGAAGATCGGGCATCTCGGCAAGGCACGGGGCGCAATTGAGATCCCAGAAATTGATCATGAGCATGCCGTAACTTTGAAGCATGCCCGATACGGTGTACTCCACCCCCTCGGGGTCGGAGAGGGCGAAGTCATAGACGATATCGCCGAGCTGATATTGCTTGTTTGCGGGCACGTCCTCCCCCGTGATGAGGGCGGAGGAGAGGGAGATGTCGAGCGAGCGGGTCGCCCCCGTGATGGTATACGGCCCCCCGTTTACCTCGGTGTACCCCGCGGGGCAGCTGACTTTTACGGTGAAATCGGAGGGCGTCTCCGTCTTTCCGATATTGAACACATAGGCGCCGCGGATATCCGTCGTGCCCGAAAAGCGGGGGTTGCCCGTCTCTTCCGTGCCCTTTGTGTACACCTCGACCGCGACGTTGGGGACGTGCAGCCCCCCCACGTTGACGGCATTCACGGTGTATTCCGCCCCCTTGGGTTTTTTGCAGGCGGCAAGCCCGCAGACCGCCGTGACGGCGGCGGCGACGCAAGCAAGAGCCAGCCATATTTTCTTTTTCATGCCCTACCTCCGTGCGGGAGGGGTAATTTTTGTTTACGCGCACGGGCGCGCATTCCCGCATTTTTAACGCTATCAAACCAAGTTTACCATATCCGCGCGAAAAAAACAAGCAATACGCCGTATGAATCTTGTGAAAATTTTATCATACTATACCTTTCCGCGGGAAAATTCGGAATAAATGAATATTTACGGGGGCGGTTATACGCTTTTTCAAGCGGGCGGCATGCCGTAATGCGGGAGCGGAAAACGACCGCGTCACCCCTCGACTGCGCTACTTCGCCTTACGGCTCGTGCCGCCCTTCGATAGCATTCATAGCTGCGGGCGGAACGGGGTGACGTATTGGGTGCGCGGGCGGGGCGACATGACGTATTAACCCGCCGCGGCTCTTTTGTACGTCATTCCGAACCGTCAGTGGCGCCCGCCCGCAAATTGCGGGCGGGCGCCACTGACGCGTGAGGAAACTCTTTTTTGAAAAGCGGTGAGATTCCTCCGCCGCAAAAGGCGCGGCGTCGGAATGACGTGTTCTACGGGCACGGCGACATGACGTACACGGGCGGACGGGGAAAACGCTCTCCCCCTGCCCCCTCCTCGGGAGGGGGTGTCCCGCAAGGGACGGGGGTGGGCGGGTTGGTTGTCCCTCATTCCGAACGGAGCCGTAGGCGGAGTGAGTGAATCTTCCCATGAAAGATACGCTCCGCCGCGGTGCGGCGTCGGTATGAGGAGAGGGGTGAACGGCGCGCAAACGCGTCATCCTGCCCCGCCCGCTTTTGTACGTCACCCCTCGACTGCGCTCGGGGTGACGTGCTTATATACGGTGTGACGTGCTTATATGATCGGGGCATGTACACATACGTCGCGGGCATGTACACATACGTCGCGGGCGTGTACACATACGTCGCGGGCGCACATACGTCACCCCGAGCGCAGTCGAGGGGTGACGTATTTATGAAGGGAAGCAAAGGGAGCATAACAAGGAATTTCCTCATTTTTTTGTCATAGAAAAGCATTACACGGTTGACAAGCCCCGCTTTGTTCGTTATAATGAAAATAATGCGTGCGTATGCGCGCGAAACCCTTTCGGAGAAATTCAGATGAAGATCGCCATGACGGGCGTGAGCGGCAACATGGGCAGGGAGGCTCTCGCACAGAGCATCACCCTCGACTGCGCGGAGTTCATCCGCGTGCTGCTCTCCCCCAAAAAGAAGAACAACAAACTCGCGAGATCGCTCGCGAAAAAATACGGCAACCGCATTCAGATCGTGCGCGGGTCGCTCGCAAACAGAGAGGCCTGCCGCGAACTCGTTAAAGGAGTGGATATCGTCGTCCACATGGCGGCGGTCATCCCGCCCGCGTCGGACGCAAGCCCCCGTGCGAGCGAGGAGTGCAACAAATTCGGCGCCGCCGCCCTCGTCGACGCGGTGAAGGCGTGCAATCCCCAACCCAAGTATATCCATATCTCCACCGTCGCCCTCTACGGCAACCGCAACGAGAAGCACCCCTTCGGGCGGGTGGGTGATCCCCTCGTCGTAAGCCCCTTCGATACCTACGCCATGCACAAGCTCTACGGCGAACGGTACTGTCTCGATGCCGAACTCGACTGCTGGACCGTCCTCCGCCAGACGGCGATGCTCCACCCCAACATGATGCACGACAACATTTCGGACGGCCTCATGTTCCACACCGCCCTCAATGCCCCCTTGGAGTGGGTCTCCTCGCGGGACAGCGGCTACCTCATCCGCCGCATTTTGGAGCGGGAGGCAAAGGGGGAAATTCCGCAGTTCTGGAAGAAGATCTACAACATCGGCGCGGGATTCAAGGGCCGCGAGACGGGGTACGATACCTTCAAGGACGGGTTCGCCATCATCGGCGGCTCCACCGAAAAATTCTTCAAGCCGAACTGGATGGCAACCCGCAATTTCCACGGACTGTGGTTTGCGGATGCGGACGAACTCGAGGAGCTTTTCGGGTATCAGCGGGACGACGTACACGAATATTGGAAATGGATCGGGAGCCAACACAAGCTCTATAAACTCGGGAAGATCGTGCCGAAAGGACTCATCGATCTCTTCCTCTTCAGGCGGCTCCGCAACCACCGCAACTCCCCCTACCGCTGGGTGAAAAACGGGGACATGCCGCGGGTCATCGCGACGTTCGGTTCCATGGAGGCGGCAAAGTCCCTCCCCAAGACGTGGGACAAAGTGAAACTCATCGCAAAGGGCGACTTCGGCGATTACGATAATATGAGAAAGACGGAGAACGCCGTTCTCCTCGACCACGGCTACGACGAGACAAAGCCGCAGGAGGATTGGAACGAAGAAGACTACCGCTCGGCGGCGAAGTTCCGCGGCGGGGAGTTTATCGCCGCTCCCGAAAAGGACGTATACAAAAAGGCGCTGTGGCGCTGTCACGAGGGGCATGAGTTCGAGGCAAGCCCCTACACGGTGCTGCGCGGCGGGCATTGGTGCCCCCTCTGCTGCCAGCCCGCGCCGTGGCAGTTCGACCGTATCGCGAAGTACTCCCCCTTCGTTGCGCAGGTGTGGTACGATTCCCACGCCGGGAGCGAGAACTATCTCTACGGCGAGAAGGACGGCAAGCCCTTCGCGGAGGACGGAAAGTGAGAGCCGTCTTCTACGTGTTTTCGGGTACGGGCAATACCCGCAGGGTGTGCGAGGAAATCATCGCCCGCTGGAAGGCCTTGGGGCATGAGGCGGACCTTGCGATGATCCGCGCGGACGAGACCGCCCCCTCCCCCGAGGAATACGATCTCATCGTCGTGGGCTACCCCGTGCATGCGTTTAACGCGCCCGCTTCCGTACTCAAATTTCTCAAAAAGCTGCCGATGGGTGACAAAAAAGCCCCGAAACCCGCCTATCTGGTGCGGACTGCGGGGGAGCCTCTCGGCCTCAACGACGCTTCGGGCATCACCCCCCGCCGCATTCTCAAAAAGCGGGGCTACCGCATACTCGGCGAGTTCCACTATGTGATGCCCTACAACATTATCTTCCGCCATTCGGACGGCATGGCGGTGCGCATGTGGCGGGATGCGAAGCTCCGCATGGACGAAACAGTGGGCACCATGTCCGCGTTTGAAGAAAAAAAAGTGAAGGTGAACCCCTTCAAGCGCATGGTCGCCTTTGTCCTCCGCATCGAGCATACGGCAATGCCCATCGTGGGGCGGACGTTCAAGGCGGCAAAGTCCTGCGTGGGCTGCGGCAAGTGCGCCAAGGTCTGCCCGCAGGGGAATATCGCGATTAAAAACGGGAAGCCCGTGTTCGGCGGGAAGTGCGTCGCCTGCATGGCGTGCGCCTTCTCCTGCCCCGAGGACGCGGTGCGCATCTCCCTCCTCAACGGCTGGCGGGTCAACGGGGCGTACCCCCTCGAAGGAGAGCCGGCAAAGGACGAGGAGGTCGGGCGGTATTGCCGCAAGGCGTACCTCCGCTACTTCCATGAGACGGAAAAAGAGAGCGGCGCGCCTCGGGCGTAACCGTAACCATAGGGAGGAATCAAATGAAAATTTTACTTGTGAACGGCAGCCCCCGCGAGAAGGGCTGTACCTACACCGCCCTCACCGAAATCAAAAAGACCCTCGAAAAAGAGGGCGTGGAGGGGGAAATTTTGTGGCTCGGCGCAAAGCCCGTGGCGGGGTGCATCGCCTGCGGGAAGTGCAGGGAGACGGGGGCGTGCGTCTTTTCGGACAAGGTCAACGAAGTCGCCGCCCGTATCGGCGAATACGACGGGATCTTCCTCGGCTCCCCCGTCTACTACTCCGGCCCGAGCGGGCAAATTTGCGCCTTTTGCGACAGGCTCTTCTACTTCTGCGGCGGGAAGATGGCGGGCAAGCTCGGCGCCGCCGTCGTGAGCTGCAGACGGGGCGGGGCCTCCGCTTCCTTCGACAGACTCAATAAATACTTCATGATGAACAGCATGCCCGTCGTCTCCTCCCAATATTGGAACCAGGTCCACGGGAACACCCCCGAGGAAGTGATGCGGGACGAGGAGGGCCTGCAGACCATGCGCACCCTCGCAAAGAATGCCGCGTGGCTTCTGAAGAGCATCGCCGCAGGCAGGGAGGCGGGCGTACCCCTCCCCGCGGCGGAGAAGAAGATCCACACCAATTTCATCCGTTAAGCGTTACGGAAAGACCCGCCGCGGCGGGTCTTTTTTTGTGCCCCGCACGCCCAAACCGCAAAAATAAAAACGCGGAAGAGAACACCGCTCCTCCGCGTTCCGTTCAACCCAAATGCGGTTTTCCCGCACCCGTTATGCGTTTTTCTCGAAAAATCCGAGAACGGCGCCGCGTTTTTGTTCCCTCCCCTCCTTCTCGTTCAGGAACTCGTGGCGGGAGCCTTCGAAGAGAACGAGAGAGACATTCTTCATCCCCGCCTTCTCGGTGTAGAAGCGGTAGAGCCTCTTCACCCCCTTCCCCATCTCGCCGACGGGATCGTTCTGCCCCGAGACGAGGAGAACGGGCATATCCTTTTTCAGTCCCGCAATGTACTTCTTCGTGTACAGCGATTTCAGCCCCTTGAAGAAATCACGGTAAAAACGGTTGGAGCAGGTGAACCCGCAGAAAGGGTCGTGCGCATAGGCGGCGTTGTTCTCGGCGTCGGCGGAGAGCCACTGCCTGTCTTCGAACTTCTTGGCGTAGGCGCCGAAGGAGAGCTTCTCGATGAGTTTCGCGGGCTTCTTCTCCCCCTTGAGACGGGAGACGACGGAGCCGAGGTACACCTCGAAATCCTTTTTATGGTTGCTCCCCGCGACGACCGCGCCGTCGATGAGGTCGGGGTACTTCGAAAGGAAGCTCTGCGTCAAAAAGGACCCGTAGGAGAACCCGAAGAGGAAGAGCTTCAGCCCGGGATACTTGGCGCGGCATGCCTTGGCGATCTCCGCCTCGTCCCGCACGGTGTCCGTGAACATGTCCCCCGCGCACCAGCCGAGGGTCTCGGGATCGGTGTTGCCGTGCCCGCGGTGGTCGTCGGCGACGACAACGTACCCCCGCTCGTTGAGATACCGCGCGAAGCCCTCGTATCTGCCGCCGTGTTCGGTCATGCCGTGGACGATCTGCACCACCCCCTTGGGGTTTTCGACCTCCGTCCACTCATGCACATAGATCTTCTTCCCGTCGAAACTCTCGAATACCATAGTTTGCCTCCTCTTCCATTATAGCGCGTTTTCGGGCATTTTCAAGGGCTTCGGAAGAAATTTCTCCCTCCTTTCCCAAAAATCCGCCTGCATGATTTTCTTGATTTTGTCACGCCGCCCGTGTTATACTGCCTTACCTTTATGATAAGGAGGACGCGTTATGAAAAAACTTGCCCTTCTCTTTGTGCTTGCGGCGCTCGCCGCCCTCCCCCTTGCGGCATGCGAAAAGCCTGTGCCGCCCGCCCCGCCCCGCTATGAGGCCGCGGTTCCCCCCGAGAATGAGGAATATCCCGGGAATGAGGAAGGCCCCGAAAAGGAAGAAGTCCCCGAGGATGAGGAGGACCCCGAAAAGGAAGAAGTCCCCGAGGATGAGGAGGACCCCGTCCCCGGGAAAACCCCCGCGCGGACGGAGTATGTGCGCGTATTGGCGGACGGGCTGCGCGTGAGAGCGGGTGCGGGGACGGAGTTTCCCGTACTCGGCGCCGCGGAAAAGGGGGTCCTCCTCCCCCGCGGAGAGAAGTCGGGGAGCTGGTATACGACCTCCTACCGCGGGAAGACCGCCTTCGTGAGTGCAGACGGGAGGTACACCGAACCCTTCTTTCTCGGGCGGGCGGACGAGAGGACGGAGCGGGTGATCGCGGAGGGGTGCCGCCTGCTCGGCGTCCCCTATGTGTACGGCGCGGTCCGCTTCCACGACGGGACGGGCCTCCCCCTCAAGGGATTCTCGGAGGAGCGGTTCGACTGTTCCTCCCTCATGCAGTATCTCTTTTTCCGCGGGGCGGACGTCCTCCTCGGCGTAACCACCCGTGTTCAGGTAAAACAGGGACATGGGGTGGAAAAAAGCGAGCTTGTGCGGGGGGACCTCCTCTTTTTTACGAACGCCGCGCGGGAACACAATGCGGGCATCGAGCGGGTGGGACACGTGGGGCTGTACCTCGGGGACAACTATATCCTCCACACCGCCTCCGACTACGCCAAGATCGAGCCGATCTCCGCCAAGCGCTGGGGATATTTCCTCGGGGGAAGAAGGGTTTTATGAAGGGCCCGCCGCCCCGCGCCTTGTTTATAACACCCCCTCAGTCACGCCATGCGTGGCGTGACAGCTCCCCCTCGAAGGGGGAGCCGAGAATAAAATAGCAAGGCGGCGCGCAACCCCGCCTTCACTTTTCATTCCCCATTCTCCATTCTCAATTCCCCATTCTCCATTCCCCCGAACTTGGGCGTAAAAAAAGCCCGCGAGGCGGGCAAAAGTTTTCTTTGTGAATAAACTATCTCGTCCTTTCGGAAAGGAGGTCGGCAAGCCGTGCGAAGTCGGCGGGAGAGAGGGTCTCCCCGCGGGCCCCTTCGGGAATGTCTGCGGCATGCAGGAGCGTTTTTGCCTCCTCGCGGGAGAGGGAAAATCCGCCGATCAGGTTGTTTTCAAGGGTCTTACGGCGGCTCGAAAAGGCGGCGCGCACCGTCTCGCGGTACATTTTTTCGCTCTTTACGGCAACGCCGCCGCAAAACTCGATCGCGACGACCGCCGAGTCCACATTGGGGCGGGGGGTGAACGCCGTCCGCGGCACTCTCCGCGTGATGCGCGCCCTCCCCTTGAGGGCGATCGCCGCCGTGATCGCGCCGTAATCGGGGGTATTTTCCTTGGCGCAGAAGCGCAGGGCGACCTCTTCCTGCACCATCACCGTGACGCCGCGGCACTTTTTTGCCTCCTCCAAAAAGCGGAGGACGACGGGGGTCGTGACATAGTAGGGAAGATTGGCGACGACGAGGTACTCCCCGAGTTCCTCCTCAAGGACGGGCAGGTCCTCCCGCATGAAATCGCGGAAGACGACCTCGGCGTTCTCGCACCCCGAGAGGGTCTCCGCGAGGACAGGGCGGAGAGTGGGGTCTATCTCATAGGCGACGACCCGCTTCGCCCGCCGCGAGATAGCCCGCGTGAGCGCGCCCGCCCCCGCGCCGATCTCGAGAACGGTGGCCCCTTCGTCCACCCCCGCGTCGCGCACGATGGCGTCGAGCAAGTTCCCGTCCGAGAGGAAATTCTGCCCGTATTTTTTCTTGAACCAAAACCCGTGTTTTGCGAGCGTTTCGCCGAGTGTTTCCATCATTTTCCATACATGGGGGCGGATTTTCCGCCCATACTGTGATTGCAAGGGAAGCCTTGCGACAAAAGAACAAGAGAGTCGGGAGAGCGCGAGTTTTCCCGGCTCTCCGACTTTTCAGTCTATCATCGGCCGCACTTTGAGGGGGAGACCCGCTTCCCTCGCGAGGGCGCGGCACTTCTCCACTTTCTCCCCGCCGATGCAGTCTACGACGGAGAACCACGCGTTCACCCCCGCCGCCTTCAAGTCCCGCGCGAATTGCAGCATCCCCCCGAATGCCCCCGCGATCTGCGGGCGGCAGAGTTTGACGTATTCCGCCTCTTCGGGCGCGTTCAGGGAGACGTTCACCCCGTCGAGCTTTCCGAAGAGTTCGGGCGCAATGTTCCGCCCCGCAAGGAGGGACCCGTGCCCGTTGGTGTTGAGCCTCGTCCTCCCGCCGCGGGCGTGTACGTAATCGCAAATTTCCAGCATATCATGAAGCCGTTCGGTGGGTTCGCCGTAACCGCAGAAGACGATCTCGCGATATCTTGCGGGATCGCCGATCTCCGCCTCTACCTGCGAAACGGTCGGCTCCGCCCCCTTCAGCCAAAGGGCGTACCCCTCATAGGTCTCCTTGCCTCTGACGCAAAAGGTGCAGCGGTTGGTACAGCGGTTGGTGAGATTGAGATAGAGGTTTTCTCCGATCTGATAGGTATAGGTATCTTTCATACGAGTTTCGGGAAGAGGGCGAGGGCGTTTTCGCGCACATGCTCCTCCATTTCGCCCAAGGAGACGCCCTTTATCTCCGCCAATTTTTTGAGGATGACGGGGATATTCGCGGGGGTGTTCTTCTCTCCGCGGAAGGGGGATAAATAGGGACTGTCCGTCTCGGTGAGGATGCGGTCTGCGGGGCACGCCTCCGCCGCCTCAACCGCCCGCCGCGCGTTCTTGAAACACACCACGCCGCCGAAGGAAACATAGGCGCCGAGGTCGAGAAAGGCGTTGAGATTCTCCGCGCCGTACGAATAGCAGTGCATCAAAAACCCGCGGGAGGGCGTGTGCGCACGGAGAAGGGCGAGGGTGTCCGCACAGGCGTCGCGGGAGTGGACCTGCACGGGAAGGGCAAGCTCCTCCGCGAGGGCGAGCTGCCGCTCGAAGAGGGCGAGCTGCGCCTCTTTTGTCTCTGCGCCGTAGTGGTAGTCAAGCCCGATCTCCCCCACCGCCGCGCACTCCTTTCGGGCGGCAAGGGCACGGAAGACCGTCTCATCGAAGGAGTCCCCCGCAAATTCGGGGTGGATGCCGACGGTAAAATAGCACCCCGCATGCGTCTTCGCGAACTCCGCGTGCCATGCGGCGTGTTCCAAAGTGTCCGCGGCGAGGAGGACGGTATCGACCCCCGCCGCCGAAATTTTCTCCCATTCGGCGGGAAAATCGTACCCCTCCCCCGCAAAATGGGCGTGAACGTCGATCATCGCACGGTCGCCCCGCTCTCCGTATCCCTTTCGGGGGAGACGATGGAGAGGGACTTGCCGTCGTCCGCGCAGAGGATCATCCCCTCCGAGAGGACGCCGCAGAGGGTGACGGGCTTCAGGTTTGTGACGACGACGACTTTCTTGCCGATCAGCTCCTCGGGCGCATAGTACTGCGCGATGCCCGAGACGACGGAGCGGGTCTCATCCCCGATCTTCACCGTCTCGTGCAGGAGTTTTTTCGCCTTGGGGACCCGCTCGCAGGCGACGATCTCCCCCACTTTCAGCTCCACTTTGAAGAAGTCGTCGATGGTGATGGGAGCGCTTGCGTGCGGGGCGGCAGCAGAGGAAACGGAGGGCGTTTCCTTCGGGGCAGGGGTGCGGGAGCGCACGAGTTTCTCCACCTCCGCAAGTTCCTTTTTGACGTCGATGCGGGGGAAGAGGGGCGGGAGCTTCACGACCTCGGCCCCCTCGCGGAGGGCGCCGAACGGGAGCGCTTCGAACCCCGCGCCCCCGTCACACGAAAAGCTCTTCAAAATGAGCGCGGGCGCCTTGGTGAGGAAGGGCTTTAGGAGGATCGCCGCAATGCGGCACACCTCGGCAAGGTTGTATAAAACGGCACCCAGCCGCGCCTTTTGGGAGGGGTCGCGCGCGAGAAGCCAAGGGGTCGTCTCGTCGATATACTTGTTCGCCCGCCCGACGAGGGCAAAGATCGCCTCGAGCGCTTCGGGCGCGTTGAGCCTGTCCATGGCGGACTTCACCTTTGCATACGTCCCCTCCGCAAGGGAGATAAGCTCGCCGTCCGTCCCCTCCTCCTCTCCGCGTGCGGGAAGGGCGCCGAAGTACTGCACGATCATCGCCGCCGTGCGGGAGACGAGGTTCCCGAGATCGTTCGCAAGGTCGGCATTGATACGGCTTAAGAAGCGCTCCGTCGTAAATTCCCCGTCACTGCCGAAGGGAATTTCGCGGAGGAGATAGTAGCGCACCGCATCCGCGCCGTAGCGCTTGACGAGTTCGTAGGGGTCGGTGAGTTCGGGGCGGGCGTTTTCTTTGGACTTGCTGAGTTTGTCCCCGCCGATGAGCAGCCACCCGTGCCCGTAGACCTGTTTGGGAACAGGCTCCCCGAGCGCCATTAAAATGGCGGGCCAGATGATGGCGTGGAAGCGCACGATCTCTTTGCCCACCATGTGGAGGTCGGCGGGCCAGAATTTGCGGTACAGCCCGTCGTTTTCGGAGCCGTAGCCGAGCGCCGTAATATAATTGGAGAGGGCGTCGATCCACACATAGGCGGTGTGCTTTCGGTCGAAGGGGAGGGGCACCCCCCACTTCACCGTCGTGCGGGAGATGCAAAGATCGGTGAGCCCCGCCTTCAGGAAGTTATTCACCATCTCGTTGACGCGGGACTTGGGCTGTAAAAATTCGGGGGCGTCCTCATAAAGTTTCAGAATGCGGGGGGCGTATTTGGAGAGGCGGAAGAAGTAGCTCTCCTCCTTTTGGAGGGTGACTTCCCGCCCGCAGTCGGGGCACTTGCCCCCCTTCAGCTGGCCCTCCGTCCAGAACGCCTCGCACGGCGTGCAGTAGTACCCGCTATACTCCGCCTTGTAGATATCCCCGCTCTCGTAGAGCTTTTGATAGATATGCTGCACTGCCTTCACATGGTCCTCATCCGTCGTGCGGATGAAGCGGTTGTAGCCGATATCGAGGAGCCGCCACATGTCCTTGAGTTCGGAGACGAGCGGGTCGACGAATTCTTTGGGGGAGACCCCCCGCTTTGCCGCCTCTTTTTCCACCTTCTGGCCGTGTTCGTCCGTCCCCGTAAGGAAAAAGACCTCCTCGCCCATGAGTTTGTGGAAGCGGGCGAGAGCGTCGCAAATGACCGTCGTGTAACAGTGCCCGATATGCCAATTTCCGCTCGGGTAGTAAATGGGGGTCGTGATATAGTATTTCTTTGCCATATGGTACCTCGTTTGTTCTATTATAGCGCAACTTCCTACAAAAGTAAATTTATTTCGAAGAAGCACTTGCAAAATTTCCCCGCCCGTGGTAGAATAAAAATGCGTCACAATTCAATAATGGTAGTACACAGATACAACGGCATCGGTGTATCCTTTTTTCCGTGTACTACCGGAGAATTGTGACGCAGACAATACGGGATACTCGAAGCGGGCGCCCGATATTGTCGGGCGTCCTTATTTTTTGCCCGCGAAAAGGAGAAGAGAATGAAAAAGAAGTTGTGGCTTGTTTTGCTTGCGCTTGTAAGCGCATTGTGCCTCTGCTTCGGCCTTGCGGCGTGCGGAGAGAAGGGCAAGAGCGGCGGAACCGTGAACGAAAACCGGCACCGAGGGATTGCAATTCCAAAAGCGCAGGGATGACCGGGGCGGAGAATATTTCGCCGTTGTCGGTCTCGGCACTTGCGAAGAACTCGAGATCGTCATCCCCGCCACGCACAAAGGATTGCCCGTAAAGGAAATCGCAACCTCTGCGTTCGATTCCAACAGGGACACGCGTGCCACGTCGCTTATAAGCATTTCCATCCCCGACAGCGTGACCTCGATCGGAGATAGGGCGTTTGGCGGTTGCAGCGGACTGACAAGCATTACAATTCCCGCCAGCGTGACCCTGATCGGAAATAGAGCGTTCGGCGGTTGCAGCGGCCTGACGGGAGTATACATTACCGATCTCGCGGCATGGTGTAGAATTGATTTTGAAGGAAATTGGGCGGCTAATTTGCTATCCCCTGCGAGACATTTATATTGGAACGGTGAGGAAGCAAAAAATCTGACGATCCCCGCAGGAATTACGGAAATCAAGCCGTATACGTTCTATGGTTTCTGCGGACTTGAAAGCGTGACGATTCCCGACGGCGTGACCGAGATTGGAGATTCGGCGTTCTATTTTTGCAGTGGACTGACGAGTATTACAATTCCAAACAGCGTGACCTCGATTGGAAGTTCTGCGTTTTCTAGTTGTAACGGGCTGACGAGCATTACAATTCCCAACAGTGTGACCTCGATTGGAAGTTCTGCGTTTTTTAGTTGTAACGGGCTGACGAGCATTACAATTCCCAACAGTGTGACCGAAATCGGAGCGGCTACGTTCGAGTATTGTAGCGGGCTTGAAAGCGTGACGATCGGGAGCGGCGTGACTTCGATCGGAGAGCGGGCGTTTCATAATTGCAGCGGGCTGACAAGCATTACAATCCCCGACGGCGTGACCGAAATCGGAGCGGTTGCGTTCTCGGGTTGCAGCGGATTGACAAGTGTGTATTACACGGGTACGCCGGACGATTGGGCCGAGATGCAGATAGCTTCATATAATTCTGATTTAACAAATGCAACGCGCTATTATTACAGTGCAGAAGAAAACACCGATGGACAGCATTGGCATTATGACCCCGCAACGGGCAAACCCGTCGTTTGGACAAAAGAGGAAGCGTAAATAGGTAAAAAGGAGTAAATAGAAATGAACAAAAACTTATGTTACTGTTGCAATAACGAACTCACCCCGGTTGGAAAATACTATATTTGCCATCACTGTAAAACCGTGGCGTTCACCGAGGAAATTCCCTTTGAAGAAAAATGCAATGCTATCAACAAATTTTTAGACGATGTGCAAAAGAAAATTTTGGCTGAACCCCAATGGCTTGCCGAATTGAACTCGCGGCATAAGTTTGCGAAAGAACTTACCACCGAAGAACAAGCAGTATGCGATAGATTATATGAATTTCAATCTGTTCGTTGCATACTTATCCATGAAACGAAAGTGGTGTGCGGTGACAATAGCGGAATACCTTGCCGCAAAAAGAAAGCGCTCCCTTGCACAAGAGGCGATGCATCCATGAAAATAATCAAAATGGCACTATATCGGTTATTGATGATTTCCGATTGGCTCAAAGAAAAATTTGAGATTGAGGAATAACAATTTATATGCCCGCCGATAGAAACGGCGGGCATGATTTTTCAGGGAGAAGTTGCGGAGCGGAATGAGAGGCCTCCCCACCACCGCCTACGGCGGAGCCTCCCCTCCGAGGGAGGGTAGGCCTTGCACGGAGCGGTATGAGGGCAAAGCCGCGGGGCGCTTGCGCGGCGGAGTTATATGCGTTTCGAAAAAAACGAGGTTCCTCACGCGTCTCAAACGCCCGCCCGCAACGTGCGGGCGGGCGTTTGAGACGGTTCGGAATGACGTTGAAGAGCATCGCGCCGCCGCCCCACCCCTCTACCCCCCTCCCACGGAGGGGGCTTTTGCGCGATTTCCCACGGGGGGTTTCTGTCGGTTTCCTCGCGCGGGGTGTTCTCCGCTCTCCCTACCCCCCTCCCACGGAGGGGGCTTTGCGCGGTTTCCCACGGAGGGGGATTTCGCTCGCCCCCAACGGCAAAGCGAAAAAGGCCTACCCCTTTCCAAGGGGGAGGCTCCCCCGCTTGCGGGGGTGGTGGGGGTTGTTGATTATCCTATTCCCATCCCCATCCGTCACGGCTGTGCCGTGCCAACCTCCCCTTCCAACGGAAGGGTAGGGCTTATGCTGCGGCATACTCGATCGCCGCCCCACCCCCCTACCCCCCTCCCACGGAGGGGGCTTTTGCGCGGTTTCCCACGGAGGGGGGCCATCGGTCTCCTCGCGCGGGGTGTTCTCTCTCCCCCTGCCCCCTCCATTGGAGGGGGTGTCCCGCAGGGACGGGGGTGGGCATGCTCGCGAGCGCCCATGTGCCGAACGGGCATAATCCCGCGCGGGACAAACATACAATAACCCATGAACGCTGTGTTTGCGGTGCTGTTTCTGCTCTCCGCCGCCCTCCTCCTCTTCCGCGCGCCCGAGGGGTTTCTCCCCGCGCTCCTTACGGGGGGCGAAAAGGCGGCGACCCTCTCCCTCGCCCTCCTTGCCGCCTACTGCGTGTGGCTGGGGTTTTTCAAGGTACTTGAAAAGAGCGGCATCGCGGGAGGGGCCGCGCGGCTCGCCCATCCCCTCATGAAAAAGCTCTTCCGCTCGGATGACCGCGAGGCGACCTATCTCGCGGGCTGCAACCTGACTGCGAACATGCTCGGCCTGCCCGGTGCGCCCACCCCGCTCGGTGTGAAGGCGGTGCGCCGCTTCGGGGAGGCGGGAAACACCTATGCCGCCGATCTCCTCTTCGTCCTCAATGCGACGAGCCTCCAGCTCCTCCCGACCACCGTCATCGCCCTGCGCGCCGCCGCGGGTTCCGCCTCCGCCGCCGATATCCTCCTCCCCACCCTCCTTTCCACCCTCTTTACGACCCTCCTCGGCGGTTTTCTCGTGTGGCTCCTTTCCAAGAGGAAAAAGCGGTGAAGTACCTCGCCCTCGTCATCCCCCTCCTCTTTGTTCTCGTCTTCCTCGTTGCCCTCATCCGCAAGGTGAAGCTGTACGACACCTTTACGGAGGGCGTGAAGGAGGCGATCCCCCTCGTTCTCTCCCTCTTCCCCTATCTTGCCGCCGTCCTCATGCTCTCCGAACTCTTCGAGCGGAGCGGGCTTTCCGCCATGCTGACGGGCGCTCTTGCCCCCGTCTTCCGCGTTCTCGGCGTGCCGCCCGAAACCACCAAGCTCCTCCTCATGAAGCCCTTCTCGGGGAGCGGCTCCACCGCCCTCCTCTCCGAGATCTTTTCCGCCTACGGTGCAGACAGTTACATTGCCCGCTGCGCCGCCGTGTGCTACGGCTCGAGCGAGACGACCTTCTACATTTCCGCCGTTTACTTTGCGGGGGCGAAGAAGAAAAAACTGTTCCTGCCCGTTGCGATCGCCCTCTTTTCCAACGCCGCGGGGGCGATCCTCGGGTGCTTTCTCTGTCGGTTTTTGTGAATTTGTGAATTTATTACAAAAATTTTCACGTCCGCGATGAAAAGTTTCACATTTTGTCAAACAATTCGGGAAAAAAGTTTTTTTCTCTTTTTTCGGATTTTCCGTTTACATTCGGCAAAAAAGTCTCTATAATGATGAATGTAAAGCGAGCGGGAAACCGCAAGCACCGAAATCACTCATAATTTTCCCCCTTATCATAGCAAACCCCTCGGGACGCGAGTTCCGGGGGGTTTGCTTGCTATACGGAATGCGGAAAGACGCTTGGAGGAAGAGGTCCCTCGCGCGCCGCCCCGCCCGCAAAAGGCGGGCGGGGCGGCGCGCTCGGGATGACGTGATGATAAAACAGCGGGGGGCGGGCGCCGTAATGAAAACAGCGTTACGGGATGACGTGATAATAAAAAGTAAAGCGGAGAGGCGCAATAATAAACAGTGTGACGGGGAGGCGCGATAATAAAAAGTAGGACGGGAAGACATGGAAGAGCGGGGCGTTCCCCCAAAAAGGTGCCCGTGTCCGCGGAAAGCGGGGCGGGATTGAGGACAAAGAAAAAGGGAGCGGAGGCTCCCCGTAGCGAAATTACAAATCGAGGGTTTCGCGGTAGAGTTCGCTCTTGGGGACGCCGCGGTCGCGGGCGGCGCGCTTTACGGCCTCCATTTTCTCCAGCCCTTCGTCGAGATATTTTTGCACATGCTCCCGCGGGGTGAGGGCGTTCCACGGGTTCTCCGCCTCCCCCGCTCCCTCGACGAGGAGTACATACTCCCCGCGCTTCTCCCCCGCAAGCCCCTCCGAGAGGCGGAAGTACCTCGTCTCCTCGTGGATCTTGGTGATCTCCCGCACGGCGCATGCGTTCCTGTCCCCGAAGGCAGAGTAGAGGGCGGCGATCGTGCGATCTACGTCCTGCGGGGCACTGTGGAAAAGAAGGGTCTCGCGGCTCTCCCTGTGGCGGGCGAGGAGTTCCTCCCGCTCCCTCTTTTTCTCGGGGAGGAAGCCCAAAAAGGTGAATCCCGCCGAGGGAAAGGCGGAGAGGACGAGGGCGGAGAGGGCGGCATTGGCGCCGGGGAGAACGGTGAAATTCTCACCCCGTTCCCGCAAAATGCGGCAAACTTCCCGCCCGGGGTCGCTGATCGCGGGCATGCCGGCGTCCGAGACGACGGCGACATTCTGCCCCTCCCGCGAGAGGGCGATGAGCTGTTCCGCCGCCTCCCGCTCGTTGAACTTGTGGCAGCTTTTCAGGGGCTTTCTGATCCCGTAAGCCGAGAGAAGTTTGACGGTGTGGCGGGTGTCTTCGCAGAAGATGACGTCCGCCTCCCGCAGCGTTTCGAGGGCGCGCAGGGTGATATCCTTCAGATTTCCGATGGGGGTTGCGACGAATGCGATCATACCGTTCTCCCGTTGACGAGGGCGGGCAGGATCTCCATGCCCTGTCTTCCCCCCTTGGTTGCGGAGAGGAGAAAGGCGTAGGGCGCCGCCCCCTCTTTGCCCGCGATAAATTGCAGTTTTTTGGGCTCCAGCCCCCTTTCGTGCAGGGCGCAGACCGTTTCGGCGAGCCTGTCTGCCCGCTCCGTAAGGGCGAACCTCCCGCCGAATTTGAGACACCGCGCGGCGGATGCCGCAAGCTCGGGGAGGGTGAGAGTAAGCTCCCGCTTGCAGGGCGCCGTCTTTTTGTTTGCGGAGGAGAAGCCCCCCTTTTCGTAGGGCGGGTTACAGAGGATGAGGGAGAAATATTCGACGTACCGCGCGGGGATATCCTGCACCCGCATGTTCTCCGCCCTGAATTTTTCCTCCAATCCATTGAGGGCGACGGTGCGGGCACTCATCTCCGAGAGCGATTTTTGCATCTCGAAGAGGACGACCTCCTCCACCCCCTCGTTCTCCGCAAAAAAATGCAGCCCGACGATCCCGCTCCCCGCGCAGAAATCGGCGACCCGTTCCCCCTTTTTGGCGCGGAGAAAGCGGGCGAGAAGGACCGAATCGGAAGTGAAGCGGTATTCTTCGTCGTCCTGCAGAATGCGGTATTTGCCGATGAGCAAACTCTCCTCGCGCTCCATCTTGTCACCATAAAGAAAAAAGCGCGTTCCCGCGCTCTTCTCCTTCCGGAGTTACTCCGCCGCGATGGCACCCGTGGGGCAACCGTCCTCGCAGGCGCCGCAATCGATGCAGACATCGGGATCCACAACATAGGTGGTATCGCCGGGAGCGATCGCGCCGACGGGGCAGGTATCCGCGCAAGCGCCGCAGGATACGCAGGCATCCGTAATTTTGTGAGCCATGGGGATCACCTCCAATCAAATCTTTCTCGTATTATACCACAAATCTTTCCGTTCGTAAAGAGATTTCACGAAATTTTTTATTCTTCCGCTTCTTCCTCTTCTTTTTCCTCTTTTTCGCTCTCCGCCGCCCGCTTGAACCGTATCTCTTCCAAGGGGAAATCGCGGTAGATGAGGGCGCCGTCCTTCTCGATCTTGACGCGCACCGTCATTTTCAGCATGTTCTCCGCGACGACGACCCCCCTTCCCTCCGGGGTCCCCACCGAGCCGCCGAGCTTGGGCATCTGCTTGCAAGCCCCCGCGTAGTACTCGTTCTCGTAGGCAAGGCAGCACATGAGCCTGCCGCACAGCCCCGAGATCTTCCCGGGGTTGAGGGAAAGCCCCTGGTTCTTCGCCATCTTGATGGAGACCTTCTTGAACTCGGGCATGCACCCCGCACAGCAGCACTCCCTGCCGCAGGGGGCGATGCCGCCGAGGATCTTCGTCTCGTCGCGGATGCCCACCTGTTTGAGTTCGATGCGGATGCGGAAGACGGACGCGAGGTCCTTGACGAGTTCGCGGAAATCCACCCGCCCCTCCGCCGTAAAGGTGAAGATGACCTTGCTCCCGTCGAAGGTGAACTCGCAGTCGATGAGTTTCATGGGAAGCCCGCGCGCGGCGATCTTCTCCTTGCAGATCTTCATCGCCTCGGGGCGGCGCTCCTCGTTCTTTGCAACCGTCTCGAGGTCCCGCTCGGTGGCGATGCGCAGGATATTTTTGAGGGGAGGTACGATATTTTTCTCGTCCGTCTCATGTTTGGGATCGGTGACGGTGGCGAACTCCTGCCCGCGCGCCGTCTCCACAATGACCCCCTGCCCCCTCTTGAGTTCCAGCCCGCCCGAGCCGAAATAATAGGGTTTTGCGCCGCGCTTGAATTTTACAACGACGACTTCCATCTCTCTTTCTCCTTTCCGATCGCGAGCGCGAGGGCGTATGCCGCCTGCCCGAGATTCGCATTGAACTGAATATCCCGTTCCGCATCCGAAACGAGGCCGACCGCGGCGACGAGCGCACCCGCGGGATACTCTTCCGCAGCCGCCCGCGCTGCCGCCGAGGGGGACGCCGCATGCTCTCCCATGCCGAGCTTCAGAAGGAGCGCGTCCCTGAAACACAGACGGAGCGCCGCGAAAAAGGCGGGCGCATCCGCCGATTTTTCAAGCTCCCTGCAGAGGGGCGCCTTGTCCTCCTCCGAGAGAAATCTCTCCGCGAGGGCAAAACTCCCGCCGCCGCCCATAAGTTTTTCGGCGAGGGATACGACTCCCCCGCTCGCCGCCGCGGCCCGCCGCGCGCTCTCTTCCTCCCCCCCTTGGCGGAGCAGGACGCGAAGCACCTCCTCCTCACGGAAGGGCGGCTCCGTAAGCACCCGCACGCGGGACAAGACGGTGGGCAGCACGGGATAGCGGCTTACCGCGCCGAGCAGGAAATACACCCCCTCGGGCGGTTCTTCGAGCAGCTTCAAAAGTTTGTTCTGGAGGAGCTGGGTGACGGTATCGAACCCGTCGAGAACGAAGAGCTTTTTCTCCCCCTCGACGGGACGGAGCAGGCTCTCGTCCACGATGCGGGCGCAGTCGTCCGCCGTGAGTTTCCCCCCCTCGGCGGGGAAGAAGAGGCAGTCCGCATACTGTTCCCGCGCGATCAGCTCCCCCGTGCGCGAGCCTTCGTCCGCCCCGAAAAAGGCCGCCGCACATGCCCGCAAGAGGGCGCGGAGGTACTTGCCGTCCGGGAAGACGACGAGCGTCGCATGGGCGGGTTCTTCCGCAGAGAAGGCGCGGCAGGCGCGGGTACTTTTCAAAAGCTCCTTCATTTTCGCTCCGAATAGATGGGGATCTCGCCCAAGGGGGCGTCCTCTTCCACCTCCCCTCCGCCGAACGCTCCGAGAAGACGGGAGAGCCTTTCAAGCTCCCTTTCCTTCGTGCAGGGGGAGAGGTAGAACATGAGATAGTTTCCGTCGTCGAACTCGGGATATACGCCGTGCGCCTCGAAATAGCGGCGGGCTTCCCCAGAGCGGGCGCCGAACGGGAGGAGGATCTTCGTCCAATCGTCGTTTTTTACGCACCCATGTGCGCATTTGAAGGCTTCCGCCGCCCTCTCGATCTCTTCATTGCGGGGGTATTTTACGGCGTACTCCACGCTCGCCATCACGGGATAGGAGGGGGAAGTGGTGCGGAAACGGAGGACCCCTTCGCGGAGCCGCCCCGCCCACGCCTCGCTCTTTGCGGAGACGACCGCCCCCTGCGTGAGAGCGGGAAGAGACTTGTGTACGCCGTCCACCCAGAGGTCGGCAAACTTCCCCGCATGTTCGCTTGTAAAGTGCAGGTGACTCCCGTGCGCGCCGTCGAGAACGAGGGGCTTCTTTGCCCCGTCGCACAGCCGCCGCGCCGCCTTGAGGGGGGCGAGAAAGCCGTAATAATCGGGAGAGGTGAGGAGGAGAGCGTCCGCCTCCGCAAGCGCCTTTTCAAGCGCCTCTTCGCGGGGCTGAACGGGGATCCCCCGCAGTTTTTCTTGAGGAATAGGGACAAGCTCCAAGCCCAAAATTTCGCACCCGTAACGGACGCTCGGGTGGGAAAAGACGGGCGCCGCGACCCTTTTCGCCCCCGCCGAACGGAGGGCGTAGAGCATGGCATGCACCCCGCAGGTGCTGCCGTCCGTGAGAAGAAAACTCGCCGCCGCCCCGAGGATCTTTGCGATATCCGCCTCCGCCTCCGCGAGGACGCCGCGGGGAGAGGAGAGGTTGTCCGAATAGGAAAGCTCGGTTATGTCCGCACCCGCCCGCTTGTGCCCCGGGGTGTGGAAGGAGATGTGCTTCTTCTGGGCGCGGAGCATCGCCGCGATGCGGCAGTTATCCTCCATACGCCTCCACGAGGTAGCGCAAAAAGGAGATGGGTTCGTATTTGAGATCGCCGAGGCGCTTGCCGTTGTTATAGATCATGAGGCCGAGATCCGCCGTGGGAGACGCCCCCTCCTCCGTGGGATGGGTGTAGAGATCGCCGATCCGCCGCAAATTCCCGAGCCCCACCGCAAAGGCGCAGGGCTCCTCCCCGGGGTACTCCACGCGGGTGAGCTTCCCCTCTTCAAACGCCGCCGTGACGAAAAGGTAGTCCTCCCGCAGCTTCTTGACCCGTTCGGCCTCATCCTTTACGCCCTCTTCGAACTTCGCGGAACTGAAGCGGTAGCGGTTGTCCTTGCCGTTGCGCGCCTTGAAGACGGCCCGCACCGTCTCCTCTATGGGTTCGCCGCCCGCCCGCCAATCCTCGCCGAAGAATTTTACAAGCTCGCTCTCGATCCCCCCGAAGAAGGCGTCGAGTTCGAACGCATTGCCGATGGAGCCTTCCGCCGTGTAGTCGGAGGGGGCGAGGGGCCTCCCTCTCTCCGCGTCGTATTCGTACCCCGCGATCGTCCAGAGGTCGGAAACTTCCACTTCCTCCGTCTCGGGATCGTCTTTCGGGTGGTTGGAGACGAACATGACCGTCCCCTCCCCCGCGGCACGGCGGGCGGAATAGGCGGCGTCACTCATGTAATTATTCGTAAAATTCTCCGCGGAGACGGAGAGTACGTCGTAAGAGAACACGCCGCGGGAGACGAGTTCGTCGTCGATCCTGTCGGCATTCCTCCCCTTGATGAGGCCGGAATGCCCGTAGACGATGAACGTCTGCCCGTCCGTTGCGCGGGTGCGCACCATCGTGAAAAAGACGGAGAGCGCCGCGATCGCAAAGATGACCGCGACGGCGATCTTCAGCCAATCGTAGGAGAGCATATTCGCAAGACGGTGTTTTGTGACTCGTGCGTCCATTTTTCTCCTTGTTCCGCCGCCCGCTTTCGTAAAAATGCGGACATGGGTGCGGAAAACGGTTATTTCTTGGGTTTCATCGTGGGGAAGAGAAGCACGTCGCGGATGCTCTGGCTGTCCGTCAGAAGCATCACGAGCCTATCCACCCCAAGCCCGAGGCCGCCCGTCGGGGGCATGCCGCGCTCGAGGGCATCCAAAAAGTCCTCGTCCACCTCGGCCTTCGCGCCCTGCGCGCGCTTCTTCGCCGCCTGTGCCTCCATGCGGGCGCGCTGGTCGATGGGATCGTTGAGTTCGGAGAAGGCGTTGCCCATCTCCATGCCGAGGATGAAATATTCGAACCGCTCCGTCATGGAAGGATCGTCCGGCTTGCGCTTGGCGAGCGGGGAGATCTCCACGGGGTAATCGTAGATAAAGGTGGGGTCCTGCAATTTATCCTCGACGAAGGCATCGAAGAACGCCGCGAGGATATGCCCCTTGGTCTTCTTCCCCTCTTCGAGTTCCACCCCCTTCTCCGCGGCGAGCCTTTGCGCCGTCTCGTCGTCGGGCACCTGCGCGAAATCCACGCCGCTGTACTTTTTCACCGCCTCCGTCATCGTGAGGCGCTCCCAATGCCCGAGGTCGACCGTCCTCTCCCCGTAGGTGACGGCGGTCGTCCCGCAAGTGTTTTGGGCGACGTAGCGGTAGAGTTCCTCCACGAGGTCCATCATCGCATGGAAGTCGACATACGCCTCATAGATCTCCACGGTTGTGAACTCGGGATTGTGGCGGGCGTCCATCCCCTCGTTGCGGAAGATGCGCCCCATCTCGTACACCTTCTCAAAGCCGCCCACGATGAGCCGCTTTAAGTATAGCTCCGTCTCGATGCGGAGGTACATGTCGAGGTCGAGGGCGTTGTGATGGGTCTTGAAAGGACGGGCGTCGGCGCCGATCTCGATGGGGAGAAGGATGGGCGTCTCCGCCTCGACGAACCCCCGCCCGTCCAAAAAGGCGCGGATGGAGGAGACGATCTTCGCCCGTTTGAAGAAGACCTCGCGCACATCCTCGTTCATGATGAGATCGAGGTGGCGGAGGCGGTACTTCGTGTCCACATTCTGAAGCCCGTTGTACTTTTCGGGGAGGGGAAGGAGGGCCTTGGAGAGCATCACGATCTCCGTGGCGTGTACGCTGACTTCCCCCGTCTGCGTCCTGAAGACAAACCCCTTGACGCCGACGATATCGCCGATATCGAAATCTTTTTTGTAGGAGGTGTACGCATCCTCGCCCACATCCTGCCGCGTGACGTAGATCTGGATCTGCCCCTCGCGGTCCGCAATGTGGGAAAAGGATGCCTTGCCCATGATGCGGCGGGACATCATCCTCCCCGCGACGGCGACCGTCTTCCCCTCGAAGTCTCCGAAGTTTTCCTTGACTTTGCGGGAATATGCCGTGACGGGATAGCTCGTCGTCTTGTAGGGGTCCTTCCCCTCGGCGGCGAGCTTTGCGAGCTTCTCGCGGCGGATGCGCGCCTGCTCGATGAGTTCTTCTCCGTTTGTGATCTCTTCCATAGCCCTGTTATTCGATCTTGAGGATCTTGAGTTTGTATTCGAAGTTGTTGGGCGCCTTCACGGTGACGACCGCCCCCGCCTTCTTGCCGAGGAGAGCCGCTCCCACGGGGCACTCGTTGGAGATGATATTGCGCATCACGTCCGCCTCGGTGGACCCCATGATGGTGTAGACCTGCTCCTCGTCGAGATCGGGATCGTACACGGTGACGACCGAGCCGAGATGGACGACGGAAGTATCGTCGTTTTCCTCGATGATGACGGCGTTCTTGATCTGATAGTCGAGTTCGACGATCTCGCCCTCGTTTGCCGCCTGCTCGTTGCGCGCCGCATCGTATTCGGCGTTCTCGGAGAGGTCGCCGTGGCTGCGCGCCTCCTGAATGCGTTCGATGATCTCCGCGCGTTTGACGGTGGTGAGATACTTCAGCCGCTCCTCCGCCTTCTTCTTCGCTTCGCTCGTCATGTAGAACTTATCTGCCATTTTCACTACCCCTTTCGCCGCGCTTTCCGCACGGACGATTTATAAAGACGACCGTGATTTCCTTTGGAAACCACGGCGAAGTCCGTCTGCATGGTCTATTATATCCCTTTTATAGGGGATTGTCAACCGCTTTCCCCGCCCGTGCGCTATTTTTGCAAACTTTACACGGGTTACGCAAGGCGGCGCACCCCCTCGGAGCGTGGCTTCCCTCGGGCGGCAGAGCCGGCGGTGGTCTCGTCGATAAACACGCGGGGGTTCAGAACGACGCGTGAAACAGGCGGGCGCGGGCCACTCTCTCCTCATTCCGAACGGAGCCGCAGGCGCCCCACTCTCCCCTCATTCCGAACGGAGCCGTAGGCGGCCCACTCTCCCCTCATTCCGAACGGAGCCGTAGGCGAAGTGAGCGAATCTTTCCCTTAAAGATACGCTCGGCTCCTGCGGAGCCTCGGCATGAGGAAGGGCGCGGCAACCGTATTCCCTTGCCCACCCCTCGATTTCCGCATCACCCAGTCCCCGTCCGCTTCTGTACGTCGCCCCGCCCCGTCCGCTTTTGTACGTCGCCCCGCCCCGCCCTAATACGTCACCCCGAGCGTAGTCGAGGGGTGACTGTATGAAACGCGTCATGTCTCGACTGCGCTCGACATGACGTACACGGTCGGCGCGGCAACCGTATCCCTTGCCCACCCCCCTACCCCCCTCCAACGGAGGGGCAGCTTTTGCGCGTACCCCTTCCACGGAGGGGGCAGCTTTTGCGCGTACCCCCTCCAACGGAGGGGGCAGCTTTTGCGCGTACCCCTTCCACGGAGGGGGCAGGCTTTGCGAGGCGCCCTTGCCTCCGCCATGGTTCTTTTGTACGTCATTCCGAACCGTTCCCGCCGCCCGCCCGCAATTTGCGGGCGGGCGCCACTGACGCGTGAGGAAACTCTGTTTTGAAAAGCGGTGAGATTCCTCCGCCGCAAAAGACGCGGCGTCGGAATGACGTAGCGGAGCGCCCACCCCCCTACTCCCCTCCCGCGGAGGGGGCTGGTTTCACGCGCACCCCATCCACAATGGGGCTGGCTTTGCGTGTACCTCTCCAACAGAAGGGCAGGTTTTGCGTGTACCTCTACCGCGGAGGGAATAAGTTTTACGCTGTTCTCTGTCTTTCTCCTCATACCGACGCCGCACCGCGGCGGAGCGTATCTTGAAAGATTCACTCACTCCGCCTACGGCTCCGTTCGGAATGAGGAACCCCGCGCCCCCGCACCCGCTTTTACACGTCCCTCGAGCATACATACGTCACCCCGCCCCGCCCGAAGTTATAATCGTTATCCAAGGGCGGCACGAGCCATAGGCGAAGTAGCGCAGTCGAGGGGTGACGTGTTTATTTGTCCGAACAGGAGAAACGGGAACCGTAATCGAGGGGCGCAAAGGCGTATGTCACGAGACGTACTTCGTGGGCCGAAAGGCAATGAGCCAGAAGAGGAGCCATGCCGCCGCGATGCCCGTAAAGGAGAGCAAAGCGCGGTAAACGGGGCGGTACCCCGCGCAAAGAAAGAGCAAAAGGTCGAACCCCGAGAGGGCGTAAACGGTGAGAAAAAGCCCTGCCGCAACAAGGTAGGCGGAGGAGACGAGGGTCGTGAGTTTCATACCCGCAGTATGCCGCCGCCCTCCCCCTTTTATGCCGTCACCAATCCTGCTTTTTGAGGCTCTTGTCCTTCACGTCGTCGTAATAGGAAAAATACTCCGCCTTCCACTCGGCGGGTGAAAGGGGCTTCTCCTCGCTGCGCGCGTATTCGAGATACGCCTCCAGCTCCTCGGGAGAAAAATCCCCGAGGTCCGCCTCGCTGTCATAGTTTTCGAAAAATTTCATGAGATCGTATTGCGACATATCCACCGCCCCCGTAAAGTTATCGACAGTCAAAATGTTGATATGTGGAAATCACCGCGGCACAACGCGGCGCAGTCCGCCGTCGTAGCGGTACCCGAAGGCATAAAGTTTTGCCTCCAGCTCCTCGCGCGCGACGTCCTCCTCGGCGCAAAGTTCGTCGAGATCGCACGCCCCGTCGCGCAATTTCATATTGATAAAACTTACCAGCATCGCGGGATCTTCGGGTATCATAGCAAAATTATAACAACTTCCTTTGAAATTTGCAAGATTTTTTCTATTTTTGCTTGACAGTTTCAAAAGAAACTGTTATAATAGAAACAATCATCGGAGAGGAATTGAACGATTATGACAAGCCAGCGTGTGGAATTGGATGAGAGATTGATCGTCTCGTGGGTAAAACTCACGGGCACTCTCAAAAATACGCGCATCACGCGCGGCATGATCTACAACGAGGCGGTCGTGATGATGCTCGCCTATTACCGTTACCGTGAAGACGGCGTGGGCCTCATCTCCTTCAAGGAGATCGTGGCGGAGACGAACATGCTCAAAAGCCTCGTCAACCGCACCATCGATTCCCTCGCCGCGAAGGGGTTCCTCGTCAAGTCGGACGGAGAGGACAAGCGCACGACGTTCGTAAAACTCGTCCCCGAAAAGCTCGACGCCTTCCTTGCCGTACACGAGCATTCCATCGCCCTCGCGGACAGCATCCTCGAGATCATCGGCCCGGAGGACGCGGAGACGTTTATCCGCATCGCGGAAAAGGTGTGTTCCGCCAACCCTCTCAAAAAAACCGATTAACCCCAATCGCGCCGCTCCCCCACGGGAGCGGTTTTTTTACGGAAGCCCGGCAAGGGCGAGCCGCTCGGAATAGGTCTTCGTTCTTATCGCGGGGAGGGTGAGGAGGATGAGGACGAGAAGAAGGGCATTGAGGGCGGTCTTCTTCGTCGCGCAGCCGGTGCGGAATCCGTGCAGGAGGGTGTGGCGGCCGGGGATCCCCTCCGCGGGCGGCGGCGAGCGGAGATCGGCATTTGCATACACCCCGCCGAGGACGAGCGAACGGAAGGGGGAACTCGTGAAAACACCGTGCGCGGCATCCGCCCTGTCCGCAAGAAGTCCGAAACGGCGGAGAAGTTCCGCGGTCTTGTGGCGGAGGGGGAAGTCCGATTTTTCATAGACGAGACGGTCGAACAGCGTCAGAAAGGAGAGCGTCGCCGCACGGTACAGCCCGCCGCGGTAGGCGGCGATCCCCTCCCGCACCGCATCGGCCCGTCCTTCGTTGCAGTCGAACAGCCCGAGATCGCGGGAGATCTCCTCGAGGCGGCGGTCGTAAAACCCGAACATGAGGTCGTCGAACGCCGCATTTTCCGTACCCATGTGCAAAAAAAGCACGGGCCGCACAAAAGAAAGCGGGGTGCCGAGCGCCCAATGGAACCACCCGTGCGAGGCGGCGAGACGCCCGAACTTCTCCCCGGTTTCGCGGTAGGCATCGAAGCAGAGGCGGATATCCTCCGACTTTTCGCAGACTCTTTCCACCGCCTCCGCGAGGAGGGTGACGCTGTCATCCGTCCCGCGGGGATTTAAGCAGACGCCGCGGAAGAGCCGCCCGATCTCCCGCTCGGCAAGCTCGGGCGTGTGGGCGCGAAAGGCACGGGGAAACAGGCACTCGCCGCAACCGTACAGTCCGCAAAGCCCCATGCGCTATTCCGACGCCGCCCGCAAGAAGGCGGCACGCAGGCGAGCCTTCACGTCTTCATAGCCCTCGGAAGGGCTTGCCTCATAGAGCTTTTCATGCCCCAGAAAGAGAGTGGGGACGTAGTAATAATCATACCGGTCCGCGATCTCGGGGCGGCGGCTCTCCTCGATCCAATCGATCTCGAAATCGCGGAAGAGCGGCTCCTCCGCCGTAAGCTCCCGCACCGCGCGGCGCGCATAGCGGCAATAGGGGCAGTCCTCCAAATAGAACAGCGTCAGCTTCACGTCGCACCTCCTTCGAGGGTATTATAGCACGGAACGGGAAAAACTTCAACGGTTTCGTGCGTTTTGCCTCTTTTCTCTCTTACAAAACCGCCGCGCGCCCCCTCCCGCCGCAAAGCAAGAAATACGGTTATAACCGTTTTTTTCGACCCCATGTTGCATTTTTACGGTTTTCGGCACAAAAAATCGCCGCCTCCCGCGGCGCCTCTTTGTGTGAAATCTACGGCGGCCGCGGCTTCACAGAAGTTCCTCTTCACATGAAAAAACACCGCTCGCGCGGTGCTTTTTCGTGTGAAATCCGGCAACTACCTATCCTCCCGGGCCGTTAGGCCAAGTACTTTGGGCGTGAGAGAGCTTAACTTCTGTGTTCGGGATGGGAACAGGTGGATCCTCTCTGCTATCGTCACCGGAATGGTATATAAAGC
>CANRFW010000001.1 GCA_947630035.1 uncultured Clostridia bacterium | reverse complement strand
AGCGAACAGGAGATCACCCGATTGCGGGCGGAGAACGCCGCCTACCGCGTGGAACAGAAGCGACTTCAAAGAGAGGTAGGAAACCTCTTTCAAGATTGGCAGGATGCGGAACGGCGGGCGCACAGGAACGAGGACGCGGCGAGCGCGATCAGGGACATGGAAACGGCGTATCCGAGCGAGTATAAAGACCTCCTCTCCAAGTCCAGACGGAAACTCAACCCCGCCGCGTGCTACACGCCTATCAGAATCAATCACAGCGGCAAAGACGGAAAATGACAACTGAATAAATCTTACAAGGAGGTAATTTTATCGACTGACACAGGATGGGACGTAGGCGCAAAAATAGGACGGGGATCCCCGACTATGAGATCGAAACGCTGGCGCGCGCGATATTGCCCTCGATTCAACAATTATTTGAAACGGAAGAAGGAAGAAGAGAGTTTGAAGAGTGGCAAGCCGAGCGGCGGAAACAACAACTAAATAAAAAAGAAAACGATAAAATATCCCATTGAAAACCATAGGGATGTAGCCGCCGAGGATGGCGGTTGGGTTCGTCGCTTCGTATCCCGATCATAAAAAGCGGCACGGCGGGCAGAGAATTTTCTGCCCGCCGTTTACTTTATTTCGGCAGGTAGCCGTAAAAAACTTGGCACAAAAGGGTTGACAATTCTTTAAAATCGGTTATAATAATAGTAGAAAATAATTACGGGCTGGGTTGAAATTCCCGAGGCCCACCGCGGCGGGGGTATTCCTCGCCAAATTTTTTTACGATGGAAAAACTTTTAAGCATTTTCATAGACGAATCGGGCGATTTCGGGAAATATGACAAGCGCGCGCCGTATTATTTGGTGACAATGCTCTTTCACGACCAAAGCGAAAGCATCAAGGAAGAACTCTCGCGGCTTGACGGGCATCTCTCCGCGCGGGGATTTCAAGATCATTGTCTGCATACCGCGCCGCTCATCCGCCGAGAGCCGCCCTATCAGTATTGGACAATCGACGAACGGAAACAACTGCTCAACAGTTTCATGAACTTTGCCGCGAAGATCCCATTTACATACGCCGTTTTTGTGGTAGAAAAAGAAGAGCAAATGAACGAATTTCAGCTTATCGGCGCGCTCTCGAAAAAGATCAAAGATTTTTTGGATGACCATGCCCAATTTTTAGGCGGATTCGATCGACTTGTCGTCTATTATGACGGCGGACAAAAACAACTCACGGGAATTTTGGCGTCTCTTTTGCACGACGCAAGCGTGGATTTCCGACGCAAAATCAAGCCCGCGAACTATCGGCTGTTCCAGATCGCAGACCTAATCACGACGTTTGAACTGATCAATCTCAAACGGGAGCGCGGGGAAAACAGCGCCTCGGAACGAGACTTCTTCGGCTCGATGCATGATTTTTATAAGAATTATTTTAAGCGCCTTTCAAAAAGAAGGCTTTGATATTGATTGAATTTCTGAAAGTTTGCAAATTGAGGCGGTCACGATATAATTCGAGACCGCCTCAACCTACGTGTTTATTTTAGGTCACCTAACCACTTTTCTAAATTATTATAAAGAAAATCAAAATATCCCTTGGGACGGCTTCTCACATATTCTTTGACAATACGCGGAAGCAAATAATCAATACTGTCACCTGTGGCACTACTCAGCGTGGAAAAATATTCGTGATGGGCTTGCAGAAGTTGTTTTGCACAATCAAAACCATATTCATTGAGCAAAAATGTTTTAATATATTCGTCGCCGAAAAAAGTTCTTTCGGGTGGATTATCTTCCGGGAATGCTACAATAAACTTTTCCGCATCGGCTCTTCGGCTCTCATCCACTATGCCGCATACTGCGAAGGAGCATCTTCTCGCATATTCCACATATTTTTTCACTTCTGAATAACTGGTGTCCAAGGGATAAATGGCGCAGTTGTCAAACAGGTGCGCGTTGTTGCGTATTATTTCTTTCAGATACTCTGCCGCCACCTTATCCTCTGTAACTATTGTTAATCCCTTATTATTCCCACCAGATAATAAATTGGTTACTTCGGCAATTGTAGGATTGTTCACCACTTGAGATTGTGATTCTCCCCGAATCAAAAATTTACGCCCTTGCGGCGGCAATGCAGTCAACAGATCGGAAGAATGCGTAGTAAAAATGATTTGGTGGCGCTTCCGCAAACAAACATCTAAAAAATACTGGGACAATTTATGTTGCGCTAATTGATGGAGTGCTGTTTCCGGCTCCTCAATTACAAACAAACTTTGATTAGGCGCATTCTCTAAAGCATCTATCAACTTTAATAGACGCCCTTCACCGCACCCCATGTGATTCTCCGAATATGCGACTGTGGATTTTTTTGCGGAAATTACTTGCGTTTCACGCTTTTCATTTACAACCTTGTTATTTTGCAATTCGGTATAAGCAATGGATAAAATATCCGCCGCCAACTTCACGATACGAGAGTCATAAGACTTGCTAGTCCTAATATTCGCACGGCCATCCCTTAAAAGATTGCGGTTTAGTTCTTGATACGGGATGAAATAACTCATTCCAAAATAGAAGACTCTTCGGCTCGGTTGATGCCTGTATCCCGCCCATCGATCAGTCGCATAACGCATTTGAATTTGTTTGGTATATCTATCTGCTTCATCGTTGGAAAATATCGACAACTGGATAGCATGTTCTCTTTGTTCTTCACAAGCATACGACACTACGATTCTTGCTTCCGGCAAGTACGGTTGCTTGTCCAAAAGTGTTTTTACAAAGAAATCTCTTTTAAGTAACTTCGATGGCTGTCTATATCAACTTCCTTGTAGGCGCATAATGCGATTTGCGCTATCGTACTTTTCCCTGCCCCATTATATCCCGAAATTGCCGTGATGGGGAAATCAAAAGGAATGCTGCAATTTGTCCCTTTAATTCCGTTTATATCAAGCCGACAAATAACTTCCCCGAAATTTGTATAGCGTTTCGATGCCTCGTACATTGCAAGTAAAGTTTCTGCTTTTGCGTTCATTTTTCTCCTTATTGCGGATATGCTAGAATATTTTCTTTATTATAATTCTTTTTTACAAATTAATCAAGTCATCTCGTCTATATATCGAATCACTTTCAAAAATTCCTCCTAAAATAGTTCTTGCACCGTCTGTGATTTAAGGCGGCACAAGACAATTTTAGCACATATTTCAATGTGAATGTACTGAAATGAAACTGCAGTCAATCCCGCGGAATCCATACATTTATTGGCGGAAAATCAGCAGTTTTTATAGATTTTAAAGCCAAATCATAAAGCCAAATCCGTCTTTTACGGGAAAAACGGTGTTCGGATAATTAACGTCCACCTCACCACTCTCAACCTAAATCGAACACTTATGCAAAGTGACGGTTTAGGTTTTTTCTTTGCCTGCAATCGGAAGAGTGGCAATTTCTTCCCGCGGTCGTCTTCTTCCCATAAAAAGAAAACCCCCGTGGACTTCCTTCGCTATCGGGGCGTTTGTTATGATTTGAAAAATTTTTTCGTCCGAATCTTGCCTTTGTCTTTCCTCTTTGCTATAATACTGCGCAAGGGTGCCTTGACAAAATGCAGGGACGGGAGCGGTGCTTTTTGCGTCGAAGAAGATGCAAAAAAACCGAAATTTCCTTTTTTCGGAAATTTTCCGCGCGCCGGGGTGTTACACTATTTTCATAGTGGGTGGTACAAATGAAACAGTCTGCAGAGGAAGTTTTGCAATTTTTGATCGATCTACTGGAATACCATCTCGAAGAATTGAACGGGATGGAGAACGTTCCGTTCGCCCTCGGTGAGAAATACGCATTCGTCGAATGTCTCGAGATCATCCAAAATTGGCAAAATGCGGAAGACTTCGGCCTCGCCTACAACGTGGAAGAGCGCTTCCCTATCTGAATATCCCTTGCGCCGCCGTTGCTTTCGCTGACGCAAATTTTTTACACTCTTCCCGCAAGCGGCAAGAGCTGCTTTTCATGTTGCACTTTTTTTCAAAAAATCTTGCCCCGCAATCTTCTTCGGGATCCCTATTTGTTCGATGACTTTTTTTGGTTTTTACGGTTTTGCGGGTGCTTGGCCGCGCTGCTTCGCGGTCAAGCACCCGCAAAAGTGCCATAAAGAGCGAATGGTATTGGCGATAAAACAAGATTAGCCGCTGCCGTAAAAGACAAGTTCGATTTGACTTTGGATGGGAAGATTTCGCCGAGGCTTTTTCAAAGGCCGTGCCCTATCGCCGGAAGACGATATCGGGAAAGAGTTCCTTCTCCGGGTAGCGCGGCTCCCTCATCTCCTGCGGTTCCCGCACTCTCGGCAACTCCTGTGTCCCCTGCGGCTCCAACACTCTCTGCAACTCCTGCGTCCCCTGCGGCTCCCACGCTCCCTGCGGGTCCTCCGTCTGTTCGAGCTGTTCCGCACGGTTCGAAGTAAGGGCTTCGTAAAGCAAAGCGAGGTCGGCCTCGGTCGGAACGGAGAGAAGAAGATAGGATTTCGCAAAGAAGCGGAGATAATATTTACGGTAGAGAAGCAGGGATTTCACGTCGATATGCAGCTCCTGCGAGAGCGCCTCGGCGGTGCGGTATTTATAAAAGTTATCGATATAGATCTTCTTGATGATCTTGCTATGCTCGATCCCGTGGAGATATTCTTCGTTTGAGAAGTGCAGGCGCATTTGCGCAAATGCCGCGTGCGCCCTCGCGTTATAACGGTTCATGCCGCGGAGTTCACGGATGATAAGCAGTTCCAAAGTCTTGATCTGAACGGTAGGCATGAAGCTATTGTAACACTATGCGGAAAACGGAAATTTCCTTTTTTCGGAAATTTCCCGTGCGACAATGTCCCGAAATCATCCGAAATCGGAAAAATGCGGAAGACTTCGTTCTCGCCTGCAACACGGAAGAGCGCTGCCCCATCAGAATATCCCTTGTGACGCGGCGGCCGCTTTTCGAGCCGCTTCTCCTCTCCCCCAAAATTCGGGCTTGATTTCTTTGCGGTTCTATGGTAGAATGAAATCGGAAAGGATCGTTGTTTTGCGGGGCATTTTGCCCCCCGATCATTTTATAAGCAGGAGGTGTTTTATGAGGAAGAACGTTTTTTATTTTCTGCTCCCCTTTCTTTTGCTTCTCTTATGCGCCTGCGGCGGGGATATGAAAGGCTGGCCGAGGCTCGAATTGGGTTTGGATATCGAAAATTACGATGAGGTTTCGCTCGAATATCATCATATCTCCAAGCATTCCGATTGGATGCCGCTCGATGCCGATGAGGATTACTTCGGCACGTCGGAAGAGCGGGAGATCATAAACGGGCTTTATCAACAAATAGACGGCAGTTTGTATAGCAAAGAAACTTATCAAAAGATCGACACGGAAAACTATTGGGATAAAGTCGTCATCACGTTCCTGAAGGACGGCAGGGCAGAGTACACGTTTACGTTTTACGGGTACGCCGTCAAGAACGGCTACTTTGTCTTGAATGACGGAGAGATCCGCAAGTATGCGGGCGACTTCGTAAGCAGCACGTATGAAAAGTTCAAGGATAAATTGAAGACAGCCGAGCTGCCGTAGAAAGGAAGCGCCGAAATCGTTCGCTTGCGTTCATGACGTCCCGCAGGAAAAGTCCCTCGCTTTTACACGAAGGACTTTTTTCCATTCAGGCGGCGCCGTGGGATATCTTCTTCGCAGAATGTGCAAGATAATGGATAAGATAATGTGTAAGATATTGACTTTTCTTTCGGCTTATGCTATAATAACCGTTGTAAAGGAGGCTCGCAATGGACCAATATATTCCCCCTTATGAGATTACCGAGGAGATGCTCGGGTTGACGTCGGACATTATGGAACTTTTAGGACAGATGAACGGCATCCGGAATTTAGATAAATTGCCCAGGCTGCGCCGTATCAATCGGATCAAGTCGATTCATTCTTCCCTTGCGATTGAAAACAATACCTTATCCTTGGAGCAAGTGACGGATGTCATCGAAGGGAAAAGGGTACTTGCGCCCAAGGACGATATTTCGGCCGTCAGGAATGCACATAGCGTGTACGCCCTCCTCCCCGAGTTGAATCCGTACTCCCTATCGGATCTATTGAAAGCCCATGCACTCATGATGAAAGATTTGGTCGAGGAGGCAGGGCATCTGCGTACTGCGCCTGTGGGCGTAATCAATGAACAGGGGAAAGTCATTCATGTTGCGCCGCCCCATTCTATGGTCCATGAATTGGTTGCCGAACTCTTTCATTGGCTCAATACAAGTAAAACGCATATCCTCATCAAATCGTGCGTTTTTCATTATGAGTTTGAGTTCATACACCCCTTCCTCGACGGAAACGGAAGAATGGGCAGGCTGTGGCAAACGGCATTGCTTGCAAAGTGGAAACCGATTTTTGAGTGGATCCCCATTGAAAGCCTGATCAAAGATCATCAGGAAGAATATTACCGCGCGATTTCCCTTTCGACCTCCGAGGGTAAATCCGATCGGTTCATTTTATTTATGCTTGACATGATAAAAGCGGCAATTGAGGGGATCGTTTCGGATACGCGAAACCATATCAATCATATCAATCATCAAATCGCCGCGCTCATGTCCGTCATTGAGGTCTACCCCATGTCCGCACGGGAACTTATGGAAAAACTCGGTTTGAAGTCGAGAAACGGTTTTCGGCAAAATTATCTTATCCCCGCACTGGAGGCGGGATTGATCGGCATGACCTGCCCCGACAGACCGACAAGCAGAAATCAGAGATATTTTAAGATCTCATGAGGAAGGCTGTGCCCTATCGCCGGAAGACGATATCGGGAAAGAGTTCCTTCTCCGGGTAGCGCGGCTCCCCCGCCCCTTGCGGTTCCCGCGATCTCTGCGGGTCCTCCGTCTGTTCGAGCTGTTCCGCACGGTTCGAAGTAAGGGCTTCGTAAAGCAAAGCGAGGTCGGCCTCGGTCGGAACGGAGAGAAGAAGATAGGATTTCGCAAAGAAGCGGAGATAATATTTACGGTAGAGAAGCAGGGATTTCACGTCGATATGCAGCTCCTGCGAGAGCGCCTCGGCGGTGCGGTATTTATAAAAGTTATCGATATAGATCTTCTTGATGATCTTGCTATGCTCGATCCCGTGGAGATATTCTTCGTTTGAGAAGTGCAGGCGCATTTGCGCAAATGCCGCGTGCGCCCTCGCGTTATAACGGTTCATGCCGCGGAGTTCACGGATGATAAGCAGTTCCAAAGTCTTGATCTGAACGGTAGGCATGAAGCTATTGTAACACCATGCGGAAAACGGAAATTTCCTTTTTTCGGAAATTTCCCGTGCGACAATATCCCGAAATCATCCGAAATCGGAAAAATGCGGAAGACTTCGTTCTCGCCTACAACGCGGAAGAGCGCTTCCCTATCTGAATACCTTTTGCCCCGCGGCGCTCCCTTCTTTCAAACCTCCCTTGCGGACGGCGTCGCGGAGGGCGTCTTTCTGCAACTCCTGCCGGAAAAACCGTTTGCACACAAACTCCGTGAAGAGTTCTCCGCTCTCAAGATAGCAACAGACAAGAAGCCCGCCGACGGGGTATGCCTCGGCCGCGCTTT
Organism: uncultured Clostridia bacterium; assembly: GCA_947630035.1. Classification (GTDB taxonomy): domain Bacteria; phylum Bacillota; class Clostridia; order Christensenellales; family Borkfalkiaceae; genus Gallimonas. The sequence goes on along the minus strand of CANRFW010000001.1, from coordinate 56,331 downwards.
GAAATTCGCGGAGTTCTTTCATCATGTCGAGCGGGGGACTATTCATCAGTCTTCTCATCGATTTGACAAAAATTTGTCTGACGCGCTCCTGCGAAATGCCGAGATCGGCGCCGATCCCCCGCAAAGTTTTCGCGCTCCCGCCGAGACCGAGCCGCGCATACACGACCGTTCTCATCCGCTCGTCGAGCTTCGTCCCGGCAAGGCGGAAGAAGAGATCGGAGAGGGCGGCATACAGCTCTTTATACCTATCTTCATTTGCCTTATAATCTTCGTAGGAAGTTTCGTAATCGATCATGGGCGGAGCGGATCGGGCGGTCAGAGCAGGCGCTTTCCCGTTGACCGCGCGGAGGATGCGATAGAGTTCGGCAAGGCACTGTTTGCCGAAATTTTTCGTTCTGCAGATCTCCGCGGGCGTGTAGCGGAAAAGGTCCCCGACGGTGACGACGCCGAGGTCCTGAAGGCAATGAAAGAGCCTGACGGAACAGCCGCCGAATTTGCATCCCCTTGCGCTCTCGGGGATCTCCGCCATCTCCTCCCCGAGCCCGTAAAGATAGTCCTCCAGCCCCCCTTGCAGCTTATTTTTATCGGATGGGGTGCGATTTTCGGGGATCTTCGTCTCTTTTACGGGGACCTTCTTCCTCTCCCGCTTCGGCGCATACCCCTCCTGCTTCAGAGCAAAACCGTTCTCGCGGAAGAGGCGGACCGCACTGTCCGCCATGGGGACCCAATCGATATTTTCGGAAAGGTGAACTGCCTTGCTATCCTTGAATTTGATGCGCAGTCCCCCCGCGTCCACGGAGAAATAGCAGAGAAGCCGCCTGCCCGGCTCCCCGATCCCGAGGATCTCCCCGCGGTCGTCATATTCCGCAAGCGGGAAGGCTTCCTTCAGGTACCGATAGATACTCTCGATTGCCTTTTTCTCTCGCTCCCCGACCTCAATGCCCGTAACTCGCATCTCCCTCTCCTTTGCATGGCGCGCCGCCCGCTTCCCCGCACGGCGGCTTTTTTTCTCCTAATCATAGCACGCTTTCCCCCATTTGTCAACCGCGGGCGGGAGTCCGCGGCGGGTGCGGGGCAAGCGGCTTTGCGCGGCATTTTTCGCGCAGGGCTTGATTTGCGCCGTCCCCCGTGGTATAATGGAGGCGGAGGTGGGGTATGAAAAAGGCGTTTCTGTGTCTCCCGCTCGCCCTGGGGCTTATGCTTACGGGCTGTGCGGCGCCCAAACAATTTGAAATCTCCCTGAAGGAGGGCCTCTTTCAGGGGACGGCGGAGCATGACCCCGGCCTCACGATCAGCGTGGAATTCGCGGAGATGGACCGCGGGCAGTATATCAAGACGAAAGAGGACTGCGTGAAGGATCTTTCCACGATCGATACGAAGTTCTTCACCCCCTACCACGTCAACCTTGTCTTCAGCGAGGGCAACGGGAACGACCTTGCGGCGTTTACGGAATTGGTCGCAAAGGACGCCCGCACGACGGATACTTACAAAATGAAAAACCCGAAGAGCGAGCTTGGGCTTTCCGACGTTACGCTGCAGCTTATCGACCGCGACGGCGACCGCACGGCGGACGAACTGAAGATCGGGTACCGATTGGGCGGCGAGGCGGACAGCGCGACCCTTGCGTTTTTATCGGCGGGGACGGAAAGCCCCGTTCCCCATCACCGTTTTCAATACAACTGCCGCGTGACCGCCGATGAAAATATCCGATTCACCGTTGAGACGGAGGACACCTTCATGGCGGCGACGGAGTTGATTTATTATATTGATACACCCGAGGGATACAAGGTCGTTATGTACGTTGACGGCGAGCCGTATCAAGAGGCGGAAAAGGGCAACGGCGACCTCCGTTTCGGATACATGACGGGCTACAGGGACGTTGACATTGCCTTCCGCGCGGTGCCAATCGGCTGAGGTGCGGCTGAAAACGACAAGGAGAGCGATATGAAAGAAGAACTCCCGGAGAAAGTGCGGGCAATCGTCTTCGGGCATGCGGCGGGGGATGCCGTGGGAGGACCGGCGCAGTTCGAAGAGCGGGCGGAGCGCGACAGGCGGCCCGTAACCGATATGACGGCGTTCGGCTGCGGACTGCCCAAAGGGGCGTGGTCGGACGATACGAGCATGTCCCTCTGCGCCATGGACGCCCTCACAAAGCACGGGCTTGACTTCGAAGCGGTGATGGAAAATTTCCGAAAATGGCTATATGGGGGCGAATTTACGCCGACGGGCAGGGCGTTCGACGTGGGCGGCGCCTGCCGCAAAGCGATCGAGCGCTCGTGCCGCGGGACGGAGGCGGAGGCGTGCGGATGCCGCGGGGAAGACGAGAACGGCAACGGGTCGCTCATGCGCATCTACCCCTTCGCCCTCTACCTCTTTTGTTCCGATTTCCCGTTGGACGGGAAGATCTCCCGTATTCATCGCGCGTCCGCCCTCACCCATGCCCACCCGCGGAGCTGCGTCGGGTGCGGCATCTATTCCTTCGTCCTGTGGGAACTCCTCGAAAACCCCGCGAAGGAGAGCATAAAGAAGGGTTTGAAAATTGCCGAAAAATATTACGGAGACGAACCCGAACTCCAAGCCTACCGCCGTCTCTTCGGAGAAAACTTCCCCTCCCTTGCGCGGGAGGAGATCGCGAGCAGCGGGTATGTGGCAGATACGTTGGAGGCCGCGCTCTGGTGCGTACTCACGGCGGACGACTTCCGCAGCTGCATCTTAAAAGCCGTGAACCTCGGGCTGGACACCGACTCGGTCGGGGCGGTGGCGGGGAGCCTTGCGGGCCTTCTCTACGGCTATGAGGGCATCCCCGAAGAGTGGCGCAACGCCCTCTGCAGAAAGGAATACCTCGAAGAAACCGCGCAAAATTTCTGCGAAAAACTTTTATCCCTCTGAAAATTCCGAAGCTCCCCCGTGTCCCAAGGACGCGGGGGTTTTTCTTTTGCTTGCAACAAAGACGATGCAACAAAAGTATCAAAAAAATTACATATTGTTGATTTCCCCGTGTTTTCGTCAAAACTTTACATTTTGTTTCATGACACATTTTCCCCTCCCCTTCCCCCGTAAAAAAGGCAAAATAGGTAACAATGTGTTCTTTTTACCCGAACTTTTGATTTTTTTGAAAACAAAAACCAAGGAACAGGAAACATTTTGCATACTCCTCGCAACAAAAAGTTCTGTTCAAAGCTCTTGTTTGAATTTATAATGAATTGTGAAAAAAGTACATTTAAGGAGCGGTCATGGCCGAGAAGACAAGGCTGACCGCGGGTGCGGACGAGAGGACGCCTTCGCGGAGCGAATACTTTTCCTGGATCAACAACACGAACGAAGGCTCGACGGAAGCGCAATCCCTCGTCAACCTTGCGTTTTTCCGCTACATGAAAGAGACCTACGGGATGCAGCTCGATATCTACGCGTGGGACGCGGGCAATTTGGACGGGGCGTGCGGCTCCTACGAGCGGCCCGACGGGGAGAAATTGAGCAAGCAATACCCGAACGGCTACTCCCCCGTGGTGGAAGCGGCGGCGGCCTCCGAGATCCGCATGGGTGTGTGGGGCGGTCCCGACGGGTACGGCGCCACCCCCGAGGAGGCGGAGGCGCGGCGGGATCTGCTCGTCTCCCTGTGCAGGGACTACCACTGGGCGCTCTTCAAATTCGATACGGTGTGCGATTCCCTCCGCGCGCCCATGCGGGAGGAGTTCGCCAAGACGATGCGGGAATGCCGTATGCACTCCCCCGATCTCATCCTTCTGAACCACCGCGGGGATTTCGGCGAGGCGGACGTGTATGCCACAACCAGCCTTTGGGACGGGCAGGAGACCTATGTGGACGTGCATGCCTACAACCCCGTCACCGCTCCCCACAACCGTGCCTACACCTTTTTCCGCGGGCATACCCCCAACCTCAACCGCCTCACCGAGGACCACGGCGTGAGTCTCTCCGCCTCTTTGGACTATTTCGAGGACGACCTCGTTTACCAAGCCTTCAACCGCTCCCTCATCCTTGCGCCCGAGATCTACGGCAACCCGTGGCTGTTGCGGGACGACGAGCTTCCCCTCCTTGCGCGGATCTTCAACTTCCACCGCCGCCACCGCGAGATCCTCGTGGACGGCATGCTCCCCGCGGGTGACCTCGGCAACAACCCCGCCGTGCGGGGAGACGGCCGCCGCCGCTTTTTCTCGGCGGGCAACGCGAGCTGGAAGCCCCTTCTTATTTCCCTGAAACTCGATAAGACCCTCGGGCTTGAGAGATGCGGACGGGTGTGCGTGACCCGCCGCTTCCCCACCGAAAAATATATCGGCACCTTCTCCTACGGAGAGAGCGCAAAGATCGAGATCCCCGCCTTCCGCGTCGTCCTCATCGAACTGTGCGATGCGGCGATCGCCGATCCTCAACTCACCGGCTGCGAGTATGCCGTTCTCCATGAGACGGACGGCATGCCCGACCGCGTCAACCTCCTCTCCGCTTCCGGCCCCGTGTGCATGCTCGGCCCCGCGGACGGGAGTATGCGCGAGATCGCCCGCCCCGCCCCTTTCGACACGACCCTCCTTCCCCCCCTGAAGCTGGGCAGTCTTGCGGGCGGGGCGATTCCCGCGGATGCGGAGGCGCTCTGCGAGACGGCGTATTTCGGGGCGGACAACGATTCCCTGGAAAAGCGGTCCCTCCGCCGTTCGGGGCAGTCGCGCATTCCCGAAGTGCGCGCCGCGCGCGAGGCCTTCTTCCGCCAGCCCTCCTATGTTCTCCGCGGGCTGGACGGGGATATCCCCTTTGACGGGGACCCCGAGACGGTGTACGACACCAAGTCCCGCACCTATATCGCCTTCTCGCGGGGGTGCCGCATCGAGGGCGGGGGCCTGCGCGCCGACTTCGGCGGGATGATGGACGCCGACCGCGTCGAGATCGAATACTTCGAGGCGGACGGGAGCTACGGCGGCCACTTCGACCCGCAGACGGTGCAAGATAACGCCGAGATCTCGGCCAATCTCCGGGATTGGATGGGCGCGCCCCTTCTCGGCGTGACCGTCCTCCGCGACCAGGAACTCAACTACTTCGCCTTTTACCGCGACGAGTTATGCCGCGCGACGGGATTGCGCAAGCTGATCTCGTACCGCGTTGCGCCCTTCCGCTACCTGCGCATCCCCGAACCCGTCGACCATATCTTCTCCGTCCGCGTGTTCCGCGGCGAGGAGGAACTTCTTCCCCCCGCGCCCCGTCTCAACAACCTCTTCCCCCCTTACGGAAGGAAGAAGCCGAAGGCGGTCTCCCTCGGGGAATTCGTCCTCCCGAAGCTCCCCCTCCATCCCTACCTCGCGGTTGCGATCGAGGGAAAGACGGGCAACGAGAACGTTGTGTGCTGTGCGGAGATCGCGGGCGTGCGCCGCGCCTTTCCCTCCCGCGCGCCCGCGTATTACGCGAATCCCTATGAATATCCCGTCCATCCCGTCGAGGGGAATTACACGTTTTTCCTGCCCCTTTCCCCCGATTCGGAGGGCAAGACGGTAAAAATTTATGCGCTCTTTGCGGAGAACGCCGTCCCCGCAGACGTCTATCTCTGCGACGGGAACGGCCCGCGCGAGGGGATGATCCTCGACCTCGGAAGAGCAAACGGAGAAAAACAACATGGCTAAAATTTACGACATTATCGTGGATACGGATATCGGCGGCGATATCGACGATACGTGGGCGATCCTCACCCTGCTCGCCCTGCCCAACGTCCGCATCCGGCTGATTTCCGTAACGGTGGGCAACGCGCCGCACAAGGCGGCCCTCCTCGCCAAACTCCTGACGGAGGCGGGCAGGGACGATATCCCGATCGCCGTCGGACGCTCCTACGGGTACGACGCGACCCCGATGGCGGGCTACACGGAGGGGTACGATCTCTCCTCCTACCGCGGGAAGGTATACGAGAGTTACCGCGGCGCATACGCCGACGTGCTTTCGGACGACGGGGAGCTGACCGTGCTTTGCATGGCGCCCTTCACCTCCCTCTGCGACGTTCTCGATCTCTTCGAAAAGCACGCCGCGCTGAAGATCATCGCGATGGCGGGGAGCATTGCGCAGGGGTATTTCGGGCGCCCCGGCCCCGAGCCCGAGTGCAACATTGTCACCGATATCGAAGCGGCGAGAAAGTTCCTCTCCGCCGATCTCAATATCGTGCTTCTGCCCCTCGACGTGTGCGGGGGCCTCATCCTCGACGGGAAGGAGTATGCGCGGCTGAAGGATTCGGACAGCCGTCTTGCGCGGCTGGTGTTGGAACAGTACCGCATCTGGGACGCCTGCGACAGGAGCGCCGCCAAGAAGTTCGACGCCGAGGTAAGCAGCAGCATTCTCTATGACGTCATCTGCGTGTGGATGCTCTTCTTCCCCCTCCACTTCAAGGTTTCGAGCCTGAAACTCGAGGTGGACGGCGAGGGGCGCCTCATCCAGACCCGAGAGGGAAAAGAGGTCCTCTGCGCCCTCGAGACTGCCAAGACGGGGCAGATGAAGGAGTTCACGGTCGCGGCGCTGTGCGGCGAACTGAAACCCGGGGATATCCCCGTCTACGATTATCAGCTCTTCTTTGCGCCCAAGCGGCCCAACATGGATCTCTCCATCCATGAGTGCGGCTGGGAGCGGTGCGCGCCCTTCCACCGTTACGGCCCCGCAAAGCGGTACTACTATGTGCTGCACTTCGTCGAATCGGGGGCGGGGTATCTCACCGTCAACAACGAGCGCTACAATATCAACAAAAACCAAGTGTTCCTCCTGAAACCGGGCGAGGAGACCGTTTACGGCGCCAATCCCGAGAACCCGTGGAAATATTATTGGGTGGGCTTCGGCGGCGTGGAGGCGAAAGAGGTCGCCGAGCGGTGCGGCTTCGGCGCGGGACACTGGGTCTCGGGCGTCCGCCACCCCGAGCAGATCATGAAATACATGCTCTCCATCGTGGAGCGGCGGGGCAAGAGCGACGCAGCCGAGTATGAGATGATGGGCTATTTATACCTCATCCTTTCCACCCTGATGGGAGAGACGCCCTCCGGCTCCCGCGACGGCATCGACAACAGCGCGATAAAGCGCGCCGTCGAGTATATCCACGCCAACTACATGTCCGAACTGCATATCGAGGACCTTGCGAGCTATATCGGCTTCACGCGGAGCCACTTCTACAAGAAGTTCGTCGAGAAGATGGGCGTCTCCCCCAAGGAGTATTTGACGAGCGTCCGCCTCGAAAAGGCGCTCGGGCTTATGCGCTCCAAGGAGTATTCTCTCGACCAGATCGCGGGGCTTGTGGGGTATGAGGACTACACGAGTTTCGCGCGCATTTTCCGTAAATATCACGGCATGTCCCCCAAGGAATACAGGGAACAGCCCTTTGAAAACATGGAATCGGATGACCGTTCGAAATAAAAAACCAAAAAAGGAGGAAACCATGAAACCCAAACATTGGATCGCAGCCGCCCTCGCTGTAACCATGTTGTGCGTTCCCCTCGCGGGATGCGACTCGGGCGGAGGCGGGAAGACGTTCGGCAAGAGCGGCAAGGAACTCCGCTACCGCATCAGCAACGACGCAACGCAGATGGCATGGGTGCAGCGCATCGTTGACGCCTTCAACGACCTGCACAAAGAGGACGGCTACAAGATCAAGGTGGAGACGACGGGCAGCGAGTATTACCAGTCCCTCGACTCCGACTACGCCGCAGGAGGAAGCCGCGCCCCCGATATCGTTCTGCAAGAGGTGGGGACGATCGCCTCCTACCTCGAACAGGGATACCTTCTCCCCCTCGACGGCTATCTCGGCAAGGAGGGCGGGATCGCAAAGGACGACCTGTGGCAGGTGAACGACTGGTTCAAGTGGTCGGAAAGCGGTGGATTGAACAGCAAGGACGGGAAGATCTATTCCCTCGTGAAGGACTGGTCCCCCGACTTCATGCTGATCTACAACAAGACCTACGTCAACGAGTACAATGCCGCCCATTCGAGCGAACCTATCACGATCAGCGAGACGGAGCCGATGAGCTGGGAGGAGTACTACGACATTGCGATGAAGATCGCGGGCTACAAGGGCGTGCAGGGCACGACGATGGACTTCGTCCCCTACAAGCACCTCATGGAGTTCGTGCAGATGACGGGCGAATCCCTCTTCACGGCGGACGGGACAAAGGTAAACCTCACCTTCAACGGCAATGTGCCCAACCCCGATAGCGGCGTGACGAAGGCGTTCAACTACTTCTGCAGACTGCAAAAGGGGAAAAACTCTCCCGCTCCCAATGCAACGGGCGCGACGGAGAGCGGCGGGATGGAGAAATTTCTGAACGGCTCCATCTGGTCGGTGTGGAACGGTCTCTATGCTTTCCCGCAGTACGCGCTCTACGACGCAACCTTCGAGGTGGGCATTGCGCCGCCGCCCGTGTACGACAAGACGAAGGGCGCCTACGCCGCAACGTCCGCCATGGTCGGGCACTCGATCAGCGCGACGTGCAAGTATCCCGACGTCGCCTTCGAGTTCATCAAGTACTACATGACGGCCGGCTCTTCGGAGTATGTGGGCATGGGCTACAACCTGCCCGGGCTGAAATCGGTTGCCGCGAGCGATGCCTTCCTGCACCCCCGCGTAGAGAAGATGGAACCCTATACCAATTATATGTATGAGTTCGTGACGAACGAGGCGAACACCATCGAGCCGCTCCGCTTCAGTCCCCTCCTCTCCTACAACCGCTTCAGCGCCCTCCTCTCGCCGCCCTTTGCGAAGTACTTCGGCGACAAGCAGGATTTCAACGCAACCCTCAAGGAGTTCTGCGACCTCGTAGAGGAAGAACTTGAAGAATGGTGAACCGCATGAAGAAACCGCTGAAAAAAAGTACGAGAGAAACCATCGGGTTTTACCTGTTCATCTCCCCCTTCCTTGTGGGGCTGCTGCTCTTTACGCTTATCCCGATGATCTCCTCTCTCTATTACAGCTTCAACAAGATGAGCATCCTGAACATTGCGAACAACTCGCAGAAATGGGTCGGGGTGACCAACTACGTCAAACTGTTCACAGCGGATACTCTCTTCGTGAAATCCATCGGGAACACCTTCCTGTATGCCATCGTCGGGACCCTCCTCGGGATCATCCCCGCCCTGCTCGTATCGGTGTGGCTGAACCGCAAGTTTGTTGCGAACAAGTTCGTCCGCGTGCTTGTGTATCTCCCCGCTCTCATCCCGGGAGTGGCGGGCGCGCTCGTGTGGCTCCAACTGTTCAGCAACGACTGCTCCCTGTTCAACACCATCCTCGGGCTGTTTCATATCCCCCCCATCGAGTATCTCTCTTACGACAACGCGCTCTGGTCCATCATGTTCATGAATACCGTCACCACCCTCGGGCCGAACATGATCCTCTTCATCGCGGCCCTCCAAGGGGTGCCGAAAGAGCTTCTCGAAGCGGCGGAGCTGGAGGGCGCGGGACCCGTGCGGCGGCTCCTTACGATCACCATCCCCTTTATCTCCCCCACCCTCTTCTATCAGCTCGTGGTGGGATTCATCGGGGGGCTGCAAATTTACACGCAGATCGTCCTCCTCACGGGGTTCGGCACGGAGAGTACGATCAGCATGGCGATGAGCGTCGTGACGAACGCCTTCAATACGACGGGCAACAAGACGATGGGCTACGCCTGTGCGCAGGCATGGGTCATGTTCGTCATCATCCTGCTCTTCACGGGGCTGTTCTTCAAGGTAATCAACCGCAAGGTGTATTACGGAGGGGATTGAGATGGGAAAGAAACAGGCAAAACGTCCCGAACCGAAAATGCGGACGAGGACCAAGACGAAGAAGACCGTGTTCGGCATCATCAATACCGTTCTCGCCCTCTTCTTCGGCGCGTTCGTCGCCCTCCCCTTTGTGTGGATGTTCATCTGCTCCATGTACGGCACCTCGGCGGAGATCTTTCAGATCCCCCTCCGCCTCCCGCGGGGATTGCACTTCGAGAACTACGGGGCGATCTTAAAGCAAATCGAGGTGCTGCGGCTCCTCGGGAACACGTTTGAGATCCTGCTCTTCAATGTGATCGTGGGGACGTTGAGTTCCGTCCTCGTGGCGTACGGCTTCGCCCGCTTCAACGCGAAGGGCAAGGGGATATGCTTCTCCATTCTGCTCTCGACGGTGATGCTCCCGTGGGTGGTGACCATGGTCCCCGCCTACATTATCTGGAGCAAGGTGGGGCTTATCGGCACCAAGTGGCCGCTGATGCTCCCCTCCATCGGGGGCGGCGCGTTCAACGTGTTCATGCTCGTGCAGTTCTACCGCGGCATCCCGCGGAGCCTCGACGAGGCGGCCATTATAGACGGGTGTTCGAGAGTCGGCATTCTGTTCCGCATTATCTTGCCCAACTGCGTGCCCATTCTCGTAACCATTCTCGTGTTCAGCTTCAACGGACAGTGGTCGGACTATATCGGGCCGAGCCTGTACCTTAAGGACACGGCGCAATACACCCTCTCGCTCGGACTGTTGCAGGCAAAGAGCAGTATGTTCACCGCACCGCGGTGGAATGAGATCATGGCAGGCTGCGTCCTCTTCTCCCTACCCTCGATCGCCGTGTACGCCTTTTCGCAGAAGGCCTTTACGAACGGCATCGTGATGACGGGGATCAAGGAATAAAAAAGGAATCGTGTCCGCAGAGCGGACAAAAAATAAAAAACGGAGGAATATTATGAAGAAACTGTACAAAGCAATGGCGGGTGCGGGCGTATTCGCTCTCTCGCTCGGATTGGTTGCGGGGCTTGCGGGGAACGTCGCCGCGATCGCCGCGGAACCCGCGGAGACGGATATCGGCTCGGTGAAGCCGATTGTTTCTCTCGATTTCGAAGATCTCACGGTTGGCGAGACGTTCACGGAAGCACATAGCATCTTAAACGCTACAAACAATTTAGTGTGGGATTTGTCTTATACTCTCGGACAAGTCGTCAACGAGGAGGCTTTCGGCGGAAGCAAAGCGTACAGATTCACCGCGAGCAGTACCGGTACTTCGAACTTGGGGGGCGTACACCTGCCTGGCTCCGTTCTCGGGGTATCCTACGACCTCTCGATGAAAATGACATTCGAAAATGCGGATTTCATCTATGTGCAATATGTCAGTGATGGCGGACATTCCATCGAGGGTTGGGGAAGCGCAAACGTCTATCCCGACAACAAGGTTTTGATTCAAGGTGGAAGTAAAAATATCTCGAATATCCGCTATATTCCCGAAACTCATGAATTCCGCATGACCTTTACGGCAAACCACAGCAATGAGGATAACGGACCCGGATTTATTAGATTTTCAGTAGAAGGGGCGAAAGAAGGCACCACTCTCACCGTGGACGATATCCTTGTCCAGGAGACGCCCGCTGTAATCAACTACGATTTTGAAAACAAAGATACGGGAAAATACGAGGAAGCTGAAAGTCACATTTATGTAAAAGAGTCGGATCATTTTACCGCCGAAAATATTGCGTACGGGGAAGCGGGAAACCATGCGCTCAAACTCAGCAATTCGGATGTAAACAGAGAATGGATTGATGAGTTCTATATTAACCGCCTCGGACTTCTTTGCCCGGAAGCAAACTATCGGATTTCCTTTGATTTCGATCTCCAAAATATTGCAAAGTTCTACCTCTGCTGGAAAGGACAGTATGGCGAGATGACGAACGATACCGATATTATCGGAATTGCAATCATTGCCGGTACCGAAGGAGTTAATAAATATAGTTACGCCGAACCTGAAAACGTTAGGCAAGATTTGCTTGCGCGTATCACCAATCTTAAATGCGAGTACGAGGGCGAGGGTGCGAAGAAAGGAAAACTCTCTTTCGAATTTGTCCAATTAGGGAACCATCAGGAACCTAAGTTTGTGGCACAGTCTGCTTCTGTCGGTACCGAAGCGGCAATCATCCTCGACAATCTGAAAATCGAGCGCGTCAACCATACGATCACCGCGAAGTCGGAGAGCGGTCACGGCAAAATCGAAGCCGAGACGTTCAATCCCTACAAGGGGAACGACCTCACCGTAAGCGTCGTGCCCGAGGAAGGCTATCAGCTCAAGAGCTTCAAGGTGGACGGCGAGGACGCCCAACTCACGGACGGGAAGTATAAGTTCGAAAACGTCGAGGCCGATCACGCCATCACCGCCGAATTCGAGAAGAAACCCATCACGATCTCGGTCACGAAAGAACACGCGACCGTCACCACCGACAAGGATATCAACAGCTACAAATACGGCGACACCGTCACCCTCACCGTGACCGCCGAAGAAGGCTACCGCATTCTGACCGTCCGCGTCAACGGCGACACCGTCACCCTCACCGACGGGCAGTATGTCATCGCAGAGGCGAAGGGCGATATCACCGTTGCCGTCATCGCGGCCGCTATCCCCACCTACACCATGACCTACACCGTCACCCCCAACGGCGGCGGCACCGTCACCGTGGATGCGGCGAGCGTGCAAGAGGGCGGCACGGCGACCTACACCGTCACCCCCGCCGAGGGCTACCGCGTGAAGTCGGTGAAGTACAACAACAAGGCCGTGGAACTCACGGGCGGAAAGTATGTCGCCGAGAACGTCGAGAAGAACGGCAAACTCGAAGTGGAGTTTGAGAAGATCCCGACCGACCCCGTCGATCCCGGTACCACCGAACCCGAACCCTCCGATCCCGGCACGACCGATCCCGAGCCCGAGAAGAAGGGCGGCTGCGGCGGCGTGATCGGCACGGGCGCGGCGATCCTCTCCGCTCTCACCGTTGCGGGCGTTTCCGCGGTCCTCTTTGTCCGCAAGAAACACTGATAAAGGAGATTTTATGAAAAAAGCAACGAAAGCGTTGGCTTCCGCTTGCGCGCTCGCCGTCGGCCTTACGGCGGCGGGCTGCGGGGCAGCGACCCCCTCCGAACAGGTCGTCGAGACCGTCCCCTCCTCCTACACCGTGGTACAGCCCGAAAAGATCTCGGGCAACCTCCATAACCCCGGCATGGGGTGGATCACCCTCGAAGAGACGAGCTGGGAGGGCAAGCCCGACCTCGGCGTCTCGGGACAAATGGACGAGGTGGACGTGATCGGCATTCAGGATACCTGGGGCATGATCGAACAGGAAGAGGGCGTATACGACTGGTCGCGCATCGACGAGGTCATCGACTATTGGGTGGCACGCGGCAAGCGCATCAACCTGCGTATCTGCACCGACTCGCAGACCCTCCCCGAGACCCATGCGGGAAGCCCCTTCTGGCTGCGTGAAAAGTACGGCGTAGACTATGAGTGGGGCGCGGAAAAGGACTGTTTGCTCGCCGATCTCACCGATCCCGTGTACCAACTCTATTTCAAGCGCTTCATGGCGGCGCTCGCCGAAAAGTACGGCGACAACCCCTATGTCGAGACGGTGGATATCCGCGGCTACGGCAAGTGGGGCGAGTGGCACTCGGGGCATGACTTCGCCGATATGGACGAGCGCATCTCCACCCTCGAGAAGATCGTGGATACCTATGCGGAAGCCTTTACGGAGAGCGGGAAGGTCCTCTTCCTCTCCGCGACGTGGGAGTTCGACGAGACAATGTCCCCCCATGCCGTCGCCAAAAATTATGAGGACTACTACACATGGCAGGCGCTCGACTATGCGACGACCGCGCACGAGAACGTCTCCATCCGCCGCGACGGCGGTGCGGGCAATATCATCCGCTACACGCAGGACGGGCGCTTCATTGCCGAGTTCTTCCGCTCGGGCAAGAACCTGCCCATCTGCGGGGAGTTCATGGACGGCGTAGACCCCGCCCTGAACCGCCAATACGGCATGGACACCGTGGGGAGCATCGAGGATATCCTCTTCACCATGCGCCCCAACTACTGCACCGTTCTCGGGCATATCAACAGCGAAGTCGCCCGCCTCATCGAGATCGAGGGCAACCGCATGTATGACCGCGGCAACGAGAAGCTCGGCTACCGCTTTGCGGTGGACAGCGCGCGCTTCCCCAACACGGTACAGAAGGGCAAGAGCTTTACGGTGGAGACCACCCTCTCCAACTCCGCCCTCGGCAGGTTCTGGATGGAGGGATATGACCTCGCCGTCCTCCTCCTCGACGGGCAGGGCAAGGAAGTCTGCCGCAGCCTTACGGGCAACTTTGCGGGACATACCGTCCTCAACGGCGCACCCGTCAACTACTACACCGAACTCACTCCCGACCTTCCCGCGGGCGAATACACCCTCGCCTATGCCATCGTAGACGGGAGCGGCGCCCCCGCCATCCGCATGGCAATGGGCACGGCGGAAGAGTATGAGAGCAAGGTGTATAAAGTAGGGACAATCAAGGTCGCAGACTCCGTGAAGGCTCCCTCCAAGCTCTTCACCGCAACGGACGCCGCGGGGCTTGCTTCGTACAAATTCAAGAAGGGACAGTCTTATACCGTCACCTTCGACTACACCCCCGACTTCGACCTTGCCGACTTCAAATACGGCACGAACGACGGGCTTACCCTGACCCTCAACGAGAGCAAGCCGAGAGAACTCCTCCGCTGGCAGGACGTTTCGGGGCTTACGGGCAAGAAGTCGGTCTCCTTCACCGCCCTCACGGATGCGAACGGCATCACGGTGGGGAGCGAGAACTTCGGCTCCGCCAAGGTGGAAAAGGTGTATATCACGACGGTCGGCGGCTACGCGGAGAGCTTCGACAACTACGACTTCACCAAGTCCGATGCCGTCTACTATCCCCTCTACCTCGAGCAGACCAACCTCGTCTCCCAAGAGGACGGCGGGATCGCGGGCGCCTCGAGCGTGGAGCTTGTGGGCCTTTCGAGCGATTGGAACGATCTCCTTCAGGTGGACCCCAACGTGTTCACCCTCAAAAAGGGAGCTTCCTACCGCGTCTCCTTCGAGACCAAAGTCACCCAGGCGGGCGGCAACGGCGCCTTCTTCTACCTCATGCTCGTCCGCGGTGAGGAGCGCATCCCCGTCGGCGAGTGGCTCAACCGCGAGGACGAGGGCGTGCAGAGATACACTTACGTCTTCACCGTGCCCGAAGAGGGAGACTATGTTCTCACGTTCGGCATGAAGAGTACGGGCGCCTACATGCTCGACAACGTCCTCCTCACCCAGCTCGACGGCGTCAAGACCGTTGCGGGCGAGGCGCACGCGAGCGTCGTGAACACCCGCCCGACGATCGACAAGGGGCTTGGCATCCTCGAGGGATTCGAGGATCAGCCGATGAACGGCAGCCTCATGACCTACGGCTTCAACCGTTGGGGCAGCTACACCTCCGATCCCGACAAGGTGATCTCGGGCAAGCGCTCGGTGACCTCCCTCATCGAGGACTACTACACGACCTACCGCGCCGAGGTGGAGGACTATCTCGAATGGTTCGAGTTCCTCTACAGCAACCCCCGCTTCGTCACCTTCGAGGCGAACGCGACCTACACGATCGAGTTCGATTACAAGGTCATAAAGGAGTGCCGCAACCCCGTGACGGGGACCCCGGGCAACTGCTATTGCCTCCTCCGCGGCTCGGCGGGCGACGTGGGCGCGACGAACTTCGCGGTCACCAACGAGCTTGGGAAGACCTTTGAACTCAACACGGTCTACCACATGACCGTCACCGCCACCGTCGGGGATGCGAGCGACTACTACCTCCTCATCGGGACACATCAGGCGGGCGAAGTCATCATCGACAACGTCAGGATCACCAAGGTATCATGACAACGGTTCTGCTCGATACGGATATCGGAGCCGACAGCGACGACGCCGTCGCCCTCGGCTATCTGCTCGGCAAAGAGCGGGAGGGAGAATGCGTTCTCCCTCTCGTCTCCCTGAGTACGGCAAGGCCCGGTGCGGCGGGCACGGTGCGCGCCATTGCCGCGGAATACGGCAAACAGCCCGCCCTCTGCCGCATGGAGATTCCCCTCCCGAGCGACGCCTTCGACCATTACGCCACCAAGGTCTGCACTACGTTCTCCGCCGGCGACGGTGCGGGAGAGGTGCTTGAAAGCTGGCGCGCCCTCTATGAAGAGGCGGAGAAGGTCGTCCCCGTCATCGTGGGGCCTCTCACCAACCTCGCGGCCTTTCTGCGGGCGGAACCCGAACTCTTTGCCGCAAAGACGGAGCGCGTCCACCTCATGGCGGGCACCTTCACGGAACCGTTCGCGGAGTTCAACGCCGCTGCCGACGCCGCCGCAACCGACTACGTCTTCGCGCATCTCCCCTGCGAGGGGGTCATCCTCCCCTATGAGACGGGGAACCGCGTGTTTACGGGCAGGACCTACCTCACCCGACGGGAGCGGCCCATCGGCATGTGCCTCGCGCTCGCCGCCCGCGCGTTCGGGAAGACGGAGGATATCCTCCGCGAGAGCTGGGACCCCCTCACCGCTCTCACCGTCTTCCGCCCCGATCTCTTCACGTTCTCCCCGCGGGGGAATATCGTGACGGACGGCAAGGGCGGAATGCGCTTTTCCCCCGCAAAGGACGGGAAGTTCACCGTCGCGGAGGGCGTGGACGAAGGCGGCGCGGAGAGGGAGATCGAGCGCGTCCTCGGCCTGCTCTTCTCCCCCGCCGTCTGAAAAACAGCATAGAAAAACGTCCGCTCGTATGGGCGGACGTTTTTTCACGCTTTTCCGTGCAAACGGCAAGTTACATGGCGGGGCCTGTCGCGGAGGGGGCGTACACCCGTCCCGCAAGCTCCCGGTTGAGGGCATAAAGTCCCTTGGCGTCCCCGCCGAAGAGCTTCATCTTCTTGATCATATCCTCGGCGTTGGTCTCTTCCTCCCCCTGCTCCTTGATGAACCAATCGAGGAACTGCATGGTCTTGTAGTCCTTCTGCCCGAACGCCTCGTGGTAGATGGCGGTTATAAGCGAAGTCACATACTGTTCGTGCGCGTACCCCGCCTCGAGGGGTGCGAGATGGTTTTTGAACGTCTTATCAGGCCCGGCGATCTCTTTGAGTTCCACCTTCACGCCGTTGTTCAGAAGGTATCTGCGCATCATGAAGGCGTGGTCCCGCTCCTCCTGCGCCTGTACCTCGTACCAATGGGCAAAGCCGTCCAGCCCCTCGTCGGCGTAATAATCCGCAAAATCAAGATAGAGATACGCCGAGTAGAGTTCCTTGTTGATCTGATCGTTCAGAAGATCCGCAATTTTTTTATCCAACATACAAATGCCTCCTTTTGATTACCGATAATGATAGCACGAACGGTTCCGAAAGGCAAGCGTTTTTTTGAAATTTTTACGGGACAAACCGCTCGAGCCGCACCGAGAGAAAGGCGGCGAGCGCAAGTTTTATAAGGTCGGGCAAGATATAGGGCACGACGCAAATAAGGAGCGCCGCTTGGGCCGTGACCGCGGACCCGCCGCCGTATACGGTGACGAACCACACCGTGCCGAAAAAGTAGCAGAGGGCAAGGCCGAGAAGCATGAAGGCATAAAAAAGAGCCGTGCGCGCCGCCCTGCCCTTCACGGGGAGGAGCTTGGCAAAGCCCGAAACGGCGACGGACAGCCCAAAATGTAGCCGCCCGTGGGCCCCATGAGGGCGGCAAGCCCCGCCTTGAATCCCGCAAAGACGGGCACGCCCACAAGCCCCAAGAGGAGATAGGCAAGCACCGAAAGGCTCCCCCGCTTCCACCCGAGCAGCCCCCCTACCGCCGCGACCGCAAAGGTCTGCAAGGTAAAGGGCACCGTGCCTATGGGGATGGAGATCCATGCGCAGACGGTGACGATCGCCGTCCCGAGTCCCACAACGGCAAGGTCCTTTGCAGCGCTCCTTGCCTTTCCGGCCGCTCTCATTTCAAAAGCCTTGCAAGTTCTTCCGCACGGTCGCACTTCTCCCAAGGGAACTGCTCCCGCCCGAAGTGGCCGTAAGCCGCCGTCTCCGAATAGATGGGACGGCGCAAGTTGAGGGCATCGATGATCGCCGCGGGACGGAGATCGAACTTCTCCCGCACGAGGGAGGCGAGCTTATCGTCGGGCAGTTTCCCCGTGCCGAAGGTATCGACGAAGACGGAGACGGGGTTGGCGACGCCGATCGCATAGGCGATCTGCAGCTCGGCCTCGTCCGCAAGCCCCGCCGCAACGAGGTTCTTGCAGATATAGCGCGCCATATACGCGGCGCTCCTGTCCACCTTGGTGGGGTCCTTTCCGGAGAACGCCCCGCCGCCGTGGGCGCACCTGCCGCCGTAGGTATCGACGACGATCTTCCTGCCCGTAAGCCCCGAGTCCCCCTCGGGACCTCCGATCTCGAACCTGCCCGTGGGGTTGATGAAATACTTGGTGTTCCCGTCGAGGAGGGAGGCGGGGATGACTTCTTTTACGACAAGCTCCTTCATGTCCCTCTCGATCTGCCCGTGGGAGACCTTGGTGTTGTGCTGGGCGGAGATGACCACCGTGTCCACGCGGACGGGGGTCTTGCCCTCGTACTCGACGGTGACCTGCGTCTTGCCGTCGGGACGGAGATAGTCCACGATTTTTTGTTTACGGATATCGGCGAGGCGCTTTGCGAGTTTGTGCGCGAGGACGATGGGCAGGGGCATAAGCTCCTCCGTCTCCCGGCAGGCGTAGCCGAACATCATGCCCTGATCGCCCGCACCGATGAGATCCTTCTCTTCCCCGCCCGCCTTGTTCTCGAGGGAACTGTCTACCCCGAGGGCAATGTCGGGCGACTGCGCATGGATGAGGACGTTGATATGACACTTGTCGTAGGCGAAGTCCCCCGCGTAGTAGCCGATCTTTTGAATGACATCGCGCGCAATGGCCTCGTAATCCACCTGCGCCTTGCTCGTGACCTCCCCCGCGATCATGAGGGTGTTGTACGCCGCACAGCACTCCACCGCCGCACGCGTCATGGGGTCGCGGCGAAGAAGCTCGTCCAAGACGGCATCCGAAATGTTGTCGCACACTTTATCGGGGTGACCCTCCGTCACGCTCTCGCTCGTAAAAAATCTTCTCATATGTACTTCCTCTTGTCGATCTTTTCTATTATACCGAACCGCGCGGGAAATGTCAACCGATTACGGCGATCGGAATCGGGGAAGGAAGGAAATAAGCTGCCCCGCCATGTAGCAAAGGGCGCGGGGCGGAGCGGGAGGAACGGGCGGAAAAGAGGGCAAAAGGCGCAAAAAGAAATACTATGTCTGACATAATACGGCATTTATGTCTGACATAATACTATGCAAAAGGCTAAAATATGAGAGTTTAGGAGCGATTTGTGCGGTTTACGGGGGTTTGGGGACGTTGCACGGCCGATCCTTTGTCAATGGAAATTTTTCGCCGTAAATCCCCTATTTCCGTGCGTAAAGTTGCATTTTTCAAGCGGTTATGCTATAATCGAACCATGAACTGTACCCTTTGCCCCGTGAAGTGCGGGGCAGACAGAGAAAAGCGGGCAGGAGCGTGCGGAACACGCGGAATTACCGTCGCCAAATACTATTTGCACCCCTATGAGGAGCCTTGCCTTTCCCCGGGCGGCAAAAGCGGGGCGGTTTTCTTCGGAGGGTGCAATCTCCGCTGTATCTTTTGCCAGAACTACGAAGTTTCGCGGGCACGGCGGGGAAAGGCGGTAACCTATAGAGAACTTGCCGATATCTTCCGCGAACTCGAGGATATGGGCGCGGAGAACCTCGATCTCGTGACGCCCGACCATATTTCCCCCCTCCTTGCGGAAGCTCTCGCCCTGTACCGCCCCAAAGTGCCCGTTATCTACAATTCGAGCGGGTATGCGGAGGTAAATGCCCTCAAAGAGGTCGCCCCCTTTGTGGATGTGTGGCTCCCCGACTTAAAGTTCGTCTCCCCCGTCCTCTCGGAGAGATACACGGGGAGAAGGGACTACTTCGAGGTCGCAAGCAAGGCCCTCTCCTTCATGGCGGAAAAGCCCGTCGTATGGGAGGGAGGGCGGCTGCTCTCGGGCATTCTCGTGCGGCACCTCGTCCTCCCCGCCTGCACGGCGGACGGCAAGCGGGCGCTCGACTTCCTCCGCGGCATTCTCCCGCCCGCGGCTCCCCTCTCCCTCATGCGGCAGTACGTCCCCATGGGCGAAGCGGGAAAGTTCCCCGAGCTTGACCGCCGCGTGACGGACAGGGAGTATGACCGCCTCCTCGACTATGCCGTCTCCCTCGGCTTTACCAATGTCTTCGCACAGGATAGGGAGAGCGCGGAGGAGAGCTTCGTCCCCCAATGGGATCTTTAGCGGAAGAACGCGTCCTTCCTCCTCACGAGCTTCTTCGTGAGCTTCGCGCACGCGGGCGGCGAGGCGCCCTTCAGCTTCTCCTCGAGAAGGCGTATCTCTTCAAGGGTCCCCTTTCTCATACCGCAAGTATGCCACGCCGATAGAAAATCATGTTGATCGAAGTCAAAAACCTCACCTTCTCCTACACGGGCGTTCCCATCCTGAAGAACGTCTCCTTTGCGCTGCACGAAAAGGAGCGGGTGGGGCTGATCGGCGGGAACGGCGAGGGCAAGTCCACCCTCTTAAAACTCCTCGTGGGGGAACTCGTGCCCGAGGAGGGGAGCGTGGTGCGGCGCTCCTCCCTCACCCTCGGCTATCTCGAGCAGGGCGCGGACTTCTCTTCGGAGGAAACCGCCTACGCCGTCCTCGAACGGGTCTTCGAAGAGGACAAGCGTCTCCTCGCCTCCCTCGCGGAGACGCAGAGCGCGATGACGGGAGCGGGGGAGCAGGAGATGCGGGTGCTTGCGGCGAGGGCGGAGAGCCTTGCAAAGCGCATCGCCGCGCGGGACAGCTACCGCTTTGACGTGAAGATCAAGACCGTTCTGAACGGCATGGGATTCGAGGGGATGTACGAACAGGTCGTCTCCACCATGTCGGGCGGGGAGAAGACGAGGCTGAAGCTCTGCCGCCTCCTCCTCGAAGCGCCCGAGCTTCTCATCCTCGACGAGCCGACCAACCACCTCGACCTCAAGACCCTCTTCTGGCTCGAAGACTATCTTACCGCCTACAAGGGGGCCGTCCTCGTCGTCTCGCACGACAGGTATTTTCTCGACAAACTCACCTCCCGCACCCTCGAGACGGAGCGGGGAAGGGTGACTTCTTACAAGGGCAATTACACCAAGTACCGCGTCCTCAAAGAGGAGAAGTTCAAGGAGGAGACGCGTGCCTACGAGAAGCAGCAAGAGGAGATCCGCAAGCTGCAGACTTATGTGGACAAGAACATTGTCCGCGCGACGACGGCTTCGGGCGCTCTCTCCCGCGTGAACAAGCTCGAGCGGATGGAGCTTCTCGAAAAGCCCCTCCCTCCTCCCCCGCCTCCCCGCTTCCGCTTTACCTACGACGAGAGGCCGTATGAGACGGTCGTGAAGACTTCCCCCTTCACCCTCTCGGCGGAGGGCAAGATCCTCCTTGCGCGGGAGACCTTCACCCTTGCGCGGGGGAAGCGGTGCGCGATCGTGGGGGACAACGGCACGGGCAAGAGTACCCTCCTCCGCTTCCTCCTCTCGGGAGCGCCCGAAGTGAGCCTCGGGCGGTTCGTGCGGGCGGCGTATTACGACCAGGAGAACGCCGACCTGCCCAAGGAGGAGCGCGTCCTCGACGTGTTTTGGGGGCGGTTCCCCCGCCTCACGCAGACGGAGGCGAGAGCCACCCTCGCCCGCGCGGGGCTGAACGCGGAGGACGTCCAAAAGAAAGTGGGCGAACTCTCGGGGGGCCTCAGGGCAAAGTTGGGGCTTGCGATGCTCGAGGGGCGGAGGGGGAATTTCCTCGTCCTCGACGAGCCGACCAACCACCTCGACCTGCCCGCCCGCGAATCCCTCGAGGAGGCCCTCAAGAGTTTCGACGGCACCCTCCTCTTCGTCTCGCACGACAGGCGGTTCATCGAGACCCTCGCAGACACCGTGTGCGCCCTCGAGAACGGGAAACTCGTTTGGTTCGAGGGGAAGTACGGGGACTACCTCGCCGCCCGCCGCGAGCCGCCCGTGCAACGCGAAAAGAAGACGGACAGCCACCGCGGCAAGGAGGAGCGGGCGCGGGAAGCACAGCGCAGGAACCGCGTTTCGGAGATCGAGAAAAGGCTCGCCCTTCTCGAGGAAGAGGCGGCCGCCCTCGACGCGGAACTCTTTGAAAAGGCGAAAGACTTCCTCGAAGCGCGGCGCATTACGGCGCGGCAGGAGGAGGTGCGCGCGGAGATAGACGCCCTCTACGAGGAGTACGGAGAATTGATATAAAATACGAAAGGCGCCCCGCGGCAAATGCCGCGGGGCGCCACTTATTTTGTTCGGTTGCAAAAGGGCCGTCAGTCGATCGCGATGGTCTTTAATGCGGGCTTTTTGGGCGGGATCTTGGGAAGGGTCAGAGAAAGCACGCCGTTTTCGTAGCGTCCCTTCACGTTCGCCTCCTCCACATTCTCGCCGACGTAGTAGCTTCTCTGGCAGCTTACGCTGCACTCCTTGCGCAAAAACCGCACCCCATCCTGCGATTTTTCCTCCTTGCGCTCGGCGGAGACGGTGAGATACCCGTCCTCCAAAGAGACCTTGATCTCCTCCTTCTTGAAGCCCGGAAGCTCGATGTTCAAGAGGTATTCCTTGTCCGTTTCGCGGATATCCGTCCGCATGCTGTCGAGATGTTCGTCATAGAACATGGGCTTGAAAAAGTCGTTGAATGCGTCGAAGAGGTCATCCGAATTTCTTCTTTGCAGATACGTTTTCATGGTTTTTTCTCCTTTTCGTCCCCCTCGGGGAACACTTATTATATACCGCAAAACGGAACGGCTTAAACAAAAAATATTATTTTCCTTTGACGCGGGCAATGTCCACATTGTCCTTCTTTCTGTCGGAAAGCGCCTTTATGGGATGCTCGCCCCGCTGGATGCGGTAATCCTGCCTGAACTCCGCGATCGCGCGCTCGATGACGGCGTGCGTCCCCACCGCCGTGGGACTGCCGTTGATCTTCGCGTTGTACCCGAAATAGCGGAAGGTATCGGGCACCTTGTCGAGAGGCTCCCACCCCTCCTCCACGCCCGTGAGCCGCACGCTCTTCAAGGCCTCGCGTACATATTCCTTTTGGGAGCGGAACTTCAGAAGTTCGGGGAACTCCCCGCCCTCGGGGAATACCTGCTGCCACACCTTGCCCTCGTACGTCTTGAGAAGGGCCGCGGCCTCGTGAAGGTGGGCGACCTCCTCCTCGAAGTGCATCTCCCAAATCTTCTTGATGCGCGCATCCTTCTCGTCCTCGTAACAGGAATAGTAGAGATAGCACTCGGTGTACTCGTTCATGAGGAGCCCCTCCCACCACGTCATCATGGGGTCTTTGAGGCACCCGTACCCCGTGACGTGCTGTTCCTCGATCATCGCGATCTCGTTATACAGCTTTCTGCCGAGGGGGGTCGTGTAAAGGTTGGCGACGTTCATATAAAAGTTCATCGTCTGCTGTTCCGCCGCCGTGATAATGTTGACGTTGAGCTTGGTCTTGAGGTCGTTGAGGTAGCAGTTGAGACAGAAGTTGACGTCGTCGTGCGGGTGGCGGTACTCGGCGACGGTGGGCCGCCCCGGCATGATCTCGGTGTAGTCCCCCACGAGCTTTTTGGGGTCTCCCCCCTTCTCGAGTTCCATGAGGTCGGCGTAGCGGTAGAGGTGGTCGAAGTCCTCCAAAAGGGCGAAGTCGAGCTGCTTTTTCACATAGGAATTCTTCTCGGTTACGGCAAGGTTCGCGGTGAGATCGACGGCGAGCTGTTCGTACCCTATGGTGTGTTCCAAAATACTCTCGTTCGCGGGTTTTAACGCTGCGACCCGCTTCTGCTGGATCTGCTCCCCCCTCCGCATGACGGCGAGCCGCCGCCTCACGTCGTTGTTCGGACAGTGGCGGGTAAACGAATTGGAGAAGCGCACGCTCTCGAACTCGGTGCCCGACATGAGGATGACGCGGAGGCGCGTGTAGGGATCGACGGCGTTCTTATCGTAGGGCTTTACGAGTACATTCTTCCATGAGGTAAAAATCTTGTCCGCCTTTTGCGGCTTCAAATCAAACGGATTCATTTGATCCTCCTTGTGCAACCTTTATGGACGAGAAGAAAAAGAAGTATTCCGCTCTTGCTTTTTTCGGAAAAAGTTGTTACAATAGAAGGGCGGCGCAAGGGAGGAGGGCGAAGCGGCGTATCTTTTAAGGGAAAGATTCCCTCGCTCCGCCTGCGGCTCCGTTCGGAATGAGGGACTGACTGCAACACTCTCCCGCGGCGCCCTGTCGCGTTGCCCTACGCCCCGCCCCAAGCCTTACCCTTCCTCGGACGCCGCAGAAAAAGCCTTACCCTTCCTCGGGAAGGGGAAGGTGGCACGGCGTAGCCGTGACGGATGGGGATGGGCATGTGATAATCGACAATCCCCACCACCGCCTACGGCGGAGCCTCCCCTTTGGAAAAGGGTAGGCCTTTCGCTGTTCGACGTCATTCCGACACGTGCGGGCTACGGGCGGCACGGGCCGTAAGGCGAAGCGAGGGGGTCTCAAACCAAGCCCATTCAAACAAGGAGAATATTATGATCGGTTGCGTCATTGCCATGGACAGCGAGGCGGAGATCCTCCTCGACCAAATGGAAGTCGAAAATATCGGAACGCTGTACGGGAAGACGGTACACTTCGGCAAGGCGTTCGGAAAGGACATAGCCCTCGTCATCTCGGCGGAGGGCAAGGTCAACGCCGCCGCGGGTGCGTGCGCCGCCATCTCCGCGGGTGCGGACGTCGTGTTGAACTTCGGCGTGGCGGGCGGGCTTGCGCCCGAAAATACCGCCGTGGGCGAGGTGTATCTCATCGAACGGGCGGTGCAGTACGATTTCGACCTCCGGCAGCTCTCGGGCAAGGAAGTGGGCACCCTCCCCGGCGAAACGGAGAATTTTCTGCCCCTCGAACTCCCGTCTCTCCCCTACCCCCGCCGCGCGCTCGGCACGGGGGACAGGTTCGACGATTCCCCCGCCGACCATGCCCTTCTCCTCCGCCTCGGCTGCGACGTGCGGGACATGGAGGGCGCCGCCATTGCGCAGGTGTGCAAGTATGCAGGCGTGCCCTTCGTGAGCGTGAAAGCCATTTCCGACGTCTACGGCTCGGGGTCAACGACCGAGCAATTCCGTAAAAATTGCAAACTCGCCCTTCTCGAACTCAAAGCAAGTCTCAAGGAAATTCTGGAGAGCCTATGAAAAAGATCCCGTCCTTCGAAAAGGACCACGACAACCTGCAGCCCGGCCTGCATGCGCGGACGGACGCAAACCAAATCACCACCTTCGATCTCCGCTTCAAAAAGCCCAATGCGGGGGACTACATTGCCCCCAAGGCGCTGCACACCGTTGAGCATCTTCTCGCGACGACCCTGCGCGAATTGGGCGGGGACGACATTGTGTACTTCGGCCCCATGGGGTGCCGCACGGGGTTTTACCTCCTCACGCTGCGGAGAAGTTACGGGGAGGGGAAGGCGCTGATCGAGGAGGGCATCCGCGCCGCGCTCGCCCTCGACGCCATTCCCGGCGCCACCCGAAAGGAGTGCGGCAACTACCTCGAACACGATATGGAAGGCGCGAAAGAGGAACTGCGCAGTTACCTTGCAATTTTGGAGAATGTATGATCGATTTGGGCGATTGGAAGGAGCCGCTCGCTCCCCTCTTTGCGGACGAACGGTACAAAAAGATCCGTGAATTTTTGAAGTATGAGTACTCGCACTGCGTCGTCTACCCCGATATGTACGACCTCTACAACTGTTTCCGCTTTACGCCGTACGCAAAGGTGAAGGCCGTCCTCCTCGGACAGGATCCCTACCACGAACCGGGGCAGGCGCACGGGCTGTGCTTCTCGGTGAAGGAGGGGGTGCCCAAGCCCCCGTCTCTCGAAAACATGCTGAAAGAACTCAAGGACGATTTGGGCTGCCCCCCGCCCAAGAGCGGGAACCTCGAAAAGTGGGCGAGGGAGGGGGTTCTTTTGATGAACACCGCCCTCACCGTGCGCGAGCATCAGGCAAACAGCCACGCGAATTGCGGCTGGAGCTGGTTTACGGACAGCGTGATCGAGCTTTTGTCCCGCGAAAAGGAGCATCTCGTCTTCCTCCTCTGGGGAGGCAACGCGCGGCGCAAGAAGCCGCTGATCGACACGGGCAAGCACCTCGTTCTGGAGTGCGCCCACCCCTCGCCGCTCTCGGCGTACAACGGGTTTTTCGGGTGCAGACACTATTCCAAGACGAACGAATACCTCATCGCCCACGGCATTGCGCCCATCGATTGGAGCCTTGCGTAACGGCCGCGGCGCTCTTTTCGGCAGACAAATTTTTTACAGACAAGATTGTGCCGCCCGACCGCAATATGCGGTCGGGCGGCACAAAGGTTTCATGCGGTTGTAAGGGGTAAGCGATATTCGAGGGCGGACCCTCACCCCTACCCCTCCCCCTGACGCAGGGGGAGGGCAAGTTACGGAGGAGAGCCAAGGAGGGAGCGGTTGTACGGTTACTTGGTGTGGATGCGCAACACCGTCACGCTGTGGGCGCGCACACGGCAGCCGACCGTGCTTCCGATCTTGCCGAGGACGTGCGTGCGGGGCGCGACGATCTCGTCCCCGAGGGTGTTCACGGCGTCAAGCTCCTCGTAAAGCTCGATGAGGTCCGCCGTGCCCGCGGCCTTGATCCCCTCCGTTTTGAAGTTGATGCCGACGGTATCCTCCCCCGCGTTGACGACTTTCACGATGACGTCCCCCGTCTCCTCATCCACGCTCGCAACATAGGAGAGCTTTTCCACATTCCTCTTCACGCCCCCCGCGGCGTATTCGCAGGCGGGTTCGAAGTCCTCCGCATACTCCGCGGAAACGGGCAAAACTTTCGTCCCCGCATTCTGCATGAAGAGCTGCTGCACATAGTAGTTGGCGGTGCGGACGAGCTGCGTATTCGTAAACAGCATCATGTCCACCGCCCAGTGGCGGTAATTCTCCCTGACGGGCGCGAACATGGGCGCATATGCCGCGAGTTTCACGATGTCGCCGTTGCGCTCGAAGCCCGTCATCATCGCCGCCTCCGAGAGGGCGGAGAGCCAGCCGTTGATCTTGTAGAGGCTCGCAAAGTTCCCAGCCTCCGCATACGCATTGTTCGCCGAATATTCGCCGACGAACACCTCGTAGCGGTCCGCACCCTCGCGGGTGTAGCCGTCGTACATATGGGTGTGGAGGAGGAAATCGACGGGGCTGTTATAGTAGTGATGGTCCTGCACGCCGTAATCGCCGAGGCTCTCGATCTTGCCCTTGGTCCTGTAGGCGAGAGCAGCGTCCTTCGCGATGCCCGTCGTGCGCGGCGTGTCCGACGTAAAGTCGATGGACCCCTCGCAGTGGACGAGCTGTTGGTGATTGCCGACGATGAGGGTTATGCCGTACTCCTCGCACTTCTCCGTGAAGTACTCGTTCTCGAGGAATTTTTCGTAGTACCCCGTGAAGTAGTCGGAGGACGCCGTGCCGCCGTCCCACTGCTCGTTCCCCACGCCGAGGTAGTCCATTTCGAAGGGCTTCGGGTGACCCATGTCCGCACGGATCTTACCCCATGTCGTATTTTCGTCCCCCTTCGCAAACTCGATAAGGTCGGCGGCGTCGCGGATATAGTCCTCCACGCCCTTGTTGTGTCTGCCCGCGAGGGGCGCCCCGGGGAATGCCTGACCTTGGCAGGAGAGCCCGCAGCTTACGACGGGCAGCGCCTTGGCGCCGAGGCTCTCGCAGAGGGTGAAGTACTCGTAGAACCCGATGCCGTAATCCATGGGATAGTACTCGGAGCCGTTGTTCTGCCAGAGGTTGACGTTGGGCGTGCGCGTGATTGCCTCGCCGTAGGTCGTCACCTCCCTCTCCCCGTTCCCGTCGTCGAAGGTATAGGTGAAGGCGGGAACGCCGTCGTCCCCCGCGTTTCTCCCCGTCTGCACCGCGCCGACCGAGTTCTTCCAATCGTACGTCTGGGAAATGTTCTCCCCCTCCGTGACGCACCCGCCCGGGAAGCGGACAAAGGCGGGCGAAAGCTCTTTCACCGCCTCATAGAGATAGTTTTTGATGCCGACCGTGCTGTCGGACGTCTCGAAGGAGACGCCGTCGAGCTGCACCGTCGCCGCCGCGGAAAAGGTGAGCTTGAGGGAGAGGCCCTCGTCCGCCGTGCCGCTCGCCTGTACCGTGCGCTCGTACTTTTTCCACCCGCCCGAGACGGGGATGGAGAGGGAAGCGTAAACGGTCTCCCCGTCCGTGATCTCCGCCGTGAGGGTGAGGTCCGCGCTCGTCTTGAGGAAGGCGGAGAACTTGTAACCCGTCCCCTTTTCCACCGCCATGGGTACGGGCACATAGCCGCTGTTCGAAAGGGTGCCGCCCGCCTCCGTCTCCACGAGGGCATGCTCCGCGACCGTGTTCGTCCCGTAGGAATAGAGATCGCCGAGCGGGCTGTCTGCCGTGACGGAGGAGAGCTTCGCGCCCCCGCCCGCCGTCCAGCCGTACGTCGCGGAAAAGCTCTTATTTTGGAGCGAGAGGCCAGCATCCGATTGGAAGGAGCCGTTCTCGACCATGTTGTCGTCGAGCGCCTGCGACGCGTAGTTGATGTCCTCGAGGAAGACCCCGAAGAGGTCCCCCGAGATCGCCGTTCCCTCCGCGGGCGGAGAGAGAGTGAGCGTTGCATCGGGCGACGAAAGGGCGGGCGCCTCCCTGTCGTACTTCGCCCCGCCGCCGCATGCGCCGCACACGAGCGCCGTGCAGACCGCAACCGCCGCAAACACGATTTTCCCCTGTTTCATCTTTCTTTTCCCCCTTGAATTTGTCAATTATTATAGCATGCCGATCGGAGAATTTCAAGACTTTTTTTTCGGAACACGGAAAAATTCCGCCGCTTTTTTTGCAAAATGCGGGAATGGGGTAGGAAAAACGCCCTGCCCTTGCCCACCCCCGTCCCTGCGGGACACCCCCTCCCGCGGAGGGGGCGAGAGAGACTGTAACCGAGAGGGCAAGTCGCGGAAAACGCAACATAAAAACGCCGAAGGGCGGCGCAGCGCCCTCCGACGTCATTCCGCCGCCTCGCCCGTGCGCCCTCCGACGTCATTCCGAGCTTGTCGAGGAATCTATCGTAAAATTTGTCTGTTCAAAGGGTCTTGAAGGCGAGTTTGCCGCCGACTTCGTCCACCAGAACCGTGCGGCCCTCCTCCACCTTTCCGGCGAGGATCTCCTCGGAGAGCGCGTCTTCGACGAGCCGCTGCACCGTCCGCTTCAAGGGGCGGGCGCCCATCTCCTCGTCGTACCCCTGCGCAACGAGATAGTCGCGCGCGTCGGGCGTTACTTCGAGGGCGATCCCCCTGTCCATCAGCCTCTTTTTGAGGGAGGCGAGCAGCTTTTCGCAGATCGCCGCCGCCTCCTCCCTCGAGAGTTTATGGAAGACGATCACGTCGTCGAGGCGGGCGAGAAATTCGGGGCGGAACTGCGCCTTGAGGGCGGCATCCACATTCTCGCGCATGCGGCGGTAGGCGTCCGACTCCTCCTTTGCGCCGAAGCCGAGAGAGTCCTTCACGGCGTGGGCGCCCACATTGGAGGTGAGGACGACGACGGTATTTTTGAAACTCACCGCCCGTCCGCGGCTGTCGGTGAGCCGCCCCTCGTCGAGGATCTGCAGGAGAAGGTTGAAGACATCGGGGTGCGCCTTTTCGATCTCGTCGAAGAGGACGACGGAGTAGGGCTTGCGGCGGACGCGCTCGGTGAGAAGCCCGCTCTGGTTGTCGTCGTAGCCGACATATCCCGGGGGCGCGCCGATGAGTTTCGCGACGGACGCCTTCTCCATATACTCGGACATATCGAGGCGGATCATGAGCCTCTCGTCGCCGAACATGGCCTCGGCGAGCGCCTTTGTAAGGTCCGTTTTGCCGACGCCCGTAGGCCCGACAAAGATGAAGGAACCGACGGGACGGTTGGGGTCTTTGAGACCCGCACGGGCACGGCGGATGGCCTTGGAGACGGCGCTTACCGCCTCGTCTTGCCCCACGATGCGCTTGTGCAGTTCCTCCTCGAGGTGAAGGAGCCGCTCGCTCTCCGCCTCGGTGAGTTTGGAGACGGGCACCCCCGTCCACCCCGAGACGATCTGCGCGATCTCCTCCGCCCCGATGGAGAGGTGGGTGGAGTACCTCGTCTCGTTCCACTGCCGCGCGAGGGTGCGCGCCTCCCCCTCGAGGATGCCGATCTTCGCGGTGAGGTCGGCGACCTTGTTCTCCTCCCTCCACTTGATCGCCTTCTCGCGGTCGGAGCGGAGACGGGCAAGCTCTTCCTCCTTGTCGCGGAGGGCGCTCGGACCGACGTAGGAGTTGAGCCTTGCGCGGGAGGCCGCCTCGTCGATGAGGTCGATCGCCTTGTCGGGGAGGAAGCGGTCGGTAATGTAGCGGTCGGAGAGTTTCGCCGCCGCCTCGATCGCCTCGTCCGTGATGACGACGTTGTGGTGCGCCTCGTATTTATCCTTCAGTCCCTTTAGGATGACGACGGTATCCTCCACGCTCGGCTGGTCGACGATGACGGGCGTGAACCGCCGTTCGAGGGCGGCGTCCTTTTCGACGTATTTGCGGTACTCCTCGAGGGTGGTGGCGCCGATGGTCTGCAGCTCCCCCCTCGCGAGCATGGGCTTTAAGACGTTGGACGCATCCATCCCGCTGTCCCCCGTGCTGCCCGCGCCGACGATGGTGTGGATCTCGTCGATGAAGAGGATGATATCCTTGTTCGCGACGATGGAGTCCACCACCCCTTTGAGGCGCTCCTCGAAGTCGCCGCGGTACCTCGCCCCCGCGAGAAGGTCGGTGAGGTTGAGGGAGAAGACCATCTTGCCGCGGAGAAGTTCGGGCACGTTGCCCTGTACGATCGCCTGCGCAAGCCCCTCGACGACGGCGCTCTTGCCGACGCCCGGCTCGCCGATGAGGACGGGGTTGTTCTTGGTGCGGCGGGAGAGGATCTGGATGACCTTCTCTATTTCCTTCCTCCGCCCGATGACGGGGTCGAGCTTGCCCTCCCTCGCCTTTTCGGTGAGGTCGGAGCCGTACTTTAAGAGATTTTCATCCGCCTTGGGCGCCTGTTTCTCGCGGAAGGCGGGTTTCTCGCTCTCCCCTGCGGGCTGTTCGGCAGGCTCGACGAATTTTCTGACGCGGGCCTTGAGTTCGTCCACGTCGCAGAGACAGCTTAAAATATCGAAGGCGTAACACTCCTCGTTGGCGAGGAGGGCGAGGAGGACATGCTCCGTCCCGATGAAGAACGCCCCGCCCGCGTTCGCATACTGCTTTGCGAGAAGGAGGATCCCCTTGGTGCGGGGGGTAAGCCCCTTGGTCGTTGCGCCGAGCTGGTTACGGAGGACCCGCCTGAACGGCTCCTCGTAGTCCTTGGCGTACACGTCAAGCTCTGCGAGAAGACGGGCGGCGGCGCACTCGGGCACATTGAGAAGTCCGTAGAGAATGTGTTCGGTGCCGATGAACCCCGTTTTATACCGCTTCTCCGCGCGTTCCGCGCAGGCGAGCGCAAGATTGAGATGTTCCGAAAAAGTGTTGTCGGGCACAGGCTGCCTCCTTTTTTATGCGAAATGCAGGTCCATGCGGCGTAAAATTTCCGCCGTCTTGATGGCGCGGTAGGCGTCCGCCTCCTCCTCCGTAAGCTCCCCCTTCTGCCTCTTCATGCTCGAGGGACGCATGGTGAAGACAAGCCCGTCGAGGTCCGCCATCGTCTCCGTGATCTCCTCCTCGCCGAGGGCGAAATACCCGAGGGCAACGCCGAGCTTGACGTCGGAGACCCGCTTGGTGAATTCCTGCCCGTCGATGCGCAAACAGTTGGTGAGGATGCCGTAGGAACGGGCGATCTTGTCGCAGAGGGCAAGCCCGCCCTCCGCCTTCATGCGCTCCCGCTCGCGGATCTCCATGTCCACGACGCCGAGGACCGCCTGCTCCACTTCCTCCAAAATGACGTCTTCGGCGGGGCCGAGGGTCACCTCGTTGCTGACCTGATAGAACTCCCCCTCCGCCGCGCTCCCCTCGCCGAACGCCCCGCGCAGGGTAAGCCCCTTGTGGGTGAGGTACTTTGCGATGAGGTCCATCTTCCACCGCCGCGAACAGGCGGGGAGGAAGAGCTTGACGGAGGCGCGCAACCCCGTCCCGAGGTTGGTGGGACAGGCGGTGAGATACCCGAGCTTCTTATCGAAGGCAAAGGGAATGGACTCGGAGATCGCGTCGTCGATGCCCGAGATGCGCTCGTAGGCGCGCCCGAGGTCAAACCCCTTTACGAAGTACTGTTCGCGGACATGGTCCTCCTCGTTGATCATGACGGAGACGCTCTCGTCGTGCGAGACGAGCGCCGCGGCGATCGGGCGGTGGCGGAGAAGATCGCGGCTGATAAGCCCCGCATCCTTCAAAAACTCCGCTTGGTCGTCTCCGATCTCCCGCATGTCGTAGAGGTCGAATTCGTCCATACTCATGAGTTCCGCCGCGATGAGGCGGATGATCTCCTGCGCCTGTTCCTCCGCATGGGGATCGCGGAGGAGCATGCCCGGGAAGGGATAATCCTTGAAGTTGCGCGCAAGCCGTATGCGCGAAGAGGCGGCGACGCTCTCGAAACGGTGGCTGACTTTCATTCCTCGTCCCCCCCGTTCAGTTTACGGTTGACCGTCTGTAATTGGATCTTGAGCATGCGCGCTTCGGCGGCGTTCCCCCCACGCTCGGCGGCACGGATGCGCTCCAAGAGTTTTTCTTGCGAAAAGGCAAGCCCGCGCACCCGCTCGTACTTCTCCTCCGCATCCGCGCTCGGGACCTTCCCGTCGTGGATGAGGTTGCCCTGCACATACAGGATGGCGGACTTGAGTTCGTTGCGGAACGCCGTGTAACAATAGGCACAGCCGAGCATGCCCGTCGCCTTGAAATCCTTGAGACGGGTGCCGCAGTCGGGACAGGCCTTGTCTACGTCGGGCACCGTCCCGAAAAAGGTGGGCAGGGGGCTGTCTCCCGCCACATAGAGGCGCTCGTAACAGTCCCTGCAGAGCGTGAGACGAAGGGCCTTTCCCTCCGATTTTACGTCGTATTCGATCGCGGTCGTTCGGCCGCAGACGGTACAGACCATGCTCTCTCCTTTATCCGATCTGCTCGAAACGGTACCTTTGCCCCGCTTCGGGATATTTTTCGCGGTCTACCTCGGAGAGGAATACGGAGAGGGGGCGCACCCACAGTGCGCGGTCGCCGTAAAGTGCGCGGTAGACGACCGTATCCTCCCCCGTCTCGCTGTCTTTCGCAAGCCCCTCCACATAATACAGGTTGCCCTTGAAATGGCGGTAGACGCCGTGGACGACGAGTTCTCTCATGCTTCCTCCTCCTTTTTTTCGGGATACCGTGCCCGCAACGCCTCATACAGCCCGCCGCATTCGGGCAAGTAGTAGACGCAATAGCCCGCATGCAGTTCGACCGTCCTCTCCCCGCGCGAGACAAATTCGATCGCGCCGTACGGGAGATAGAATCCGCCCCGCGCCGTGAAGCGGGCGCAGACGCCCCCTTCATAGAGAAAGATGCCGTCCCGCCGCAGCACGGAGCCGCACGCGAGCGCGAAGGGCACCGCCGCCCCGCCGCACACGCCGCCCCACGCCCCCGCGGAGAAGTTTTCCGCCGTGACGGAGAGCCACACGCCGAACCCGACCGCCGCCCCGAGCAGGAGGACGAAGAGGACGGAGAGGGCGATCACCCACCTGCGCTGCGTCCTTCCGAAGAAACGGAAGACATGCACCCGTTTCCCCGCCGCGGAGGGAAAGCGTTTGTCCTTCTCCTCCGCGCCGTGCGCGAGGGCGAGGCGCTCCGTCTTTTCGTCGAGCGGGGCGGAGACGAGTTCCTCTTCTCCCCCGTCGGGGACGGGAAAGACGAGGTAGTTCCCCTCCCTTGCCTTGCCCTTGGGCGAAGCATATTCCAGAACGCGGTAGACCTTTAACCTCTCGGCGGGGATACAGAGCGTCTCCTCCGAAAACACCTCGTCCTCCTGCGGCAATTCCATGCCCCGCTCCGTGAACCGCACGACGGTGTCGAAGAGAAGCCCCTCGTTTTCGGCGAGGGCGGCGGCCGTCTTTGCGCGTGCCCGCTTGAGGGCGCGGTCGTGTACGACGCCGCAGACGCAGAGGGCGAGAAAGGCGAAGCCGACGGCCCCAAGCCCCGAATAGAAGAGCGGGGCCCCCCAGCTTGCTTCCCGCTCCATCCCGATGACTCCCGCGACGGAGAGGGCAAGCCCCGCAAGGGAGAGGGCGGCCCACACATAAAACAATTTTTTAATCGGACTGCGCCGGTCTTCCATCCTGCCCCCCTTCGCACTTTTCGGGAAAATGCACGGCAAGATATTCATATGCGCCGCGGGGAAGCGGGAAGACGTAGGACCCGCAGGTGCATTCGGCGCGAAGTCCCGCACCCGTCTCCCCCTCCACGGCGGAAAGGCACACGATCTCCTCCCATTTGAGGAAGACGCGCTCCTCCCGCCTCTCTTCCCGCCAATAGATCCCCTCGCGGTAGACCTCGATGGCCCGCCCCGAAGTCACCGCCCTCCACAGCGTGTGGACGGCAAACGCCGCGCCGAACACGGTGATGACCGCCCCTATGAAGACGGAGAGGAGAAAGGCGACGGCGATGCCCGCCGCCGTAACGGCGCCCCCCGCCGCGGCAAGCGCGATCGCCCGTTTCCTGCGGGCGTCGAGGGGGAATTTGAAGACCTGCATGCGGGAAAACCGCACCCCATGTTCTATTTTTCGCTCTTTTTCGCCGAGGATCGCAAGCCCCCGCTTTTCCGCCGTTTCCGCGAGACGGGACTTATAGTCCGTCTCCACAAGGACGACTCCCTCCCCCTTTTCCGGTCTCTTGTTGAGGTATTTCGCGGGGATGCCGAGGACGATCTTCCACTCCCCCTTTTCGCGGGGACGGGTGCGGCTGCACACCGAATAGAGGGTGAGCTGCGGGTAGGGAACGCGGATGCGCCCCTCCTTCCCCTCCTCATGCAGTTCGAGGGCGGTCTCCGCGAAGGTCGCGAGGACCTTTTCGCCCACAAAGAAGGAGTCGGGCGAATCGGCGCGTTCGCGCGCGTCCTTGCCGCGGAGATCGTAGAGACGGGAAAGGGTGCCCATACCGTACGCCGCAAGGGAAAAGAGGACCGCGCCCCCGCCGAAAGAGCCGGCGAGGATATAGAGAAGGGTGTGCTTCTCCGAGGAGGAGAACGCCGTCTCCGAGAGGACGGCGCAGATCACCACCCCGAAGAGGAGAAGGATCGCGAAGATGGCGAAGATGAGGCAGAATGCGCCGCTTGCGGCACAGCTCCTTTTGGAGCGTTCGGCGATACGGCCGAGATTTTCCGTTTTCATTTCAATTCTTCTGTTTGCGCCCCCGCTTCCACCAGAGGAAGAAGAAGAGGGTGAGTACCTGCAGCGGGATCCCGATGAGGAAGAGGAGCCACATGCCCTCCGTTATCCCGCACACATAGAGGGTGAGGTAGACGCAGGCGATCGCCGTCCAGATGAGGACGGAGAGGGAGACGATGCGCACCCATTTCCAGCGCCACACCGTGCTGAACACCACGAGGATGATGGCGGAAACGGGCACGGCGTACACGAAAGAGAGCCACATGCCCGTCACTTTCTGCGCAAGCCAGGGGTTCGCGACGCCGCCGAGAACGAAGCAGACGACGGCGACGAGCCAGCAGATCCCCACCGAACAGACGGTGATGATGAAGTGACGGAGTTTGCGCTCCCGCTTGGGCACGACGCTCTTCCCCTTGGGCGGCTCGCGCACGAGATCGTCCAAAGAGACGTTGAAGAGATCGGCGAGCTGCAGGAGGATGCGCACGTCGGGAATGCCGTTGCCCTGCTCCCACTTGGAGACCGATTTATCCGAATAGTTGAGCTTTTCCGCAAGATCGAGCTGGGTCATCCCCGAAGCCTTCCTCAGACGTGTGAGATTTCTGCCGATGATGACGGCGAGATCTTCCTGCTCCTCGGTTTTGATTTTATCGTCCATGCCCCAAGTATAGCGCATATTGCGGGGAAAGTCAATAGTTCTACTGTGAGTAGAGAGGATTTTTTCAACTCTACTCACTATTTTACGAGAATAGAGGGGCGGGACGAAAGAGTAGGTTTACAACGCGGCGGGGCGCGGGGTATAATGATTGCGACGGGGAACGGAAAAGCCCCCCGAACAATTCGCCGATCAGCGGGCGCAGTCCCAGCTGCGAACGCTTTTCACTCTCCAATATTTTTATAAAGCCGTGCGGTTTCCGTACGGCTTTATAATTTCTAATAGGAAAACAATTCGGGCGCGCAGAAGCACGCCCGAATTGTTACGGAAATTCAAAACAAACTTTTCGGCAAAAAGAGAGCCATACAAAGCGCCCGCGCGGGACGAGGGCCTCATGCAAAGTACCCCCGCGGGGCGAGGGCCTCAAAGCTCTCGCGGGCGACGCTTACGCCTTGAAGTAGCGGTTCAGAAGGCCCTTGAAACCTGCGCCGTGGCGGGCTTCGTCTTTTGCCATCTCGTGGACGGTGTCGTGAATGGCGTCGTACCCGAGTTCCTTGGCGCGCTTGGCGAGCTTGAGTTTGCCCTCGCAGGCGCCCGCTTCCGCCGCCGCGCGGAGTTCGAGGTTCTTCTTGGTGCTGTCGGTGACGACCTCGCCCAAAAGTTCCGCAAACTTCGCCGCATGCTCCGCTTCCTCATAGGCATAGCGCTTGTAGGCCTCGGCGATCTCGGGATACCCCTCACGCTCGGCGACGCGCGCCATCGCAAGGTACATGCCGACCTCGGTGCATTCGCCCGTGAAGTTGGCGTGAAGCCCCTCCGTTACCTCTTTGTCCTCCACCTTGCCGTCGCCGACATGGTGTTCGCAGGCGAACTTCGCCTCCTCGACAGGCTCGAATTTCTTCGCCCCGCAGACGGGGCACACGGCCACATCGTCCTCGACGATCTCGCCGCAAATTGCACATCTTTTCATAGGATACCTCCATAAATTTCTTTTGAGATTATACCACAACCGTTTCCGGTTTTCAATGGTTTTTCAAAAATTCGTGAGGATTTTTCGTAGAGCGAAAAAGTCCTCCGCAAACTCCCTCGCCCCCGCCGCCGCAAGTTCTTCCCGCGAGCGGTACCCCCAGAGGGCGGCAACCGGCCTCATTTCCGCACCCGTCGCCGTGAGGATATCCGTCTCGCCGTCCCCCACGAAGACGCACTCG
The DNA here is from genome assembly GCA_947630035.1 of uncultured Clostridia bacterium. GTDB lineage: Bacteria > Bacillota > Clostridia > Christensenellales > Borkfalkiaceae > Gallimonas. The sequence goes on along the minus strand of CANRFW010000001.1, from coordinate 19,234 downwards.
CGCATGGGGACGCGGAGGGTGAGCGCCGCATAGCGGGTGAGAGCGGGATCGGGTTTTACGGGAAAGCTCCCGTCGTCCCCGCCGACAAAATCGAAGGTCCCCGCGGGGAAGAAGGCGGAGAGGGTCTTGCCCGTCGCCTCCTGCGGTTTATTGGTGATGACGGCGAGGAGGCACCCCCGCTCTTTGAGGAAGGACAGGCACTCCGCCGCCCCATCGTAGGGACGGGTCGCGGTGTTGTCGCTTTCGGCGTAGCGGGCGCGGAAATCGGCGAGGATCTCCCCGCGGGGCGCCCCTTCGGGCGTGGCGCGCTCGATGAGTTTTTTCGCGCCGTTGCCCACGAACCGCCTCGCCTCCTCGGGGGAGACGGGAGGGAGGGAAAAGCGGGAAAGGGTCTCGTTGAGGGTACGGCGGATCTCGGGCACCGTGTCGAGCAAGGTGCCGTCGAGATCGAAGAAGACCGCCCTCATCACATTTTCTCGGGGACGCCGATCCCGAGAAGCCCCATGCCGTTTTTCATCGCGCAAAGCGCGGCATAGGTGAGCGTTTTACGGAAGGCGCGCAAGTCCTCCGTCTCCGCCTGTGCGATGGGGCAGGCAATGTAAAATTTATTGAACTTCTGCGCCGTATCCACGCACCAGCGGGCGACGACGCTCGGCTCGTAGTTCTCCGCCGCCCCGCGGACGGCTTCGGGAAAGTCGGCGATCGCCTTGACGAGGGCGAACTCCTCCCCGTTCGGCTGAACCTTGTCCGCGTCCCCCAAGGGAAGCCCCTTGAGTTTTTCAAGGACGGAGGCACAGCGGGCGCAGGTGTACTGCACATAGACGCTCGTCTCCCCGTCGAAGTTGAGCGCCCTGTCGTAGGAGAAGGTGATATCCTTGATCTTGCTGTTGTAGAGGGCGCCGAAGATGACCGCCCCCACCCCCACTTTCTCGGCGACTTCCTCCCCGTTCTTAAGGTCGGGATTCTTCTCCGCAAGCACCGCGCGCGCCTTCTCCACACAGCGATTGAGAACGTCTTCCAGCCAGACGACTTTCCCCTTGCGGGTGGACATGGCGCCGTCTTCCAAAGAGACCATGCCGTAGGCGACGTGGACCATATCCTTCGCCCAATCCTTGCCCATGAGTTCGATCGTCTTGAAGAGCTGCTTGAAGTGGAGGTTCTGCTGATAGGCGACGACGTAGAGGCACTTATAAAAATCGTACGTCTTCTTGCGGTAGAACGCGGCGGCGAGGTCGCGGGTCGCATAGAGGGACGCGCCGTCCGAACGGAGGACGATGAAGGGGGGCATGCCGTATGCTTCGAGGTCGACGACCTTGGCCCCTTGGCTCTCGACGAGAAGCCCCTTTTCTTTGAGTTCGTCGATGACGGGCTGCATCTTGTCGAGGTAGAACCTCTCCCCCGCGTAACTGTCGAAAGAGACGTGGAGCCTATCGTAAATTTTGCCGACATACGCCATCGTGAGGGACTTGAACCACTCGAAGAGGTCGTTCGCCTCCCTGTCCCCGCTCTCGATGAGGCGGAAGTACTCGCGGGCCTCCCTCTCCATCTCCTCCGTCGCCTCGTTGTTGAAGCGGACGTAAAGCTCGTTGATGGCGTGGATGCCCCCCTCTTCGACCTCCTCCCTCTTCCCCCAATGCTTGTAGGCGGAGATGAGTTTGCCGAACTGGGTGCCGTAGTCCCCGAGGTGGTTGATGCCCACCGCGTTGTAGCCGAGGAACTTATAGATACGGTAGAGCGCACCGCCGAGGACGGTCGTCGAGAGGTGCCCTATGTGGAAGGGCTTGGCAATGTTGACGGAGGAATAGTCGATGCAGACCGTCTTACCCTCCCCCTCGTTGGAGGAGCCGTATCTTTCCCCCTCGCGGAGAACGGCGGAGAGGGTCTCCTCCGCAAGCCCCTTGCGGCCGATCCCGAAGTTGAGATAGCCGTTCACCGCCTTTGCCCCGACGACGATCGCGTCCAAAGGGTAGCGCGCGGCGAGGTCCTCCGCGATGAGGGCGGGAGACTTGCGCAGAAGTTTTGCGAATCTGAAACAGGGCAGGGCGTAGTCGCCCATGGAGGGATCGGGGGGGATAACGATGCTCTCCGCGATCTCCTCCGCGGGGATCCCGCAGTCGGGAATCCGTGCCGCAATGTAAGCCTTATAATCCATAGCTGCTCCTTAACTTTCTCCATTATATAACTTTTTGGGGATTACGGCAAGTCTTTCGGTTGCGTTATGCGGAAAATTATGGTAAAATAGCGGGCGAAAGTACAAGGAGCAAACCCATGAAATTAGGAGTTGTCGGCCTGCCCAACGTAGGCAAATCCACCCTCTTCAACGCCATCACCCACGCGGGTGCGGATATGGCGAACTATCCTTTCTGCACCATCGAGCCCAATGTGGGCGTGGTGGCGGTCCCCGACGAGCGCCTCGAAAAGCTCGCCGCCCTCTACAATTCCAAAAAGGTGACGCCCGCCGTCGTCGAATTCGTAGACATAGCGGGGCTTGTGAAGGGCGCGAGCCGCGGGGAGGGGCTGGGCAACAAGTTCCTCTCCCATATCCGCGAGTGCGACGCGATCGTCCACGTCGTCCGCTGTTTCGAGGATGAGAACGTGACCCATGTGGAAAGTTCCGTAGACCCCGTGCGGGACATCGGGACCATCAACGAGGAACTCATCCTCGCCGATATCGAGGCGGTGGAAAAGAGACAGGATCGCATTAGAAACGCCGCGAGGGGCGGGGCGGACAAGGGCGCCGCCGCGGAGTACGCCTTCCTCGAAAAACTCGCGGACCATCTCGGAAAGGGGGAGCCTGCCTCCGCCCTTCCCGTAACGGAAGAGGAAAAACTTCTCTTAAACAGCCTCTTCCTCCTCTCCTCCAAGCCCGTCGTCTACTGTGCGAATATCTCCGAAAGGGAGATGGGCGAAGAGGAGGACTCCCTCCCCCGCGTAAAGGCGGTGAAGGACTACGCCGCGGGACACGGGGCGGGGGTCATCGTCGTCTGCGCCAAGACGGAGGAGGAACTCTCCGAGCTTCCCCCCGAGGAGGCGGCGGCGTTTTTGGAGGACTTCGGGCTGGAAGAGAGCGGTCTCAACAAACTCATCAAGGCGTCTTACTCCCTCTTGGGGCTTATCTCCTACCTCACGGCGGGCGAGAAGGAGACCCGCGCGTGGACCATCGAAAAGGGCACCAAGGCTCCGCAGGCGGCGGGGAAGATCCACTCCGATTTCGAGCGGGGGTTCATCCGCGCCGAGGTCGTGGACTATGAGACCCTCCTCGAGTGCGGCGGTCTCAACGGGGCGCGCGAAAAGGGCAAGGTGCGCTCGGAGGGCAAGGACTATGTGATGAAGGACGGCGACGTCGTCCTCTTCCGCTTCAACGTGTAAAATGCCGTATCTCATTCTCGCCGCAGTCCTCGGCAGTATCGTCCTCGTCGGCGTACTCGCTATCGTCCTCGCTATCGTCCTCGCGGCAAAGAAAAAGGGGCAAAGGCCCCCGGACGACGTACCCTATACGGTTGGCGGGCCCGTCCCCCAAAGCTATGCAAAGAGGCGGGGCGAAGCGGGAGAATCGGCCGTAAACGAACTGCTCGGCAAAGACGAGGACGGGGTGCGGTACGTCTTCCCGGATTACCTCATCGCGTGGGAGAACGGCTCGGCGGAGATCGACCATATCCTCGTCGAGGAGCGCGGCGTCTTCGTCATCGAGACGAAGACCTATGCGGGCACCGTTTACGGCTCGGAGGAGGAGCGGGAGTGGCGGTGCGTGACCCGCGGCGGCAACGTACATACCTTTTACAATCCCCTCATGCAGAGCAGAAAGCACGCCGAAGTCATCCGCCGCATCCTCCCGAAGGCGGTGCCCGTGTACCCCCTCGTCGTGTTTGCGGACGGCGACATCTCCTCCCTCAACTGCCCCTTCGTGTTCTCCCTCCCCCTCCTCAAGGGGGCGATCGCATCCTTCCCCGCGGGGAAGCTCGACCGCGGGGAGATCCGCGGCGTGGCGCGCGGGATCGCGGAGGCGCAGGGCGGCATCACCAAGGAGGAACACGCGGCGCGCGTGCAGCGGCGGACACGGATGATAGAGCTGGGGGTGTGCCCCCTCTGCGGCTGCCGCCTCGAACGCTGCGACGGGGGCATGCGATGCTCTTCCTACCCCAAGTGCAAATTCGTGAAAAAGAATTGATTGAATACGAAAACCCGCCGCTCGGCGGGTTTTGTTTTCGGAGAAAAGCCTGCCCCTTGCGAAAGGGACATGCGCATGAACGGAGCGAACGCGGCTACGCCCTTGGACGTCATTCCGAACCGGTTTTGCCGCCCGCCCGCAACCGCGGGCGGGCGGCAAAACCGCGTGAGAAAACCCGTGCGGAGAGCCGTCACGAGCTACTCGGGGAAATCACGCCGTCCTCTTCCCGCGACGGGTCGGGGCGGATCATGCAATACTTCGGCTTCGCATGCACTTCGTTCTTCGTGCCCGCGCCCTTCTTGCCCGTCCCCTCTTTCTGTTTCTTTTTCATCTCTTCCCTCACTCCGCTTTCAGCTGTTTCTGTACCTTGGAGAACTTCTCCGTCTGCCCGTCGAGCATGGGCTTTTGCACGGGCTGTACCTCGTAATACCCGCGGGAGAGCATCTGTTCGAAGACGGAGAACTGCGTCTCCGCCTGTGAGGTGTAATTCTTCAAAACCTCCTTCCTCAACGGCTTGCAGCTCCCCTCGAGGAGGGCGGCCGCGTAGTAACCCATGAGAAGTTTCTCGCAATCGAGCATGTCCTGCAAGGCGTCCTTTTCGCAGAGCGCGGTATCCCTTTTCGACTGTTTCATTTCTTCCCTCCCAAAACCGCGTAGAGCGCCGAAAAGCGCGCCCCGTGTTCGGCGGCGACCCGCTCCATCTCCTGTGCGAGCGCGGCGTCCGTGAGCGTGTTCGCATACAGCTTCGCCTTCTTGCATGCCATCTCTTCTCCCGTGAGAATGTGTGTGAGGACGTCGAGGTCCTTCACCGTCAGATTGGTCATAAAAAAACCTCCTTCGCCACGATTGTTGACGAAGGAGTTTCTCTTTATACCGCTTACGCTTTGCCTTTCGCGTATTCGCACCATTCGTGAAGGGCGCAGGAGGCGCAAGCGGGCTTTTGGGATCTGCACACCAGCCGCCCGTGCCAGATGAGGAGGTGGTGCGCTTTCGACCACTCCTCTTTGGGAATGACCGCCATCAGCCCCTCCTCCACCTTTTCGGGGGTGTTCCCCTTGGCAAGCCCCGTGCGGTTGGCGACGCGGAAGACATGGGTATCCACGGCAATCGCGTCCCCGCCGAAGGCGACCGAATAGACGACGTTCGCCGTCTTCCGCCCCACCCCCGCGAGGGTGCGCAGCTCTTCGAGGGTATCGGGGACCTGTCCCCCGAATTTTTCGAGGATATCGCGCGAGGCGGAGAGAATGTGCGCCGCCTTGTTCCTGTAGAACCCGCACGAAAAGATATACCTTTCAAGCTCCTCCGCGGAGAGGGTGACCATCTTCCCGGGGGTGTTGTATTCGCGGAAGAGGACCTCCGTCACCTTGTTCACCCGCTCGTCCGTACACTGGGCGGAGAGGATGACCGCAACGAGCAGTTCGTAGGGAGAGCGGAAACGGAGGGCGGGGCGGGCGTCGGGATAGAGCTTTTTGAGTTCCTCAAGCATGTGCATATTCGCATCCATGCACCTATTTTACCACAGGCGTCCCCAAAAGGCAACCCTAAAAATAAGAAAATCCGCTCCCGCTTTTCCGCATGAATCCCGAAAAAGAGGAATACGGGCGGGCGGCGAGCGCCCTCCTCGCACGCTGGAGGAACTGCTCCTCGAACTTCGCCGAGATGCCGCAGCCGACTCCCGCCTCCTTGGGGGTGGAGACCGTCTGCACGGGCACCCCCGTCCCCCGTAGCGCGGCGGCATAGGCGAGCGTCTGCGCACGGGAACGAAAAACCGCAAGTATCGTCATGTTTTCTTTCCTGCCTTCGTATATATGAAATGACTTCGGGGAGGACTGCTATGATCTATCTCGACAATGCCGCGACGGGCGGCGAGAAACCCGCCTCCGTAAAGGGCGCCGTTGCGGCGGCGCTCGAATCGTGCGCCAACCCCGGGAGGAGCGGGCACCGCCTCTCCCTCGCCCTTGCGCAGCGCGTCCTCGACTGCCGCATCCTCCTTGCGGAACTCTTCGGCTGCCCCTCCTTCGAGCGGGTGGTCTTCACCGCAAGCTGTACGGAGGCACTCAATATCCTCCTCTTCGGCACCCTCTCCAAGGGGGACCATGTGGTGACGACCTGTCTCGAACACAACTCCGTCCTCCGTCCCCTCGAGGCGCTCGCGCGGGCGGGGATCATCGAGTACGACGTCGCCCCCCTCGTAAACGGAAGGCTCCTGCCCGAATCGGTCGCCGCGCTCGTAAGAGAGGAGACGAGGGCGGCCGTCGTGACTTCCGCCTCCAACGTGACGGGGGAGACCCCCGACCTCGCCGCGATCCGCTCCCTCCTCCCCGAGCGCGTTCTCCTCTTTGCGGACGGCGCGCAGGGGGCGGGGCACATCCCCCTCCGCATGGATAAGACGGGCATCGACGGGCTTGCCCTCGCGGGGCACAAGGGGCTGTGCGCGATACAGGGCGCCGCCGCCCTCCTCTTCTCGGAGCGCGTCTCGCCCCGCCCTCTTCTCTATGGGGGGACGGGCAGCATGAGCTTCGATCTCGGCATGCCCGATTTTTACCCCGACCGCCTCGAGAGCGGCACCCTCTCCTATCCCGCGGTCGTCTCCCTCTTCGAGGGGGCGCTCCTCGTGAAGGAACACCGCCGCGAATGGGCGGAGAAACTCTTCTCGGTGACGGCCGCCGTCCACTCCGCGATGCAGGCGATCCCCCGCGTGCGGGTGAGATTCTCCCCCAATCCGTGCGGGATCGTCTCCTTCGAACACGAGAGCATCCCCTCCGAGGAGGCGGCGGGCATTCTCTCCGAACGCTTCGGCATCGCCGTGAGGGGCGGACTGCACTGCGCGCCCCTCATGCACAGGGCGCTCGGCACCTTCCCCGACGGGCTGGTGCGCGCCTCCTTCTCCCCCTTTCAGGGCATGCGGGAAGCGGACGCCCTCCTTGCCGCCCTCCGCGCCATGTGATCAGCTCTTCTTGAGCTGTTCGACGATGCGCTTCAATCTCCGCCGCTTCGGCTCGTCGAGGAGGGAGGAGAACTGCGCGTAGAACGCATCGATCTGTTCGTCGGTGAGCGTCCCCTCCCGCCGTCCCTCCTCCGCACGGGCATAGATCGCCCGCACAAGCTCGCTCTCGCTCTTGCCGCGGTAGTTCTCCGCGATCGCCTGCACCTCTTTCGCCCAATCCTCTTCGCTCTTTCCGCCGAACTGCGCAAAATCTCTCATAGTCACCTCTCCCTCCATTCTATGCGGAACACGCGGGCTGCGTGCGCGGCATACGATGGGGATATGGAAATTCTCATCTTTGCGCTCCTCCTCTTCATGAGCGACGAGCGCTCCGACCTCAAACACACCCTCGAAAACTTTCTCGCCTTCTACCGCGAGAACAGGGAACTCATCTCCATTATTACCTCTTCCGCTAAGGCAGAGGAGCAAAAAACCGACCCCATTCCCCCAAAATGCGAGAAACCGCAGGGGGAGGGACAAGAAAAACCCCGCCCCTTTGAGGGAGCGGGGAACGCGAGCGTTCTCGAAGAATTCTTAAAGCGGAGAGGATAACCTTCCGAGGGCGTAGGCAAGCATGGCGTCCTCTTTGCCGCGGATGAGGGGGGCGTCCACGGCATGGGCGCCGTCCTTCACGCCGACCCCCTCCCCCTGTATGCACCGCCCCGTAACGGGCCAATGGACGGTTGCCACGGTGAGTTTCATCACGCCGCCGTCTCCGCCCGCGCCGTCGTTGGTAAAGAAGGACTGCATGATGCCCTTCCCGTAAGTTCTGCCCGTCTCCTCCCGCACGACGATGCCGCTGTAGCCTATGGTGCCGTAGTCGATCATCGCGCCGATGAGGCACTCGGAGGCGGAGGCGGTGTTCTCGTCTGCCAGCACCATTACCTTGGAGGAGGAAGTGAAGTAGGCGCCGTAGTCCCCCGCGGAGGCGGAGAAGCGCGCCGTCTGCCCTCCCTTATAGCGGGCGATGGTGACGAGCATATTCCGCGCGGGCGCGTTTTTGGAGAGGTGCGCCGCGATGGGAACGAGGACGTCGAGGGCGCCGCCGCCGTTGGAGCGGAGGTCGAGTACGAGGTTTTCCCTGCCTCGTTCCCTCATTTTGAGGAGACATTCCCGCACTTCGCGCGCGGCGCTCCCGCTGAATTCGTCGAGGCGGAGATAGGCGGTCTTCCCGTCCGCCCCCGCGAGGACGCCCTCCCTTTCGGTCACTTCCGTGAGAACAGGCTCCCCGCTCTCCGAGAGAAAGGCGAAGCTCCCCTCCGAGTCCGCATAGCGGCAATAGGAGGCAAGGTACGCCTTCCGCGAGACGGAATACTCCCCTGTCTCTTCGGGGGAATACCCCGCCGTAAACGTGCAGGAGGAGCTTTTGCGCACCTCCTCGAGGAACTCGTCCACGGAGGTCACGTCCTTCGTCTCTCCGCCCGAGGACCACGCGTAAATGTGCATCCCCTCACGAAGGCCCGCGCGCATGGCAGGGGAATTGCCGACGACGAGGGCGATGACGGCCTCCTCCCCCGTTGCGGAGAGGGCGAACCCGTACCCCTCGTTCTCCCCAGCCGAGGCCTTCTCCTCCTCGCTGTACTCCGCGGCGGTGTAGTGGCGGGAGTAGGGGTCGGGCGAGAGAAGCCCGAACATCTCTTCGTAGAGGGCGTCCTCGTCGAGGTCCCCCGCGTAATTCTTTTCGGTGACGTCGAGCGCCCACAAAAATCCGCGCATGCGGGGGTCGATGGCGGCATACCGCCCGTACCAGCCCGCAAGGAAGGCGCCGACGACGAGGGCGATGACGAGAAAGACAAGTCCTACCCGCAGCGCCGTTTTGTTGGGATGGGGACGGTCCGGTCCTTTCATAGGTCCTCCTTAACGGTTGAGAAGTTTATAGAGAATGGTGATGACGCGGAAGGTGACCGCGTCCGAGAACTTGCGGATATTCAGCCCCGTGATGCGCTCGATCTTGTCGAGACGGTAGGCGAGGGTATTGCGGTGCATGAAGAGATTGCGGGAAGTCTCCGAGACGTTGAGACTGCTCTCGAGGAAGGCCTCCGCCGTCGCCATCATGTCCTCGTCGGCAAACACTTCCGCCGCGTCCGTGATGCGGAACTGCTCCATGTAATCTTTGAGACGGGCCTCGGGCACGTCTTCGAGGAGACGGACGAGGAGGTACTCGCGGTAGGAGTGGACTTCCCATTCGGAGTGGAAGGTCTCACTCATGCGCACCGCCGTCGCCGCCTGGTTATAGGATACGGCGATCTCCGAAAAGGACTGCATTTCGCACCCCACCCCCACACTCGTCTTCACGCCGAGTTCCTCGAAGAGGGATTGGGAGAGGAAGGCGCCGAACTCGTAGGGGGACGGCCCCTCCTCCTCGAATTTGACGACGGCAAGGCGGGTATCGTCCATCTTGACGACGAGGTCCCCCGTGCCCTCGAGGCACCGCTCCACATGGCGGACGGCCTCCTCCGCATGCCGCTCGGGGCGGAGGTCAATCGCATAGCACGGCTTATCGGCAATGTTGTATTTGGTGAGGAAACGGAAGGCGTTCCACGCGCCCCCCTCGCCGAGGAGGATGCTCTTGAGACGGCTGTCCCTGTCGCCCGAGCCGAGGTCGCCGCTCGAGAGGAGGTACCCCGCGAGACGCGCGCCCGCTTCCGCCGCCTCCCCCGTGCCCTTCAGATACGCCGTGAGCTTCTTGCCGCCGTAGTCGAAAGTGAACGGCGTCTGCTCGCCGCCGAAAGGCTCCAAAGAGATCTCCGTGCCCGTCCGTTCGCGGATATCCCCGAAGATGCGTTTAAGCTCCGATCCCGTTCCCGAATCCATGTTTCCCTCCCGCGCATGATTTTTGCGCATTTCAGACAAAATGATTATACCATGTCCGAGGGAAAATAGCAAGAGTTTTTTCTTTTTTCAAAATTTTTCCCCTTTTCCGTGCCCGTTATGTGCGAAAAAAAGGAAAAATAAGAAAGAACTTTCGGAAATTTTTGCATAAGAGTTGACAGCGCGTAGTATGCGTGTTATAATAAAGCCGTGCAAAAAATCGGGCGAACCTCGGTCATGGTAGGCTGAAAACCGCTCGGGAGCAAAAAATATATGTCGGATATCGTTCAACTCGAAGAAGCCGAAGCAACTTACGCCGAAGAACGCGCAAACGCGGACATGGTACCCTCCGAGGAGGATACGGAACAGGAAAATGCGGGCAAGAAGGAGGAGGCCGGAAAGGTCGCCCCCGGTTGGCGCGCACTCGCCGCTTTCGGCATCGTGTTCGGGATCCTCGGGCTTTTCATCGGCTATCTCGGGAAACTCCTTCCCAAGATCGCCTTCCTTCCCGCCCTCCCCACCTCCTCCAAGTGGAGCGGGAGCCATTTCGGGAACCTCGTCTATATCTTCTGGGACCTCTTCAAAAACGGCGCAGCGGAACTGAAAACGTACGCAAACATCAAAGTACTCCTTTCCAATATCGCCGAATACGGTCTCATGTACCAGTCGATCGTGGCCATCTATTGGCTGAGCTGGCTCCTCATTCCAGCCCTCATCGCCACCGTCGGCACGGCGATCGCCGCGTTCGCGGGGAAAAAGCCCGAGAACGTAAAGCGCTGCGCCTATGCCGCGGTCGCCCTTCCCCTCTTCGCCTACGGCGCCATCTACTGTGCGCAATATTCTCTTCTTTACGGGGTAGTCTACAGCGGCACGGCGGACAATCTCTTGGCTGCGTTTGATATTACCTCTCTTGTAACGCTCGTTTTGCTCGCGGGAGCCTTGATCGTTGCGGGGATCGCAAGCAAGAAAAAATACGGCGTACTCAATGCGGTCCTCTTCGTCCTCTTCGCCCTCGCCTTCTTCGGTACCTATTACCCCGGGAAGGATACGCAGTTTGCCGCCTCCTTTATCTTTGCTTACTCGGGTCTCGAAACCGTTACCCTGCTCCACCGTCTCATCCTCATCCCCGCGCAGCTTTTCATTCTCATCAATCTCGCGATCTCGGCTGCGAGGCTCGCGAGCGACCGTTTCTACCCCTTCGACCTCGTCCGCGCGATCCTGCAGCTTCTGTTCTCCGCCGCGGCTGCCCTCATCCTCGCACTGAAACCCGTGAGCGGTTCGCCCTCGTGGGGCATTTTCGCGACCCTTCCCGTCATTTTGCTCCTCGCGGCGAGCTTTGCGGCGTTCTTCGTCGCGATGATCGCGACCATCCTCGGCGTCGCCCGTAAGAAAAAGGAAGGCGCGCACGCGAAGAAGGAGGAAGAGGGTCTGCTCGGCGAGACGGAGGAACCCGAGGAGGAGAAGGCGGAAGAACCCGCGCCCGCCGAGGAGAAGGCGGAAGAACCCGCGCCCGCACCCGCACCCGCGCCTGCGCCCGCCCCTGCTCCCGAACCTGCACCCGCTCCCGCTCCCGCGCCCGTTGCGGAGCCGCAGGAGCCGATGAGCGAATTCGAGCGCTCGATGGAGGCGCTTGCGCACGGCGTACCGCCCGCACCCGCACCCAATCCCGCGCCCGCGTATGAGGCGCAGCCCTACGATCCCTACGGGCAGCCCTACCGCCAGCCCGTCCAGCCCTATGCGCCCATGCCCGCGGGGTACCAATCCCCCGCCGCCTACGGCATGGACGTGCAGTACACCTACGACCCCTTCATCAACGGCCTCACCCCGCAGGAGAAGAACGAGTTCGGCGACCTGTTCATCGCGGGCAAGTTCGGGCCGATCGGCTACCTCCCGACCTATGTCATCGGCGGCAACAACAAGGAGTTCTTCAACAAGGTGTTCATCTATCTCGGAAGATTCCGCAACAACATCTCCGCGGGGCTTCTCAACAAGCTCTACGAGTTTGTAAGTAAGAATAGTTAAAAGGATACAAAAAACGGCTTACCCGAGCAGGTAGGCCGTTTTTTTTGACCCCATATATCAATTTTGACCGAATTTGAGGACGACGCAGATCCCCTCCGCCTCGCTGAAAATGCGGGAGGAGACGAGTTCGTCCACGAGGAAAAGCCCTCTTCCGCGCTCCGATAAGGGGGCGGTGAGCGCTGTCTTTTCGGGGGGGCGGAAGCCGTTTGCGCTCTTCACGCTGATATGCACTTCCCCCTCGCCGAGCCGATAGGTGAGTTTCGCCCGCCCGCCGCCGTATTGCAGCGCATTGGAGAGCAGCTCGTTTGCGACGAGGCGGCTGTCGAATACCGTCTCCTCGGGAAGTCCCTCGAGGGCGGCGCACAGCCTTTCGAGCGCCCTGCGGAGCGCCGCGAAGTCTTCGATCCACTCCGTCATACCGCGCCCTCTCCCATGCGTTCCCGCAGTTTTTCGAGGATCTTGCGCTCGAGGCGGGAGACGTACATCTGCGAGACCCCCATGCGCCGCGCCGTCTCCGTCTGGGAGAGTTCCTCCCCGAAGCGGCAGCGCACGAGTTCGCGCTCGCGGTCGTTCAGGATCTCCACGGCGGAGCGGAGTTCGTCGTGCGATTCGAGCTTTTCGAAGGAATCGTCGCGGGAGGGGATCACGTCGTAATACCCCCCTCCGTCCTCGGTGGGCGCGGGACGGTCGAGGGAGACGACGATGCCCGCCTCCGCCGCCCGTACGACCTCTTCCTCCGAGACGCCGAGCCTCTCCGCGATCTCCCTCGCGCTCGCCTTTTTGCCGCTCTCCGCGAGCATTTCGTCCGAGACGCGCTTCACCGCACTGCGGAGTTCCGCCACCTTTCTCGGCAGGTGGACGAGGCGGGAGCGGTCGCGGAAGTAGTTCTTGATCTCCCCCGTGATCGTGGGGGTGATGAAGGTGGAGAACTGCATCCCCTTGGTCTCGTCGAAGCGGTCTATCCCCTTGATGAGGGCGAGGGAGGCGACCTGTAGGAGGTCGTCGTACTCCACTCCCCGCCCGACGAACTTCTTCGCAAGTACTTTCGCGACATAGAGATACTTCTCCGCGATCTCGTTCCGTATCGCAGAGTCCCCCGTCTCGCGGTATTTCCGAAAAAGTTCCGCGTCCGTCATATCACTTCCCGAAGCGGAAGGAGATGCCCGAAAGCCTCCCCTCCCTCTTTTCCGTACACACGTCGGAGGCGAGCGCACCGAGAAGGGCGAAAGAGATCTCGTCCTCCGCACATGCCCTGCCCTCTCCGCTCTCCTCGCCCGCGATGCGCGCACACAGCCCGTTTTCCTCAAAGAAGACAAGCTCCGCCCGCCCGTAACCCGCGTGCCACAGGAGGAGAAGGCTCTCCGTTACGCAGACCTTGCAGTCCTCGCTCGCATCGAGATCGAGCCCCGCCTGCGAGCAGACCCCGCCCGTTGCGAGGCGGACCGTCGTCATGCCCTCGTTTCCCAAAGGGAACCGCAGCGAAAGCAGCTCTTTCATTCCGGTATCTCCATAATGGTGTCGAGCGCGCAGATCACAAAGAGTTTGCGGATGCTCGGCCGAAGCCCCTCGAGGCGCACCTTGTGCCCTTCGGCTTCGGCGACTTTCATGAGTTTTACGAAAGTCCCGAGGGTCGTGGAGTCGATGAACTCCAGCCCGACACAGCGGAAGACGAGATCCGCGGGGGCCTTGCGGTATTCCGCGGCGACCTCCTCGTAAAACTCATCCGCGTTGCCCGAGTCGATGATCCCCGTGAGGGTGACTGTGAGCGCGGGCGTGCGCCCGCCGAACGTAACTTCCTTCATTTCTTCCTCCGCCGCACAAGCGGCTTTTTTATTTCATACCGCAAAGGAGCGGTTTTCAAACGGGTCACGGCAAGATCGCGTTGATATCGGGCAGGATGAGATCGGGACGGTCGGGAAAATTTTTCATATTCTCCTCCGTCGTCTCCCCCGAGAGGACGAGAACGGTCTTTATGTTGTTCCTGTTTCCGAAGCGGATATCGGTGTACATGCGGTCGCCCACGGCGCACATGCGGCTGCGGGGGACGCCGTAAATTTTTTCCGTCTCCTCCGCCATGAGGGGGTACGGCTTGCCGATCACGAGGTCGGGGCGTCTCCCCGAGGAGCGGGCGAACAGCTCGATGAAGGAGCCGATGTCGGGCATGGAACCGTCCTCCGTGGGGCAGACGTCGTCGGGATGGGTCGCGAGATAGGGCTTCCCGCGGCGCAAAAACTTATCGAAGCGGCGGAGCTTTTCGAAGGTAAGCTCCACATCGTAGGCGAGGACGAGAAGGTCGGGGTCCTCCCCGTCGAGCGCGATCCCCCGCCCCGCAAACTCTTCGCGGAGCTTCTCCGTCCCGAGGAGGAAAACTTTCTTCCCCGCATGATGCTCTTTGAGGTACGCCTCCGTCGCCGTGGCGGAGGTGAAAATGCCGTCCCTTTCGTCGAAAAAGCCGATATGGGTGAGCTTTTCGCGGTATTCCGCCTCCGTGCGGGAGGAATTGTTGGAGAGGTAGACGAGCTTCTTCCCCATGTCCCGCAGGCGCGCAAGCGTCTCTTTCGCCGCCCCGATCGGACGCCCGCCGAGATAGAGGGTGCCGTCGAGATCGAGAAGAAACAGGTCGGCGGAGGCGAGGATCTCTTCCTTGGTCATAACTGCTCCAGAAGCCCGAAATCGCGCATGAGCGCCGTCAGAGACCGCGGACAGCGTTCGGGCAGATATTTCCATTCCTTTTTGCCGCACCCCTCGGGAAAGAGGGAGCCGTGGAGGGTGCGCAGGACGCGCAGATCGCGCTCCGCCCGCCTCTCGAGGGGGACAAGCTCCCGCAGCGCCTCCGCCCGCATGCTCTCCAAAGAGAGGGCGCGGGACCTATTCTCCATGGGGGTGGGGATGACGAGCTTCCCGTACTCCGTTCCCGCCTCCCGTGCGCGGGCGGCATAGTCGGGGACGACGTATTTCCGCGGCTTGCCGAAACGGAAGAAGGCGAGGTACAGCCCGAGGAGGGCGCGGTAGGCCCGCCATGAGGGGACGGCGCCCGCAAGTCCGCGGGAGAGGACTGTCCCCTCTCCCGTACACAGTCCCCCCGCCTCCGCAAGGCGAAGGGCGGCGTTCGCGCGGACGATCGAGGCAACATCTTCCCCCGCTCCCGCGAGGGCGGCGTACCCCTCCTCGAAACGGGGACAGCGCTCGCGGCGGAGAATGCCCGCGAGCATCCTCTCCTCGAAGAGGGCAAGGCGGCTTACGAGGAGCCGCGCATAACCCTCGGCGGCGCTCTTCTCCGAGAGGGTGAGATCGTAGTATACTTCCCCCGCTTTCAGGGGGACGGTGTGGGGCGCTCCGTCCAAAAAAACGCACCCCATGTCCTCAAAAACGCCGTCCGAGGCGGCCTCGGCGGGGAAGATCGCACAGGGTACGGAACACGCCTCCGCGAAGTACCGCGCGGCGCGGACGGTCTCCCCGCTCCCCGCAACGAGGATGCACCCCACCCCGTCCGCAAGGCAGAAGAGCGGGAGGGCGTCCCCGTCGTAAACGAGGAAGGTCGCGCGGGGGGAGGAGACGGAGGAGAACGCGGCAAGCGCCGTGCCGTCCGTCACGAAGAGCGCCCTGCCCGCCGTGCGCGAAAGGGTCTCGCGGACCCCATCCTCCACCGTGCAAAATCCAATCCTTCCGTCCCCCGCTCCGGGGTTTCTCTTCGGTACGGAAGGATAAAATCGCATGGTTCCTCCGCAGGGGCTGCTGCCCCGTTTATATCAAAAGCCAAATTGCATTCGCGGCGTACCCCGCCGCAAGGGAGAGCGCGAGCATGCCGCCCACGATCGCAAACGCCCGCCCGAGTTCCTTTTTCCCGCGGAAGAGGGCGAGATAGCCAAGCCCCGCGTTCACCGTAAGCCCCGCGAGGAGGCCGCCGAAGCCGATGCCGCCGAGGGCATAGGTCTCCGCGAGGAGGACGGAGGAGGCGCAGTTGGGGATAAGCCCCACGAGCGCACAGACGGCGGGCTGTGCCCAATAGAAGCCGTCCGCCTGCAAAAAGGCAACGAGCCTGTCCTCGCCGATCCCGTAGATGAGGAACCCGAAAATGAGGTTGGCGAGGAGGACGAACGCCGCCACTTGCAGGGCGTGCAGGAGGGGCGAAAGGAGGTAGAGCCGCAAGGTGCTTACCTTTTTATGCTCGCACACCGAAAGCTCCGCACACTCACAGTTGCCGTGTTCGTGGTCCTCTTCGTCCTCATCGTGGTCGTGGCCGTGTTCATGTTCGTGTTCATGTTCGGCGGGTTCGGGCAGGGGGGCGACGTGGCGTTTCCGCGCACCGACGAGGTCGACCGCGTACCCCATGAGAATGCCCAAGAGGAGCTTGATGCCGCATAATAGCCCTATCGCGATGCCCTTGTCCGCCCAGCCGAACCCCCCCGCCGTGGAGAGGAGAAGGACGAGCAGCCCCTCGTCGCTCGTCGAGATGAGGACGGCGAAGAGGGCGCCGAGGGTGATATGGCGGTGACGGTAGAGCTTGGCCGCCATCACCGAAAATCCGCACATGGGGACAAGCCCCGCCGCCGAGCCGATGAGGGGCGCACACTTGCCAGAGAGCGCCTTGAAGGGCTTCCCGAGCCGCGTGTTATGCTCCATCAGCTCGATGAGGATATAGAGGAGAAGGAGAAAAGGAAAAAGCCAGAGCGTATCCAAGAGCGCATCAACGATCACGTTCCACCACATGCGGCTTCCCTCCCCTTTCTGTTCTTCCCTCTATGATAGCCGTTTCCGCGGGTTTTGTCAATCCTTTCGCGGAAAAAGCCAAAAAAAGAGCGCCTGCCGCGCGGCAAACGCTCTTTTGTGTTACGGAGTTTTACTCTTCGCTCTTGGGTTCGTCGTCGGAAGGCGTCTCGGTCTCCTCGACCTCGCCCGCTTCCTCGGCGGCCTTTCTTTCGGCCTCCGCCTTCTTCGCGGCGAACTTCGCCTGGCGCTTCGCCTCGCGCTTCATCTCCTTGGTGACGACGCGCGCCTTGTCGATCATTTCCTTCATCTCCTGAGGTGTAGGAGGTACGAACGCCGCACCCTCTGCATTCTCGGGGATCACGTCGTAATGCTCGTCGCGCTCCAGCATCGTCGCTTCGGTGTAGTCGTCGAAGAGGTGAATGTGCTGTGCGTCGAACGCAAGCTCCACGATCTCGCCGAGTTCCACGGTCGCACGGGAGGAGATCTTCGCGATCATCTGCGCCGCATTGTCGACGACGGAGTTCTTGTCGCTCTCGTAGTCGAGGTCGCAGTAGATTTGCGTCTCGGCGCCGAGTTTCTCGATGACTTCGATCTTCGCCTTCACAACGGTCTCGGGCGAGTTGGAGATGAAGAGATCGTCCTCATGGATATCCTCGGGACGGACGCCGAGGGTGACGAGCTTATCGGTGTTCACGTATTCTTCGAAGTTCTTGATCTTCGCGACCATGGACTTGGGAAGAACGATCTTGTTGCCGCCGATGAAGTTGACATAGACCTTGCCGCTCGCATCCTGCGTGATGGTGGACTTCTTGAAGAAGTTCATCTGGGGCGTGCCGATGAAGCCCGCAACGAAGAGGTTGATCGGGTAATCGTAGAGGTTCTGAGGGGTATCGACCTGCTGCATGAACCCGTCTTTCATGACGACGATACGGGTACCCATCGTCATGGCCTCGATCTGGTCGTGCGTGACGTAAATGAACGTCGTCGCAAGGCGGACATGGAGCTTGGAGATTTCGGTACGCATCTGCGCACGGAGCTTCGCATCGAGGTTGGAGAGAGGCTCGTCGAGAAGGAAGACCTTGGGTTCACGGACGATCGTACGGCCGAGCGCAACACGCTGGCGCTGACCACCCGAAAGAGCCTTCGGCTTGCGGGAGAGGTAATCGGTGATACCGAGGATCTCGGCAGCCGCCTTGACCTTTTCGTTGATGACGTCCTTCGGGACCTTGCGGAGCTTGAGGCCGAACGCCATGTTGTCGTACACGGACATGTGGGGATAGAGCGCGTAGTTCTGGAAGACCATCGCGATATCTCTGTCCTTGGGGACGACGTCGTTCACGAGCTTGCCGTCGATATACAGCTCGCCCGAGGAGATCTCTTCGAGGCCGGCGATCATGCGGAGGGTCGTAGACTTACCGCAGCCGGAAGGACCGACGAAGACGATGAATTCCTTGTCCCGGATGTCGAGGCAGAAATTGAAGACTGCCTGGTTGCCGCCGGGGTAGATTTTGTTGATGCCTTTGAGTAACAGACCGGACATAACTTCCTCCCTTTTGGAAAGCTTGATTTTATGATATTATTGTACACGAAACGGGGGGAAAATTCAAGTAAAAATCTCTACAAAGATGGGGTTGCAAGTTGTACAAACTGCACAAATTTTTACGCCCCGCCCTTGCCTTCCCCTTGTGAGGGGAAGGTGTCACGGCTGCCCTTGCCGTGACGGATGAGGTGTCCTCCGTGTCGTTCAATAAGATGAGTTTCCTCCGCCGCAAAAGGCGCGGCGTCGGAATGACGTATTGTACATGCGGGCGGAACGCACGTCACCCCGTCCCGCCACGTCACCCCGAGCGCAGTCGAGGGGTGACGTGGTATAAACGTGTCATGTCTCGACGATGCTCGACATGACGTATACAGTCGGGACGACATGACGTATATAAGCGGTTCGTGCCCACCCCCCTACCCCCCTCCCGCGGAGGGGGCCGGTGTTACGCGACACCCTTCTCCTCATACCGACGCCGCATAGCGGCGGAGCGTATCTTTCATGGGAAGATTCACTCACTCCGCCTACGGCTCCGTTCGGAATGAGGACCCCGCCCTGCCCTCGTCTTCTCCTCGAGGACGCCACAGGACGCACGTCATGTCGCCCCGCCCGCAGCTATGAATGCTATCCAAGGGCGGCACGAGCCATAGGCGAAGTAGCGTAGTCGAGACATGACGTGCGGTAATGCGGTCACCCCTCGACTACGCTCGGGGTGACGTGGAGGCGGGCGCCCGTCCTTGCCTTCCCCTTGTGAGGGGAAGGTGTCACGGCTGCCCTTGCCGTGACGGATGAGGTGTATAAAAAGGTGTACCCCATTTCTACCGCCTCATCACCGCCGAAAACGGCGGAGCTTCAGCGCAAGGCACGCCTACGGCGTCCTCGAGGAGAGGCCAAGAGGTAAGCGGTATTCGAGGGCGGACCCTCACCCCTACCCCTCCCCCTGACGCAGGGGGAGGGCTTTCTTTGGAACCGCCCTTTCCTCGGTGCCCACCCCCCT